>SSTG01000003.1 GCA_004801635.1 Muribaculum caecicola | reverse complement strand
CGGGTGTGACATCGGCGCTTACCGAAGTACTGGCGCGTTACGATGCCTCGATTCTCGACATAGGCCAGGCCGATATACACCACACGTTATCGCTAGGCCTTTTGTTTAAAACAAATGCGTCAGTGTCGGGAAACATAATGAAGGAGCTGCTTTTCAAAGCGTCAGAACTTGGTGTGCAGATTAAGTTTACGCCCGTAACGCGCTACGACTATGAGCAATGGGTGAAGCGTCAGGGCAAGAACCGGTGGATTGTTACAATATTGGGCCGCAGGCTGTCGGCACGGCAAATAGCGTCGGTGACAAATATAATAGCTGCGCAGAAACTGAACATAGATTCAATACAGCGTCTCACCGGGCGCGCCCCACTTGATGAAGACGTAGAGTCGAAGGCCAGGGCATGTGTAGAGTTTTCTGTGCGAGGCAACCCAACCGACTTGCAGCAGATGCAGTCGGAATTCATGAGGCTGTCTGCAACGGAGGATTTTGACATTTCGTTACAGGAGGACACTATGTACCGCCGTTGCCGAAGGCTGGTTTGCTTCGACATGGATTCCACGCTTATTGAAACCGAGGTTATTGACGAACTTGCAGTGCGTGCAGGCGTGGGCGACAAGGTTAAGGAAATTACAGCCCGTGCAATGCGTGGCGAAATTGATTTTGACGAGAGTTTCCGCGAGCGTGTGGCCTTGCTGCAAGGTCTGGACGAGTCTGTTATGCGCGATATTGCCGAGAAGCTCCCGGTTACCGAAGGTGTGGAGCGCATGATGTGCGTTTTGAAGCGTGCCGGTTTCAAAACAGCCATACTTTCAGGTGGTTTCACATATTTTGGAAACTATCTTAAAAATAAGTTCGGATTTGACTATGTTTATGCCAACGAACTTGAAATACAGGACGGCAGGCTTACCGGCCGGTATCTTGGTGAAATAATAAACGGGCGCAGAAAGGCCGAACTGCTACGCCTTTTGGCCCAGGTGGAAAATATAAATATAGCCCAGACAATAGCTGTTGGTGACGGGGCAAACGACCTGCCCATGCTTACAACGGCCGGTTTGGGCATAGCGTTTCATGCAAAACCCAAAGTAAAGGCAACTGCCGGGCAAAGCATCTCAACCATTGGACTCGATGGAGTGTTATATTTCATAGGATTTAAAGACTCGTTCATTTCTGATGGTTCAAACACGTTCAACTATTAGCCGCAACTGTATAAGCGTTTATTTAACACGTTTATCTGTTTTACTTACTGCTTCTTTTGTAAGTTTTGCCGCTTTGGCGCAACAGTCGGTGGGACTTGTGCTTAGCGGCGGTGGAGCAAAGGGCATTGCCCACATAGGGGTTATACAGGCTCTTGAAGATAACGATATCCCTATCGACTATATTACAGGAACGTCTATGGGGGCTATTGTTGGGGGCCTGTATGCATGCGGATACACGCCTGGCAGAATGCTTGACCTTATTAATTCGAAAAGTTTCGGATATTGGTCTACCGGGGTGATTGACCCTGATTATGTTTATCTTTACGAGAAGCCGGACCCGGTTCCACGTATGGCCACGCTGAATCTGAACCTTAAACCGGGAGGCAGCAAAACCGTGCTGCCTTCAAGCCTGATAAGCCCGTTGCCAATGAATTTTGCGTTCATGGAGTTGTTTGCCGCGCACACCGCGCAGTGCGGAGGCGACTTTAACCGGCTTTTTGTACCGTTCAGATGTGTGGCTTCCGATGTGTACAACAAGCACAAAATAGTGTGTTCCAGTGGTTCTGTAGGCGATGCAATAAGGGCTTCGATGACATTTCCGTTAGTATTCGAGCCTATTGAACTTGATTCGGTGCTGGTTTACGACGGAGGCATATACGACAATTTTCCTGTTGATGTTATGCGGTCTGATTTTGCACCCGATATAATGATAGGTGTTGACGTAAGCGCTCCTGACAAAAAACCTATGCGCAACGACGTGCTTCAGCAGGTGGAAGACATGATTATACAGAACAACGATTATTCGCTACCGGCTGATGAAGGAATAAAGATTCATGTGCCTGTGCAGCAGTTTGGAATACTTGACTTCGACCAATATGCCGAAATATACCGCATAGGTTATGAAACAGCCATGGGAATGATGGATTCCATAAAAGCCCGTGTCACATCGAGAATGCCGGTAAAAACCAGGCAGCTCCGACGCGCAATGTTTAATTCGACGGAACATTATGTGACGTTCGATTCCGTAAATGTAACCGGTGCGTCGCAACGGCAAAACGAATACCTGAGGTATATATTCACCCGTAGTACGCGTGATACCCTTGACATGGCCGAGGCTAAGGATGCATATTACCGTGCCGTAACTTCCGGACGATTGCGCAACCTTGTGCCAAAGGCCCGTTGGAACAGGAATGACTCTACGTTTACCCTAAACTTGAAAGCCGATATAAAAAACAGCTTTAATCTTGGATTTGGCGGATACCTCAGTTCCAATTCCAGTTCAATGATGTTCGCTTCGGTAGGGTATAATACCCTTAGCTTCAATTCGTTTTCTGTTGAGGCTGACGGATGGGTGGGGCAGAGCTATATGGCGGCAGCTGCCAGGGCCAGGCTGAGTTTTGCCACAACAATACCTTCCTACCTGCAATTTTACGGCGCGGTGTCGCGTCATAAGTCGTACGACCGTACCCCGATGTTCTACAACGACAGGGAAACCCTGCTGACTTCATCCGACTTGTATGGACGCTTTTCGTACGGTATAGCCACAGGGCGTTGTGGAAAAATGGAAATTTCGGCAGGAGGCGGACGTGTAAGCAAACGTTTTTATAGCAATATAAAGAAAAACGGCGAGCCTAAGGACCGCCTTACTCTCGACTTGGCGCAATTGCGCTTGCTTTATGAATATTCTAACCTAAACGATATAACTTATCCCACAGCCGGATCGTTTTTGAAGCTATCTGCGTTTGGTGTAATAGGTCAGTCGGTATATTATCCGGAAAACGACAAACTTTATAAGCAGAGCGATAACGGCCGCAAGTGGTTGCAGGCTGAGGTTACGGTAAAAAAATACTGGAATATAAATAAGAATTTCAGTATCGGTGCACAGGCTACAACTGTTGCATCGACACAGCACATGTTCAATACATACGGGGCCACGGTTGCCATGCTGCCGGCATTTTCGCCAACTGCATCAACACATTGTACATACAACCCGAAGCTGCGTGCTCCGCAATACACATCTGTGGGTATCCAGCCGGTTTGGATGCCGTTGCCATCGTTTCAGGTTCGTGGCGAATTCCATCTGTTCCAGCCGTGGCGTATGGTAAAACCGGTATATACGGAAACATCCTCCGTTGGGCCGGCCGGACGTTATGGCGACTGGTTCAGTGACAGGTCGTGCCTGGCCGAGGTGCAGGCCGTGTATTCGCTGCCTTTTGCACGGCTGTCGGCATACGGCAACTATATAACGGCTAATGGCGGCAGGTGGAACTTCGGGGTGTCGTTCGGCCTCTTTTTCCTTGCACCGCGATTCCTTCAGTAACAAAATTGCGGAATAATACAAAAATTCCGTAACTTTGCCGCATGAAGAAAACTGTTTCTGCAATTGTGGCAATAGCATTGGCAGCTACATCGGTTGTGAGTGCGCAATCGTTGAAGATGATAGATCCGAACCCTGACCCGTCATATGACGCGGCTTCAGGAGTGACGGGCAATGCTGCCGCTGATAGGAGCACAAATGAAGGTGGCAGGCAGGGCAAGAAACCTGAGTCTGGCAGTTCGTATGCCTGGCAGCTGATTCAGCCGTTGGGTTTGCAGGAACCGACGACAATCGATACCATGTTCCAGAATTATTCGCGGCGTTTTGTGCCGTCGCTGATATCGCCGGCATATGCCACTACCGGAAACTACGGAGGGCCGGGCAGAAATCTTATATACTCAGAGTTGCTGCCTATGAGCGACTTTTTCTTCAACGATGCCGTGCTGCACTGGATTCAGCTTGGAAGCAAACAGAAATTCTACAACACGCGCATACCGATGACGTTGCTGTCGTATAACACTGCTGGTGGCCGCGAAGACGAACAGTCGCGTCTGTATGGTGTTTTCTCCGGTAACTTTAACCGGCGTGCGCAGATAGGCGGTTTGGTCGACTTTCTGTATTCGAAAGGGTGCTACGACTATCAGGCGGTGAAAGATTTTAACTGGGGGCTGTCAGGGTCGTATATGGGCGACCGGTACGAGTTTCAGGGATATTTTAACCACTGGGACCGTATGGGCAAGGACAACGGTGGTATTACCAACGATTTATATATCACCGACCCGGCACAGTTGCAAGGTGGGCAGAATACAATACAGCCCAAGTCTATACCTACAAACCTCACCGGTGCGCATAACCGTGTAAAAGGACAGCAACTATACCTTAACAACAAGTACAAGGTGGGGTTCTGGCGTGAGAAACAGATTGACGACACAACCGTACAGCGAGAATACATACCGGTGATGCGTTTTGTTTGGACGCTCGACTATAACTCGGGTGAGCGTATTTTCCACGACGGGATAAAAGATGACAACAAGTTCTGGAAGGCAACCTACCTTAATCTGGACGGTTCGCATGACTGTACGTCGTACTGGTCGCTGGCCAATACGTTGGGGGTTGAGCTTCTGGAGGAATTCAACAAGTTTGCCAAATTCGGGCTGTCAGCGTTTGTCACCCATAAGGTTCGCTCGTACAAACAGGCGGTTGACACGCTCGACCGGATGCCGGAACTTCCGGAAGGGCTTACGCCTTATCCTTACCAGACAAAGGTAAGGCCGTCAATTACGCACAACCTTGTATATGTTGGCGGACAGCTTACAAAGCAGCAAGGTTCAATATTCACATATCAGGCTACGGCGCGTTTCGGTTTGCTTGGGCCGGTGGTTGGCGATGTGGATGTTGACGGAAGCCTGTCTACCCATTTCCGCTTGTTTGGCGATTCTGTAAGAATAACCGCATATGGCAGGTTTTCTAATACGGAGGCTCCTTACTTGATGAATAATTTTGTTTCAAATCATTTTATATGGAAAAATGATTTTGGAAAAACACGCCGGGTTGCCCTTGGCGGAAAGTTTAAAGTGAACCGTACGGGAACATTAGTGAATATTGGTGTTGAGAATGTACAGAACCTTATTTATTTTAATGCAGACTGTATGCCGGTACAGCACTCCGGGTCGGTGCAGGTGCTGCATGCATCTGTAGGGCAGACATTCCGTTTTGGCCCTGTGGTATGGGATAACAGGGTTATCTATCAGGCATCGGCCGATCAGACGGTGATTCCTTTGCCTAAATTGTCTATATATTCAAATTTGTCATTTAATTTCCGTATAGCCAAGGTTCTTGGCGTACAGCTTGGAGTTGATTGCGACTATTATACAAAATACATGTCGGTGAGTTACCAGCCCGGAACTATGGCGTTCTATAACCAGCGTGAAATTGAGTGCGGTAACTATCCGTTAATGAACGTATTCGCCAATATGAAATTAAGCAAAGTGCGTTTCTTTGTAATGATGTCGCATGTCAATCAGGGGCTTATGGGAAATAATTATTTCTCAATGCCACATTATCCGTTGAATCCGCGCCGGTTCCAGATAGGTTTGTCGGTAGACTTCCCTAACTAGCGGCACTATTGCCCAAAACGTAGTTATAATGCCATGAAACAACTTAAATTCCTTTATACTAGGTCTGTAATTTACGTAGTAGCGCTTGCCGTAGCTGTTATTTCCATGGTTTCGCTACGCAAATGCCAGCATAGTCATGCCGGTTCCGATACCGGTTCTGCCGAAACAGACACTTTGGATGTTGCAATAGAGTATTCGCCGTTATCGTTTTATACATATGCCGACACACTTGGCGGCTTTAATTACGATTTGCTGAACTATATTGCCGGCAGGCATGGGCTTACATTGAGGTTTCATCCTGTTGTGTCGCTTTCGCAGTCGCTTGAAAATCTGGATAAGGGCAGCTACGACATCCTTGTGGCCGATATACCTCTTACTTATCAATATCGCGAAAAACTTAATTTTCTGGAACCTGTCATGACCGACCGTCAGGTTCTGGTGCAATTGCGCGATTCGGTAACGAAAAAACCTCCCGTGAAGCGACAGCTCGACCTGGCTGGCGACACGGTGTGGGTTATTGCCGGCTCGTCGGTTGCCGACCGCATTTCAAACTTGTCGCAGGAAATAGGCGATACCATTTATGTACGTCCCGATTCTGTAAACGGTGCTGAGCAACTTTTTATCCTTACGGCTATGGGGCAGATAAAGCATGCGGTAATAAACGAGCGTGTTGCCAGACAATTGATAAAGGATTATCCGCAAGCCGATATATCGGTGTATATTTCGTTTTCGCAGTTCCAGTCATGGATAGCTGGTGGGCGGCACCCGTGGGTTGCCGACTCGCTTAACAGTTGGATTAAACAGGCAAAGAACGACAAAGCGTATAAGACGCTTACAAAACGCTATCTGAAATAAACTTCATAAAATAACAGCTATGAAACTGATTTGTAAAGTAACAGGGTGGATTATTGCGGCATTGGCCTTAATGATGCCTGTCGGTGTGTGTGCAAAGTCGCGGAACGCCGAGCAAAAGCGTGTGTCCGTTATTCCGAATCCGAAATCGATGGTGCAGCTTCAGGGTGAATTAAAAATTGATAATAAGAATATTGCAGTGGCAGTTTCCGATACGTCGTTGTCCATGGCTGCCGACTACCTGGCCGGATGCTTGTCGCATTATGGAAAACCGGTAGTGGTGTCTGATAATGACAAGGCTGACATATTGCTTTTGTTAACGGCTCCCGACTCGCTGCTGTCTGTAAAAGGGGCTTACCGTCTTGTTGTATCTACAGACAAGGCCGTTATTAGCGCTGCCGACTATAACGGTATAATAAACGGTATTGCCTCATTGAGGCAGCTTCTGCCTCCGGCTGCAAAAAAAGATGCCGGAAAAAAGTTTCTGTCCATACAGTGTGTAGATATTTATGATGCGCCTGACTACTGGTGGAGGGGCCTGCACCTTGATTCGTCGCGGCATTTTTGGACTATTGACGAGATTGAAAGCTATATAGACCTCATGGCGCTTTACAAACTGTCGGTTTTTCACTGGCATTTGATTGACGACCAGGGGTGGCGTGTGCAGATTGACCGTTATCCTGAACTTACCGGCCGGGGCGCCTGGCGTGTTTTCAATCAAATGGATTCGGCATGTGAGGCAGCATCGGTTAATGATGCTTCAATGCGTATACCTCGCGACCGAATGCGTCCAGGCGAGAACGGTGATTCTGTTTATGGCGGTTTTTATACCAAGCAGCAGCTACGGCATATTGTCAGTTATGCCGCCGCGCGAGGCATACAGGTAGTTCCGGAATTCGATGTGCCCGGGCACAGTACCATACTGACGGTTGTACATCCCGAAGTTTCATGCAATGGCAAACCTAATTCGTCTATATGCCCAGGTAAGGATGAAACTATTGAATTCTGTAAAAACGTGTATAGCGAGTTGTTCGATATATTTCCATCAAAATATGTGCATATGGGTGGTGACGAGGTGGATAAAACCGTATGGAAGTCTTGTCCCCATTGCAAACAGCGTATGCTTGAGCACGATATTGATTCGCCCGAAGGACTTCAGGCCTGGTTTGTCAGACAGATGGAACTGTTTTTCCGTAATAACAACCGTACGCTTATCGGATGGGACGAGATTGCTTACGACGGCCTTGGGTCGGAGACAGCCATAATGTGGTGGCGTGGCGACAACAGGGCTGTTGTCAGTGCGGCTACAGAGTCGGGGAAACATGTCACCTGTACGCCTACATCGTGCCTGTATTTCGACTATCCGCAAACCGATGCCGAAATTGACAAGATATTGTCGTTAAATCCGCGTGAGGGCCTGTCGCCCAGCCAGCAGCGACTTATAAACGGACTTCAAGGCAATGTATGGTGTGAGTACATACCTACAATGGAGCGCATTTATACACAGATTTTGCCGCGTATGCTGGCCCTGTCGGAATCAGCATGGAACGCCGATACAGAAAAACGTATAACTCCAGCAGAATTCTGGCTGCGTTTGCCTGACCATCTGGCCCGTTTCGATGCCATGGGTGTGGCTTACCGTATGCCCGATTGCCTTATAGTGAAAATAAAAAATAAATAAGCTGAAATTTTGCTAATTCAAATAACGGAGATTAATTTTGTAGCTGAAAATGCTGATAATAAATCTCCGTTTTTCAGTTTAATCTATATTTAATTTTTACAAACTAAAAATATTCGGAAATGCGTTTCAATAGCCGTAACATATGGATGTCGAGCAGGGACTATGTGCTGATTATATTTGGTTTATGCATTTATGCATTTGGTTTCACCGCGTTTGTACTTCCTGAAAGAGTGGTTATTGGCGGTTTGGTAGGTATCGGTTCGCTGGTTTACTTTCTTACGGGTATTCCTGTTGCTATCACTTCATATTCGCTTAACCTTATGTTGCTGGCATTTGCCTACAAGCTTGTGGGCACGCAGTTTGTTTTGCGTACAATTTTCGGTGCTACCATATTAAACGGACTTATAGGTTTGATGCAGCCCCTGTTCCCGGAACCGTTGATTGAACAGCAGACATTTATGAATATAATTATCGGTTCTATGATGTGCGGTGTGGGTATAGGCATTGTGTTTACGCACAACGGGTCTACGGGCGGCACCGATATAGTGGCTGCAATGGTTTCGAAACATACCAACGTGTCGATAGGGCGTACCATGCTGTATGTTGACTTCCTGATAGTGTCTTCAAGCTATTTCCTTTTCCACAGCATAGACAATATTGTATATGGCCTTGTAGTAACGATATTGGCGGCATTTATGGCCGACCAGGTAATCAATACAAACCGTCGTGCCGTGCAGTTCACCATCATATCGCAGCGCTGGGAAGAAATTGCCAACGCCATAAATAACGAGGCGCACCGCGGATGCACTGTACTAAACGGTATGGGGTGGTATTCGCGTCACGAGGTTAAGGTGCTGCTTGTAATGTGCCGTAAAATTGAGTCCGTAACAATATTCCGTATTGTTAAATCGGTAGACAAGGATGCGTTCATAACACAGGCAAATGTAAACGGTGTTTATGGCCAGGGCTTCGACATGGTTAAGTTGAAGATGAAGTCTGTGCAGCATACAGAACAATCGGACGAACAAAAATTTGCTAACAAACAGCCCTGATTTAACCGGAGCTAGGCCAGAATCATAGTACTCGTGAAATTTCGGCCTGTGCTACATGGCGAACAGTTGCCTGACTCCCTGACGAGGCCTTGCCGGGATAATCCGCGTATTCCCCTAGCTATAGGCATTGTCCGAAGGCCATACATGTGTAAACCCCCGATGAGGCCTCGCGCTTTTTGTGCTCGCCCACGTCGTGGAATGCTTAACTATTCAAAGATGCAACCCGCCAGTTCGTTTTGTGCGATATTGGCAATAATAAGTAACGTGAATTCGATATAAACTATTTTCACATGGAACCTCACCGAGGTTCTTATAGCTGTTTGCATCCCCACCGATGCTTCGCCACGGTGGGGTTTAACATATGTATGGCCTCCGGTCATATTTCAAATATATATGACAACAAACTATTGTCTTGTTCCTTATGGGGATTAGTCGGGATGATGCCGGGGTGATGTATGTGTATGTGCCTTGAAGATGTTCCATGTACGGTAATTGCATATTTGCCATACGTATCATACCGATATACAGGTGTTTCACGGGTGTTATGCTGAATTTACGTTAAATAGCAAGGGCCGCGCATTTGTGAAATTTGCGCGGCCCTTTGTTTGGGTTATATGCAAGCGTAGGCTTATTTCAGCACAACTTTATGGGTTAGGCTGAAGTCGGAACCTGTTAGAACTAATATGTAGGTTCCGTACTGTAAACCGTTGCATTCGTTAATTACGTCCGACGCTTTTGACGTGAATTCCCTGATTATGGTTCCGTCTGTGGTTACAACTTTGCAGTTAACTAGTTCGTCGGCAGCAATGTCGTTTATGCCGGAGAATTCACCAACTTTCAAAACACCGTTGGTAGATGTTATCGCACTGGTGTCCCAACCTAGGCCTTCGGGTAGTTCCGGCAGGATGAGGGTGGGTACAGACGTTGCGTTGCCTGCTGTCCACAAAGTGAATTCGTCGCCAATAACAGGTTTATAGTCTTCGGCAAGTGTAACTTTCACGGTTCCGTTCAGTGCCATGTTGCCGTCAACATTTATCCGGCCGTATTTGGTGTTGTCAATAATTTCAAAAACGAGCTCCGAACCGGTATTCATAACCAGGTTTCCTGTAAAGTTGATTGAACGGAACGTATTGCGTTTTATCGTACTTGTTGGGCAGAGTGCCGAGCCGGCCTCGAATGTAACTGTCGGATTGGCGCAATATCCGCTTCCGGCCAAGGTGCCTTTTACGGTCATATCGCTTTTGCCGGTCATTGATTCTTTCTGGCTTTCCGAAGTAGAACGCAGCATTATTGTACCGGCATTTAATGCCAGAGTACCCATGTCGGCCTGTGTCTTGCTCAGGGTTAGTGTTCCTGTGCCTTCCTTGACAATGTTGATGTCCTTGGCAAATTGTCCGCCGAACGAAGTGTCGGTGTTCAGTCCGCCTATTGTATAGGTTCCACGTCCGCCAAGGCTGCCGTTGCCGGCTAAGGCCCCGATGCTCATATTGGCGTTCTTGACACGGTTGTTTTGCGACTCGGTGTTTTTGAATATGCACCCTATGGTTATTGACAGTGTTGCTTTTGCAAGGTCTTTGTCGTTATAGAAGTCAAACGAACCGTCGGTACGCGAGGCTGTCAAAGTGCCTTCGAATTCGCTCCAGTTTCCTGTAATGAAGTTTCGTACGTTTGTAGAAACCACTTCAAGCGAGCCTTTGCCGGTGAGTGAGCCCTTGTATTCGCAGCGTCCGTCCATTGACAGTTTGCCCGATTTGCCTTCGGGAACTTCAAAGTTGGTAAGGTCGGAACAGTAGGAATATATGTCGTTTTTGTGTAACAGTTCAACCTTGTTCCCATTGAATACGACGGTAGAGGCAACTTTGTGCTTGTCGCCTTCGTCGTAAACCCGGCCTTCGTCAATGCGCAGTGTCTGCACTTTGTTGGCCAGCATGAAGTTCAATTGGCCGCTTCCTGATTTTATCAGGGTGCCGTTGCCGGTTACGGAAGCGCCGGTCATGGTAACTGTGGCAGATGCGCCCACTTCAATGCCGCCGTTGTTGGCAACAATTGGGTGGCTCATCTTTCCTGTCTGTGTCACGGCCAGCGTGCCGCCGTTGTTCAACGTAATTTCGTTGGTATATTGGCCGAGAGCACCGGTTGACGTTCCTTCGTTGGCTCCGAGTTGTACGGCTTCGAGCACGCCGTTGTTAATCTGTATGCTTCCGGTGAACGTGCTGTTGTTTTTCAGCGAAACCCTTCCTGTCCCTTTCTTTTCAATGTTGCAGTTGCCTCCGAATCCGCTACCTGTTATAGTAAAGTTTTTCGAGTTGTTGTTGAACACTATTTCAGAAGGGAAGATGGTTTCAGGCAGGTTGATGGTTGTGCCTACGGCTGTATCATCAAAAATAACCTTGTCGCCGCTTACAAACGCGGTTGTTTCGCCAGTAGCGCTGATTTTGAAGTTTTCGGAGTTCTCAACGTCCCATGTAGGGCCGTTTGCGCCGGTCCATACAATTTCGGTTGCCTCTCGCGAGTCTGTCACGTTCAGATACAGTTTGCCGTCGGTAAGTGCCAGTGCGGCTTTTTGCCCGTTAAGGCCTTCGATAACGATGTCGCCCAGATTTCCTACTACATTTCCTATCGAGCCTAACAGATAGCTGCCTGCCGCCAGTTTGGAAGCACCATCCAGGGGATGAGGTTTAAATACAATAATCGGGGCATTGTATTCAGGTCCGTTTTCCCATGTCTTTTTCTCGATGGTTAGGGTGGTGGCGTTGATTTGGTCGGCCTTTATGCCGTTGGCAAACAGGTCGAGGCATATCCGTGAGCCGAAACCGAGCACGAGGTCGGTAGTGGTTACCGATCCTGCTTCGTTAACGTTGCCTATACGCAGCTCTGAACCGTATGTCATTTCAATGCCTTTTCCGAACTTGCCCCCGTTTGACGACAGTGCGGTGAAACGGTTCATCCATACATGGCTGTTTGGCATATCGCCGTCGAAGGTAATCATGCCGCCCCATATTTCGGTGTCGCCGGTGTATTTCTGTTGTACGGTTGGCAGCAGCAGTGTGCCTTGTCCGAGTTTTACCAGTTTCATGTCGCCGGCAAAACCGCCTCCGACAAGAGAGTGTGTGTACCATTCGTAACTGATGTTGTCGTTATCGTCGTGTCCTTGAACCCATGTGGGTGCATTGTCTACGAATAGTGCCGGCGATGCGCCGTCGGTTACTGTGGCCGTAGCGTCGGATGTGGCTGCAAACACAAGGCTCTTGCCGTTATGGCTTGTGCCTATGCTGCCGGTAACTTCCTCGCGGCCGGTCATTGTTGGCGATGGCGGAGCCTGCGTAATACCTTCCAACTCGCCCAGGAAGAAGCTGGGGTGTGGTGTCTGGTTGTAGCCGTTCATCTGCCATACCATCGCGTTGCGGTATTGTGGGTCGTGAAGCAGCGTGTACAGTCGGTAGCTGGTAGGTATTGACGTAGAGTATATGCGTATGCTCTTGTTGTCGGCGGCGCGTAGTATTATCTCCTCGCGCCAGTCGCCAAGAATGTCGCCTTGGAAACAGGGAGTAGCCTTGGTGTCGTTGTTGGTTAGGGTGCCGGTAAATGTTTGTATGGCACCGTGCTTAAACTTGTATATTACACCGGCTGAATTTCTTACGGCCTGGCCGTTAAATGTTTCGTCAAGCAGGTCGCCGTCCCAGTATATGCGGAAATTCTGAGCCACGTCGTTTGTTGGCGAGGCGCCGTCGATATGGCCGTTGGTTACTGTAGATATAAGGCTTCCGCTGTCGTGCGAAGTGATGAATTGTGCACCAGGATAGTCGTTTGAGAAATTACCGGCAATTGCCCGTCCGTCGTCGGTTGACCCCGTTACGCGATAGTATAATTTGCTTGTTGTTGCGTCGCGGTAGTTGTTTGACGGCCTGTCCTCGTTGCAGGCCACTATTTCCTGCCCGTATACATACGGGTTGAAGTCACCCACGTGGTGGCTGTCGCCGTGTCCCAGTCCGCTGGTGCTTAGTCCGCGTCCGTTGTCGTCAATCACCATCGACCCGAACACAATTTCGTCGCGTCCGTCCCAGTCCACATCGGCAATGGAATAGTTGTGGTAGCCTTGCCCGTACCATGGCGAGCCTGGCTGGTTGTTTATCCAGCGCCAGCGTTCAACAAGCCTGTGGGTGGCAGGGTCAACGTCGTAGGCTATCATTTTGTGGCGTGTATATATGCCGCGTGCCAGGAATATGCTTGGCTTGCGTCCGTCAAGATATGGAGCACCAAAGAAGTGCTTGTTGCTGCGGTGTCCGTAGCCGTCGCCCCAGGCTTTTTCCAGGTCGGTTTCCCCGTCTTCAAGCCGTTTCAAAGGGTATTCCGATACAGAGTATGGTTTGCCGGTTTCCCCGTTCAGGTACAGCAGGTATTCGGCACCAACCCTGGTGAAATGACCGCCGCCGCCGAAGCCAAGTTGGTTTCGGGTGTTCTGAGTGGGGTTGCCTACAACATATCTGGTTCCGTCGGCCTGGTGTATCACCATTCCGTCGCCACCGCGGAGCACGCACTCGGCTTTTCCGTCAAGGTCCCAGTCGTAAGCGGCAATGTTTATTTCGTTGCTTTGGAAGTCGACCATGTTGGGTCCGCAGTCAATCCACCACAGCAGCGTGCCGTCAAGTTTGTAAACCTGAATAATGTCGTAGTCGGTGTTGTTTATGGAATAGCTGTTTGCCGCGTCGGTATTGTTGCGCAGTTTTATTAGTATTTCCATTGCACCGTCGCCGTCAAGGTCGGCCACTGTTGCGTCGTTGGGTTCGTAGTGGCTGGAAATATTGCTTCCGTCCTTGTTTGAAGGCACGTCGGCAATCTTGATTTCCAAGTATCCTCCGGGCATGGCTATGGACGGCTTTGATGTTTCTTTTTCAACTCCGTCTATAACTGTTTTTACAACATACCGGCTGGATACGGAGCCGCTTGCATCGGTGTAGTTTGATACAGAAAGGGGGGCGCTGTTGAGTAGTGCCCCGTCGCGGTATAGGTTGAAGCGGACGTTGTCGGCATCTTCGCCAAACACGCGCCAGCTAACAAGTACACCGTTATTTGCTGAGACAGCTACAAGCCCTCTGTCGAGCTTGTCCATCGCACGTTGCGCTAAACATTGCCCGGCCAGCAGAAGCGTTGCAGCTGCCAAGAAAAGTGTTTTCTTCATTTATGTCAATAGATAGTAGTTTTCACCGTATTACTTTTTGATAAAAACTTTTTTACCGTTGTGGATGTAAAGGCCGGTTGTAGGTTCGGCAACTTCCATACCCTGAAGGTTGTAGTATTTGTTATCTTTAACTTCAGGAGCTACATAGATGTCGTCAATGCCTGATTCGCCGTTGAGGTATGCCTTTACTGCTTCAACGTCGTCGGTATTGAAATACTGCAGTTTGAAAGCGTCGCATTGGAGGATACCTTTGGGGTTGCCGTTTGATGCAGACGGAATACCGAAGCCTATTTCAAGGAAAGGCTGGTCAACTTCCGATTTGTAAACAATAGTTTGGGGTTTCCAGTCACCGAGGCATTCGCCTATTTTGCAGAAACCGCGTCCTTCAACGTCTTCGGGAGCGTCATCGTTGTCAACAATCCAGAGGCCGCCAAAAACGTTGTCTAGAGCGTCGATGTTGCCACGCCAAGCGTTGCGCGAAACGTTGCATGCGGCGGTTAGCACGTATACGCCGGGGCCTTTGCCTGTTTCAACATATTGTCTGATCCGTGTTCCCGGTTCGATGTTGCCTGAACTTAAAACCATGCGTACATACCAGTCGCCTTCGAAAGCGCTGTTTGTGTGTGCACGCGGAGCCCAGTCGTTTTTGTTTGGGCCGTCTACTTCCCAGCCTACAAGGTGGGCTTTTACGTCGTCACCAAGGGCTTCGTTGGCCAGTTCGAACGAAGGATTGGCGATTTCGATGTCTTCAGGGACTAGTCCCTGTGCATTTGCACTAAGCGCAAATGCAAAAGCAGCTACAAATAAAGAAGTAAAATTTTTCATGCTGTTTGTTTTTTGTGATAAGTGGTTATATTCCTCGTTGTATTTGAACCTTATGTGTTGACCGGCAGCAATAGGGAATGTATGTTGTTTTTAACAGAAATCATGGGAAACTACTATCTATTGTAAAAGAAAATTCAGAGATTTCAATTGCTAAATTTATAGTTCCGTTATGCTTCTTGTGCGTTAATAAAGTTTCAAATACGGTACGTTAATAGTTTTTCAATTTAAGGTTGCCCGGCAAAAAGGGGCTTTGTTAAATTTTATGGTTAATAATATAAAGAATGTTCAACTATGAAGTGCTGAATTTTGGTGTTACAAAAGTATAAACAAATTTTGTATATGCCAAATTGTTGCCTAATTTTTAACACAATAAATTGAATTTAACGTTGTGACGTTAAGGTGCTTTTTTGATGTTTTTGCAAAAAAAAAGCAAATAATTACCCTGTTAAAATAAATATTGCGTATCTTTGCAGCCTGTATTTAGGCCGGGTAGGCATATTTTAATTTCTGCTTTTGAGCGCTGTCACCGGCTTTCTGTAAATAATCACAATAATCTCTGGTAAGTTGCCAAAGCAATAATTATGAAGCTACTTCAAGCTAAACTCGACAAATATCAAGAACCGCAGAAGGCAAAAGCTGCCGGTATATATCCTTATTTCAGGGCTATATCGAGCGAACAAGATCCCGAAGTTACAATAAACGGCCGGAAAGTGCTTATGTTCGGTTCGAATTGCTATACCGGGCTTGTTAACGATCCGCGGATTAAAGAAGCGGCTATTGAAGCTACGCGTAAATATGGAACCGGATGCGCCGGTTCGCCGTTCCTGAACGGTACACTGGATATTCATAAAGAGCTTGAGGCGCGCATAGCCGAATATATAGGCAAAGAGGACGTTATGATATATTCCACCGGTTTCGGCGTGAATCTGGGCGTTGTGTCTACGCTTACAGGCCGCGAGGATTATATATTGTGGGACGAACAAGACCATGCTTCCATTATCGAGGGGCTGCGGCTGTCGTTCAGCAAAAAGCTGAAATACCGTCACCGCGACCTTGACTCGTTGGAAAAGCAGCTTCAGAAGTGCGAGCCAGACAAGGCTAAGCTTATCGTTACGGATTCGGTGTTCTCGATGGAGGGCGACGTTGCCGATGTGAAGGGAATTGTGGAGCTGGCTAAAAAATATGATGCAACCGTTATGGTTGACGAGGCCCACGGCATAGGGGTGTTTGGCGAGGGTGGCCGCGGTGTGTGTCATGCACAAGGTGTTGCTGCCGATGTAGACCTCATTATGGGCACGTTCTCGAAATCGTTTGCATCGCTTGGCGGATTTATTGCCACCGACAAAGAAATTACAAATTTCCTAAGGCATCATTCTCGCTCATACATCTTCACCGCCAGTCCTACGCCGGCAGCTACAGCAGCCGCGCTCAAGGCTCTTGAGCTGATGCAGGAGGAGCCGGAACGTCAGGAGCATTTGTGGGAAATGACAAATTATGCCCTTGAGGGTTTCCGTGCAATGGGCTGCGAGATAGGGCATACGTCAACGCCTATCATTCCTTTGTTTGTGCGCGATAACTACAAGACATTTGGCATTACGCGCGATTTGCTGGAGGACGGTGTTTTTGTAAATCCGGTTGTGTCGCCGGCTGTTGCGCCACAGGATACGCTTATACGCTTTTCGCTTATGGCAACACATACAAAGGAGCAGGTTACCGAAGGCTTGGAAAAGATTCAGAAAGTTTTCCGGGCATACGGCCTTATTCCGTAAATGCTTTGACAAATTGCTTTTTTAAGTTTATTATACATATAATATATATTAATCCCGGGCAAAGCCTAACGTGGCGCAAGCCCGGGATTATTGTGTAAAATATAATGCCGTTGCGTTTGTTTAAAAATGCAACGGCATTATTCTATAGGAAACAGTATCCTATTGGTTCTGTACGGTGGAGTCAGGAAGCCATATGTTCATGCCTGACTTTGTTTTTATGGTGATTTTGTCGTGTTGGTTGGGGATGTCTTTAGTAACCGTGATTCGTTTTATTGCGTCTGGATTTACGCGGCTCATGGCGCTTTTCGGGTAAATTTTTCCGTCTATTTCCAGGGTGGTTGTTGCCGGCGTGGTGTTGATGGAATGTGTTGCAGAGTCTTGCGACAGCCATATGTTGTTTCCGTTTGTCATTAAGGTGATTTTCTTCGACCCGTCCGCATTGTTCCGTTTTACTATTATTTGGGTTATTGCGTTTTTGTTTATTCGGTTTATCTCGCTGCCGGGATATTGTTTTCCGTCGATTTCGATTATTGTATTGTCGTACTCTGAAATAGTTGATGCGGAGTCGGGCTGTCCGGAACTGTTTTTTGTTACAGTGATAAGCGTTGTTTGCCTTGAAGTGTTTTTTTCGCTATCTTTGTCATTTCCGGTTGGAGCCAGCTGCGTGTCGGCTATTTTGTCGGAAACTGATGCAAATGCCGGGTTGGTTGTCAGGCAGTAGGCCGCAATAAGGGCCGGAACGGTTGCAAAAACTAGCAATTTGTTGCTTTTTCTTGATTTTGATTTGTACATCATAGTTATACGTTTTTTAAGTTTACTGTGATTCAGGCTGTTGGCAAGTGACGGGAATCGCGCGCCGGCAGCCTTTTTTATTAATAGCATTTGATATTCGTGTATGTCGCATCCCGATTTGACAACTGTTGCGTCGGCCTGGTACTCATGTACGGTTTTTAGTTCTTCGCGCATAAGCCAGGCTGCAGGGTTAAACCATTGCAGTATGATGAATGCTTCGGCGAGTACGAGGTCGGCCCAGTGCCGGTGGTCGATATGCGATTTCTCATGTGTCAGTATGTAGCTGTTGGGAAGGTTGTAGTCGGCCTTGTTCAGTACAATGTATTTGAACCAGCTGAAGGGTGCTTCTTTTTGTTTTGTGTTTAGTACTATGGTGTATTTGCCCGTTGTTGCTTTTTCTCCGCCGCGAATAAGCCTGACAAGGCGTATGTAGGTAAATAATGAGGCTGCCAGGGCGAGAGCCGTGCCGGCCGCGTACATGCATATGGCAATTGCGGCAAAGCCGTATTTGATGCCGGTATCTTGTGGCAATGCAATGTTGTTTGTGCCCATATTCTGTATGTTGCCGGTAAATGCCGGTTCGGCTATATTGTTGGCTGCCGAAGCTATTCCGGGTAGCAGCGGGGCTGTTAACGCGGCTATGTATATTGCCAGAATCACGTGGCGGTTGAAGCCGGGGTTGTTTTTGTCGGCAATGAACCATTTATACATTATATATAATATGGCAAGGTATACAGAGCTGTTTATTGTGTATGACAGAAGTTGGCCCATTGTTTATTTTGTATTGTTCTTTAATTCTATAAGTTGTATTATTTCTTTCAGCTCCGCCAGCGATATTTTGTCGTCTTCAACAAGCGATGATACGGCATTTTTGTATGAGTTGTCGAAATAGTCACGGATAATGCCGGCTAGCGAACGGTCGCGGAAGTCTTTCATTTCGGCTGTTGCAAAGAATCGGTGGGAGGCACCTATCGTTTCGTGCGATACGTATCCTTTGTCTTCCAGTATGCGTATTGTAGTTGCAACGGTGTTGAAATGGGGGCGTGGATCCGAAGGGTAGGCGCTGACCATTTCGCGTACAAACATAGGGCCGTTTTCCCAAAGCAGCTGCATCAACACCTGCTCTTTGTCGGTCAGTGTATTCTTTTTTCTTCCTGCTTTCATTGCGTTATTGGTTTTTGCAAAAGTATAACTAATTTCTTAGTTGTGCAACTAATTCTTTAGTTGACACTGTTAAGTATTGTTAAGTTAAATTTTTAAGGCTCTAAAATTTGGATGGTAATAAATAAGTATATATATTTGCAATGATTACAAAAATATAATTATTACAAGTTATGCAAAATCAACCGTATGATATTAGTTCTATGCTGAGTGGTCGCGGAATACGTCCGTCGGCACAGCGTATCGCGGTATTGAAGGCATTGCTTGATTTTAGGGTACATCCTACGGCGGAGCAGATATTTGAAGTACTGTCGCCAACTATGCCCACGCTTTCGCTGACAACGGTTTATAATACGTTGAGATTGCTGGCCGATAAGGGTGTTATAGCCATACTTGGCATGGATCGCCGCTATGCCCGTTTTGACTATGTTGAAACGCCGCATGCGCATCTTTGGTGCCGTGCATGTGGAAAGGTAGTTGACATGCCTTTGTCTGTAGGTATTCCGCCGGAGCATATGGCCGGTGGTTTCAAGTTGGACGAAGTGGATGTGTGCTATAAGGGATTATGCCCGGAATGTAATAAACAGACAATACAAAACAACTATAAATAAGTTCAACAATCAAAATCAAACAATTATGAAGAAAAAATTTATCTGTACAGTTTGCGGTTATATTCACGAAGGTGACGAAGCTCCTGAAAAGTGCCCGTTGTGCGGCGCTCCCCGTTCAAAATTTGAAGAACTCGATCAGGAAGCCCTTTTGCAATTTGTTACAGAACATGTGATAGGCGTTGCAAAAGATACCGACGACGAAATGCGTGCCGACCTCACTGCCCATTTTAATGGCGAGTGCACCGAGGTGGGTATGTATCTGGCAATGTCGCGCCAGGCTGACCGTGAAGGCTATCCCGAAGTTGCCGAGGCTTTCAAGCGTTATGCTTTCGAGGAAGCAGAACATGCCTCTAAGTTTGCAGAACTTCTGGGCGAATGTGTTTGGGACACCAAGACAAACCTTGAAAAGCGTATGGCTGCCGAGGCAGGCGCAAATGCTGATAAAATGCGTATAGCACGTCGTGCAAAAGAGCTTAACCTGGACGCTATTCACGACACCGTTCACGAAATGGCAAAGGACGAGGCTCGTCACGGACAGGGTTTCCAGGGTCTCTATAACCGTTACTTCAAAAAGTAATCAGCAAATTATTATTTGTTCTAATTCAGCCCATACGGAATCACGTATGGGCTGAATGCTGTTTTATGGAATATATTTGATTGGTATTGTGTGCTGGAATTGTTTGATAACCAGATGTGTGGGTGATTTTTTATTTTGTTATGCAAAAAAATCAAAAAAAAATATTGCATATCATAAAAATGTATTAACTTTGCAACGTTTTTGAAGCTAAAAATTGTTTTATTATTAATTACAAACAAAATGAAAAAGTTAGTTTTATTACTTGCCGTTGTATTCAGCGTATCACTGTTCTCTTGTGGTGGTTCTAACAACGCTACTGAAGCTGCTGCTGATTCTGCAGTTGTTGTAGAAGAAGTTGTTGAAGCTGTTGAAGTTGCTGTTCCTGACAGCGCAGTTGTAGCAGATTCTGCTGCTGCCGTTGTTGACAGCGCCGCTGTTGCTGCAACTCCTGCTGAATAATTTGTAGATTTTTTTACACAGCAAGAAATAAGCTGACCACTCTCCGTGATCAGCTTTTTTTGTGCCCTTATGTGAACGCCGGTTTATAATGGCAGGTTGAGTAGGACGCACCTTTGTTTTGCCATGGAAGCAGTAAGGCGTTGCATTTATTTTGAAACTGGATTGGTTTTGTTAACTTTGTGTGTAAAACGGTTATATTTATGGAGGAATCGTTAAACTTGTCACAACAATTGCGCCTGCAGCAAAAACTTTCGCCGTTGCAGGTGCGTTTTGGGCGTATGCTTGAAATGACAGGTCCTGAGTTTGAGGACGAGGTGCAGCGTATGCTTGACGACAATCCTGCACTGGCATCGGCCGACACACAGCTGGCTGCCGATACGTTTGATGCCGGGCAATTCGATGAAACAGCCGAACAGGTGCAGTTGGCCGATTATGCGAATGACGACGAAGTCCCTCCCCAGTTTTATGGAGCCTCCGGATATCAGGGAACCGGTGCCGGTTTTGTGGAACCGATGGCTACCGACACGTCGGTTACGCTTCTGGATACAATTGAGCAGCAGCTCGCCGAGTTGCGATTGTCGGAACGTGAATTGCAGATTGGACGCTATGTAGCCGGAAATCTGGATGATAACGGCTATCTGACCCGTGACGTGTTTTCTATGGCTCTTGACATAGACGAACATACCGGCATAAATGTATCAACCGGCCAGGTGCAGCATATGCTCGACATTATAAGGACGCTTGATCCCCCCGGCGTAGGGGCGGTTGATTTGCGCGACTGTCTGATTCTTCAGCTCAGGCGCAAGCCTGAATCAAGGTTGCAGAAACTTGCGTTGGAGATAGTGGTTCATTATTTCGACCTGTTTTCACTTAAGCATTATAAAAAGCTGGTTTCGGCGCTTAATGTCAGCGAAACGGAGCTGAAAGATGCCCTGAACATTATACGCCAGCTTAATCCAAAGCCGGGAAGTTTTTTGCAGAGTGATGCAAATGACGAAAAGACACATCATATAATTCCAGATTTTTCAGTGGAAATTGACGGCGACACGGTTACCGTGTCGTTGCTTAACAGGGTGCCCGAACTTGCCGTTGAGACATCGTTTACTGTTGAAGCCGAGCCTAAGGCTGCCGGCAGGTCACAGACGCAGGCTGTTGCTTTTGTGCGTCAGAAAAGGGAGGAGGCTATGGAGTTTATGCGATTGCTCAAAATGCGCCAGAACACGTTGCTGCGTGTAATGGAAGCGATAGTCAAGCTTCAGCGCGATTTCTTTGTTGACGGTGCATGTTCCGATACGTCGCTTATAAGGCCTATGATACTGAAAGACGTGTCGGCTCTTACCGGATATGACCTTTCTGTAATTTCGCGTGCTACGGCTGGAAAATATGTGGCAACACCGGCAGGTGTTTATCCTATAAAGCTGTTTTTTAATGAGCGTACAAACGATACGGACGATACTTCCGCACATGAGATAATGAGCGCGTTGCGAAAAATTGTTGAGGAAGAAGACAAGGGGCACCCTTTGTCGGACGACTCTATCACGGCGCTGTTGCAGGCTAAGGGTTATGATATTGCGCGCCGCACTGTGGCCAAGTACCGCGAACGCATGGGAATTCCTGTTGGCAGGCTTCGTAAAGAAATACTGTAGAAAAACTTTGACACATGGCAATACGTTATAGTCATTGAGGCCGCACTGACCAGATGTTTAACTTTGTCTGATTGATTTTAACAGGCCGTTTGACTAGTTGTTATGAGAAAAATTGCACATATTGTTTCCTGGGTTTTAAGTCCGTTGTTAATTCCCTCCTACGGCATGGTTATGGCTTTGTGGCTTACAGGTCTTGGTGTCTTGCCGGTGTGGGTAAGGGTTCGGATTGCGGCTGTTGTCTGGGTGCTGACATGTGTTTTGCCTATGCTTGCCATATTTGCATTGTGGTGCCTGCGTGTAGTGACAAGTTTCGGGCTTAACAATAGGAAGGAGCGCCCTATACCGTATTTGCTTACTGTGGCCTGTTATCTGGCAACTGCCGGTTATTTGTATGCTATACATGCCCCACAGTGGCTGTGGCTGTTTATGGTGGCCGGGGCTGGTGCGGCCGTGGTGTCGTTTATTGTTAATTTCTGGTGGAAAATAAGTGTCCATATGGCTGCTGCCGCCGGTTTGCTTGCAATGGCATTCCGTATTGCATCCGACAAGTTGGCTGTAATTGATATGTGGCCTGTGATAACCGTTGCCATATTGCTTCTTGGCCTTCTTGGAACTTGCCGCATGGTTCTGAAGTGTCACACCCTCGGCCAGGTGCTGGCCGGTACGGCTAACGGCTTTCTCTGGGTTTATCTTCTTACCATATAAAGTCATACAATTAAGAGGCTGTTTAATAATGCTTGTTAAAACAGGGCCGAAAGTATTGAGATGGATTTATTCCTGCGGCGAAAGAGCATAGCGAGCTATGTGACTGAGCCAAAGGGATAAAGACACTCAAAAATTTCGGAGGCGCTACTTACTTCATTACAGTCGTTCATTGACACAAATTAAACATTAGTTCTGTATGGTGCCTTTTCAGTTAATGCGCATTTACTCGTCGGTCACATAGCCCGCTATGCTCCCTCCTCATAAACTGCACCTTAACTGAAAATTCACCACCCTGTTATTAACAATGATTATTAAACAGCCTCTAAATAGGGTATTTCAGCCAAAAATAGTAATTTTGCATACATGGTGGCGGTAACAATGAATAATTGTGCCGTGGCCTTGGTATAAAAACAGACTTATGGCTAGAATTATTATTACCCTTTTTTGGTTGCTGTGCGGTGTAGCTGTGTCGGCAGGCAAGGTTACGCCGGTTATAATTACAGCCGGACAATCAAATACGGATGGCCGTGTGCCTGACAGCATGTTGCCTGATTACATTAAACGTGATGGTTTTGGCGGTTGTATGTGGTCGTATGGTAGCGGCGAACTTTCCGGTAACGGGAGCTTTGAACCGTTTTATCCAAAGGTTGCTCGCCGCGGAGGAGAGGCTTTATGGGGCTATGACGCGGTTGTGTATTACAGGATAGCAAAAGCTATAAACCGCGAATTTTATGTTATTAAGGAGTCGCTTGGGGGAACGGCCGTTGATCCGCGTTGTGGAAGTACGCAGGGCATGTATTGGAGTGCCGCGCCTGAGTTTCTGGCCGCAAATACGGCAGCAGACAGAGGGGGCAAGTCGCTTCTTAAGGCGTTTACTAACAATATAGGGGCATGTATAGACAGTGTTTTGTCGCAAAAGCCCGGAGGATATGAAATAAAGGCGTTCTTATGGCATCAGGGCGAGAGCGACAGGTTGAAAGCGGAATGTTATTACGATAATCTGAAAGCCGTTGTAAGTTATGTGCGCCGGTATCTTGTGGAAAAAACCGGTGACGAACGTTATAATTCGCTGACTTTTATATGTGGCACTTTTTCTTCCGAAAGCCGGCAGCGTAGCCAGGGCGTGGTTGACGCGCTGAAACTGCTTGCAGAAGAAGATGCTGATTTCCACGTTATAGACATGTATGACGGCTCGCTGCTTGACGACGGGCTGCATTTCGATGCCGATGGCGCAGTGCTGTTCGGCAACCGTATTTTCGACAAACTGGTTGAAACAGGCGCTATAATAGCTGATTAAAATTATCCGACAATGAAACTTTCAGTAATAGTTATTGGCGACGAACTGCTAATAGGGCAGGTTACGGACACAAATTCAGGTATGATTGCACGTAAAATGGCTCCCTACGGTTGGGAGGTGTGCTATGTGCAGACTGTGGGAGACAATGCCGCCGATATATCGCGTGCCATAGAATCGGCATTTGAACAAGCATCGGTGGTAATTACTACCGGCGGACTTGGACCTACAAAAGACGATATTACAAAAAGCGTGCTTTGTGGCATTTTTGGCGGCAGGCTGGTTCACGACCCCATGGTGACTGAAAATATAAACGAACTTGCGCGCCGCAGAAATTTTAAAATGAATGTACTGACATCGGCGCAAGCCATGGTTCCGTCGTCGTGCCGTGTCATTCAGAATAAGGTCGGAACGGCTCCTATAATGTGGTTTGAGCGCGACAACCGTGTGCTGGTTGCAATGCCTGGCGTTCCGTTTGAAACGGAAACAATGCTTGCCGAGGCTGTGATGCCCATGCTTTTAAAACGTTTTCCGGCGGATGTGTGTATACGCCATGCCGTGTTCTTGATTACAGGTTATACGGAAAGCGCTTTGGCCGAAAAAATTGCCGCATGGGAGGATGCGCTTCCGCCATATCTGCATCTGGCTTATTTGCCTAAACCGGGTTTGATACGCCTGCGGCTTGACGGAATTCATGCCGATGCAGGTTTTATTACTGCTAAGGTGGCTTTGGCTGCCGACGAATTGAAGGCTTTGCTTGGAAAAGCCGTACTTGCATGCAACGACCTTGCTCCGGCCGAACTGCTTCTGAACGAGTGTCGTAATAAAGGTGTTTCCCTGGCTACGGCCGAGAGTTGTACAGGTGGAAATATTGCGCATGAACTTACGCTGGTATCAGGAGCGTCGGATGTGTTTATGGGCGGTATAGTGGCTTATGACAATAAGGTTAAAGAGGCTGTGCTCGGTGTTGGGGCTAAGACCCTTGCCGAGAACGGTGCTGTAAGTATACCCGTGGTAAGGGAAATGGCTGCCGGTGCGTTATCGGCTACAGGTGCCTCCTTGTCGATGTCTACAAGCGGTATAGCCGGCCCCGGCGGTGGGTCGGATGAAAAACCGGTAGGTACGGTTTGTATTTGTGCCAGGCTTAATCTGGATAATTCAGGAACAAGGTTCGTTGAACAGTTCGAGACATTCCGTTTCAGCGGTAACCGCGAACGGATAATAGACTCGGCAACGCGAAGTGCAATAGTCATGGCGCTTCGTCTTTTGCAGGAAAATAATTATTAGAAACAAAAATATAAAAATATGACACCATTAGTGAGTATAATCATGGGCAGTACTTCTGACATGCCCGTTTTGTCGAAAGCCGCACAATTGCTTGACGATATGGAAGTGCCGTTTGAAATGAATGCACTTTCGGCACATAGGACACCTGCCCAGGTTGAAGATTTTGCCCGTAATGCCGCAGGCCGGGGCGTAAAGGTGGTGATAGCTGCCGCCGGTATGGCCGCAGCGTTGCCTGGCGTTATTGCTGCCAACACTCCTTTGCCTGTCATAGGCGTGCCTATCGCTTCGACGCTCGACGGTATTGACGCGCTGCTTTCAATTGTGCAGATGCCTCCGGGCATACCGGTGGCTACTGTCGGGATAAATGCAGGTTACAATGCCGCGCTGTTGGCTGTGCAGATGCTTGCTTTGTCTGACCAGGCTCTTGCCAAACGCTTTTCTGAGTTTAAGGATTCCCTTTCTGGCAAGATTGTAAAAGCAAACGAAGAACTGGCTGGAATAAAATATAAGTTTAAGACAAATTAGACAGATGTATAAATTCGACTATAAGCGCCGTAAATCATGTGAAGTGAATATTGGCGGCGTGCGTATTGGCGGCAGCTATCCTGTAGCTGTCCAGTCTATGACAAACACCTCGACCATGGATACAGCCGCTTCTGTGGCGCAATGTTGTGAAATTGCTGCCGCCGGAGCTTCGATAGTGCGTCTGACGGCCCAGGGTGTGCGCGAGGCAGTCAATATAGGCGTTATTCGCGACAATTTGCGCCGGAAGTCTGTAACGGTTCCGCTTGTAGCCGACATACATTTTAATCCAAAAGCCGCGTTTGCAGCGGCAGAGGTTACCGACAAGGTGCGCATTAACCCGGGAAACTTTGTCGATCCAGGGCGCACGTTCAAAAAACTTACATACACTGATGCCGAATATGCCGAAGAACTTAAGCGCATAGACGAAGTATTCGGCTCGTTTCTTGATGTTTGCTCGTTGCATGGAACCGCTGTGCGTATAGGGGTTAACCACGGATCGCTTTCTGACCGCATAATGAGCCGTTACGGTGACACACCGGCCGGTATGGTTGAAAGTGCTATGGAGTTTCTTAGAGTGGCACAACGTAGAGGCTTTAACGACATAGTGATATCCATAAAGGCTAGCAATGTTGTGGTTATGGTGGACACTGTGCGCCTGCTGGTTGCAACAATGGCGGCAGAGGATATGGCGTTTCCGTTGCATTTGGGGGTTACCGAAGCCGGCGACGGCGAGGACGGGCGTGTTAAAAGCGCTGTGGGCATAGGTTGTCTGTTGAGCGAGGGCATAGGCGATACGATAAGGGTTTCATTAAGTGAAAATCCGGCAAACGAGGTTCCTGTCGCCAATGAACTTATCGAATATATAGCTTTGCGTTCGGCAGAGCACGGACTTGACGAAATGTTTGGCAAATTGCCGGATGTTTCATTTAAGAGTGATGCTGTTTGCGGTGTAGGAGGTGATAATCCGACGGTAATAGTGCATCCGATGGAGCTTTTGCTGGACAATTATATAGAAGTAGGGTCGCCAGAGGCGCTACTTGATGCCGCATTTGTTGACGAAATAAGGAAAGCTCCGAAAAAAGTTGTTGTGCTTAGGCCCGGAAATCATGTAAACGTAAGGGGGGCGGTTATGGCCATGGCTGTGAAACTGCGTGCCGAAAAAATTAATAATCCGCTGATTCCTAGGCTGACTTACTGCGGAAACGACGGTGACAAGATAGCAATTCATGCCGCTGCTGATTTCGGGTCGTTGTTGCTTGGCGGTATTACAGACGGAATGTGGCTTGATGCTCCCGATATGCCACGGCAGTGGTCAATGAACCTTGCGCTATCGATATTGCAGGCAGCGCGTATACGTTTTTCGAAAACAGAATTCATTGCTTGTCCGGGCTGTGGCCGAACAATGTTCAACCTAGAACAGACTTTGGCTGCCGTAAAATTGGCAGTGGGACATCTGAAAGATTTGAAAATTGGGGTTATGGGCTGTGTGGTTAACGGTCCTGGTGAAATGGCTGATGCCGATTTCGGCTATGTAGGTGCGGGAGTTGGGCGGATAAGTCTGTATAAAGGCCGTGACTGTGTTGAGAAAAACATACCGCAGGAGGAAGCCATACCTCGCCTGATTGCGCTTATAAAGAAATCCGGACGCTGGCACGATCCGCTTAGATGATATGTTGTTAAGCTGTCTTGAATTAGCTATTAGGTATTAAAACTGAGGTATGAGGCATTTCTTGTCATTTGTGCTGCTCACAGTAGCGTTTCTGCATGTTTCATTCTTAGCCTTGGCTGACCAGCCGGCGGTGGCAGAGAAAGAGCGTGCAGGTTTCGACAGCCTTTGTCCTACCGTGCACGACCCCGTAATGGCTCGCGGTGACGATGGCCGATATTACATTTTTTCTACCGGCATGGGGCTTGGCATGATGTCGTCGGCAGACATGGTTACATGGCTCAAAGAGCCGGCTCCCCTGTTTCCTTATCCGCAATGGCCGTTGGAGTATGTGCCGTCATATAGAGGCCATACATGGGCTCCTGACATAATTAGGCACAATGGTTTGTGGTATCTTTATTATAGTTGCTCTACTTTCGGCAAAAATATTTCGGCTATAGGTGTGGCTGTCAACAATACATTGAATCCGTCGTCTCCCGAATACCGCTGGATTGACAAAGGGCTGGTTATTGCTTCGGCTCCTGGGGTAAATAACTGGAATGCCATTGACCCGAACGTGGTTTTCGATGCCGGCGGCTCGGCATGGCTTACATTTGGCTCTTTTTGGGACGGAATTCAGCTGGTCAGGTTAGGGGAGGACATGAAGACTCCGGAATCAGCGCCGACAACCATAGCCAGGCGGCACAAACATCTTGCCGGTACTACGCATAGACTGGTGCCCAATGCCATAGAAGCGCCATTCATAGTGTACAATGACGGCTATACTATCTTTTTGTAAGTCACGACTATTGTTGCAAAGGATTGAAAAGCAATTACAAGACCGTGGTTGGGCGCAGTCGGGAAATTGTGGGCCCGTATTATGACAAAAACGGATGTGACATGGCTTGTGGCGGAGGAACATTGTTGGTTGGCGATAGTGTGAAATACAGTGGCGTGGGGCATTGTAGCGTGTATAAATTCGACGAGAAATGGTATTTTGTAGCTCATGGTTACAATCGTGAGCGTAAAGGGGCCGGCACACTTTTTATACGTAGGCTGATGTGGATAGACGGATGGCCGGTTATTATGTAATATTTTTAATTTATCTGTAAATTCAAAAACGAAGTGTAACTACCTTTGCTGATGTGAAAAATAGATTTGCATCATTTTGTAATAAATGTTAACTTTGTAAAATCCCGGATAGGGTATTTGCGTTTCTGTATTTGGTCAGAGACTGTTTGATGCATTTTTTTCTCATTGTTTACAGCTGTAGCCATAGGTTATTTATGAAACAGTTTTTTACTTATGTTGCCGCAACGGTGGTCGGTTTGATAATAGCCACGGTAATTTCTGCAATCGCGTCTATGTTCATGCTGGTTGTTATGTTAGTTATGTCGGAGTCTGCCGCTACACCAAATATAGGCCAGCATTCCATATTGAAACTTGATTTGTCCGGAACTTTAAGCGAACGGCATCAAGGCATGACCCTGGTACAGCAGATGCAAGGCAACAAAGACCAGTCGAAAGGACTTGACGACATAGTGGCCTCTATACGGTATGCCTCTAACGATGACAGGATTGAAGGTATCTACATAGATTGCAACGGGATGTCGGGGGGGATAGCCTCGTTACAGTATATTCGTCAGACTTTGGCTGATTTTAAAAAGAGCGGCAAATGGATTGCCGCTTATGGCGATGCATATACACAGGGCAACTATTACATAGCCTCGCTGGCCGATTCTATATGGCTCAACCCTATGGGCGCTGTAGAGGTGACAGGAATGGGCGGACGGTTTATGTTTTTCAAAGGACTGCTTGACAAACTTGGTATTGAAATGCAGGTACTTAAAGTGGGTACATATAAAAGTGCTGTAGAACCTTATGTGCTTACAGCTCCCAGTGAGGCAAATATTAAGCAAACACGCGAATATATAACTCCCATATGGCAAAATGTAGCCGGTGATATAGCAGAGGCTCGCGGTGTGGAGCTAGAGGTTGTCAATTCGTGGGCCGACAGTGTGTTGATGACTCAGAATCCGCATACATTTCCAAAACGTAACATTGTTACGGGATTGCTTTACCGTCACGAGGCCGAAAGCATGCTGAAGGAAATGAGCGGTATCGATAACGACGATAATCTGCGTTTCGTGACCCCGGTAGAATATATGAAAACTGTAAAGCCGCATAGGTACGGCAATAAGATTGCTTTGCTTTATGCCGAGGGTGAGATTGTAGATAACGGCGAAAATGGCATTGTTGGTGCTGATATGGCACCAATGATTATGGATCTGGCCGAAAACGACGACATAGACGCACTTGTGCTGCGTGTAAATTCCCCTGGCGGAAGCGCATTTGCATCAGAACAGATCTGGGAGGCCCTGCAGCAGTTCAAAGCCAAAGGCAAGCCTTTTTATGTTTCGATGGGCGATGTTGCCGCGTCGGGCGGTTATTACATTTCATGTGGTGCCGACAAGATTTTCTGTCAGCCCACAACCATTACCGGGTCTATTGGCATTTTTGGCCTGATACCCAATGTAAAAGGCTTTATGTCTGACAAACTTGGGGTGACAACCTCGCTTGTCGCCACTAATCCTAATTCTGCCATATCGGTATTTGAACCTATGACCCCGTTTCAGAAAAACCGCATGCAGGCAATGATTGAGCGTGGTTATGAAACTTTTATAGGCCGTTGTGCTGAGGGCCGCCATGTGACACCTGATTCAATTAATGCCATAGGGCAGGGCCGCGTTTGGGATGGTCAGACTGCATTAAAAATCGGTCTTGTTGACGAACTGGGCAATCTGGAGCAGTGCATCGAGGCTCTTGCCATGGATAATGAATGGGTTAACTATCAGATAGAGGTTTACCCCGATGCCAACCTGTCGTGGTGGGAGAAAGCCCTGTTAGAAAGCGCACAGGTTAAAAACTCGATTGTCAAGAACGAACTTGGCGATGCATATCCTTATTACAATGCCGTAAAACGCGTTAAAGAAATGAGTCCGGTGCAGTGTCTGGCTCCTGAATTAGTAATGGAATAGGAATTACAAGCCATGCGCCACAACGCGATAGTAGACAACATTTTGCTTAGACCTATGTCGTTTTTATACGGCATGGTTGTTGGTTTGCGTAATCGCTTGTTTGAATGGAAGATATTGAAAGAGCATACTTTTGATGTCCCGGTTGTTGTTGTAGGCAATCTTGCCATAGGCGGCACTGGCAAAACTCCGCACACCGAATACGTTGTGTCGATGCTAAAAAGAGAGTATCGTATAGCTGTACTCTCGCGTGGGTATAAGCGTCATACCAAGGGGTTCATCATGGCCGACCGCCGGTCTACCCCTAACGATATTGGCGATGAGCCGTATCAGATATACCAGAAGTTTGGTGCCGAAGTGAGGGTGGCTGTTTGTGAGAGTCGCGTAGAAGGTATAAAGCAGCTTCTTGAACTGGATGAATCCATAAACCTTATTGTGCTTGATGATGCTTTCCAGCATCGTTATGTTAAGCCTTCTGCTTCAATTGTACTAACAGAGTGGAACTGGCCGGTGTATAACGACGAGTTGCTTCCATTGGGACGTTTGCGAGAGCCTATGAGCGGACTTATGAGGGCAGATATTGTAGTAATAACCAAGTGTCCCAGCCAGATCCGCCCTATGGACGTGCGTCTGTTTTACGAACATTTGAATCTGTATCCGTATCAGAAGCTGTATTTTTCACATTACAGATACGGAAGCCTGGTATGCGTATTTCCCGACGAGGTTCGCTATATGCCCGACCTTAACTGGCTTAATCCGGATGATTCCATTTTGCTTGTTGCCGGAATTGCCAATCCGAGGCCGTTGCAGCGCTATTTAAGAAGTTTCAAGGTAAATGTAAAGCTTGTTAAGTTTCCCGACCATCATGATTTTGGGCGACATGATTTTGAGTCAATACAGAAAGCCTATGCAAAATTGCCGGGGAAGAACAAATATATTATAACGACGGAAAAAGACTCTGTCCGGATAGCAAACAACCCGTATTTTCCACATGCTTTGAAACAAAGCACATTTTATGTGCCAATAGAGGTGGAATTCTTGCCACCGGCAATGCCGCAGGGGTCTATGCCGTTTGCCGACGAGCTAAGGCGGATAATAAAGCAGCCGTGAATGCTGTTTCCGGCGTTTTAAAACTCTTGCATATTGACAATTGTTATCAATCTATAGAAATCAGCACTAAGAACTAATATAAACAGAAATAGCCATGATTGAAAAAATTAAGGAAACAGGCAATTACATACGTTCAGTTGCGAACGGACCCATACCTACAACAGCCATTATTCTGGGCACAGGTTTAGGAGCACTTGTGGACCATATAGAAAACAAACAGTACATACCTTACAGTTCTATTCCGAATTTTCCGGTATCAACAGTAGAGGGGCATTCGGGCAACCTTATTTTCGGTACGCTGGGCAACCGTCCGGTAATGGCAATGCAGGGACGTTTCCATTTTTACGAAGGCTATGATATGAAAACGGTTACCTTTCCGGTAAGGGTAATGAAGGAGCTTGGTATCAAAACCCTGTTTGTGAGCAATGCTGCCGGGGGGATGAATCCGGAATTTCGCGTAGGCGACCTTATGGTGATAACCGACCACATAAACCTGTTCCCGGAACATCCGTTGCGCGGTAAGAATTATAACGAGCTGGGAACGCGCTTCCCGGATATGAGCGAGGCATATTCGCGCCGCCTTATAGAGAGCGCCATGAGTATTGCCGAGGAAAAAGGAATACGGCTTATGCATGGCGTATACGTGGGAACGCAGGGGCCTACTTTTGAAACTCCGGCCGAATACAGGTATTTCCATATTATTGGAGGTGATGCTGTTGGTATGTCGACAGTTCCGGAAGTTATTGTTGCCCGTCATGCCGGAATAGAAGTGTTCGGTGTGTCTGTAATTACAGACCTAGGCGTGGAAGGAGTTGTGGAAAAAGTTTCGCACGAGGATGTTCAGAAAGCTGCAAATGCCGCACAGCCAAAAATGATGGAGATAATGACGGAACTGGTTAAGCGCTACGAAGAATAATACCCTCTGTAATAATTTATGATTCCCTTATGAACAATAACCAGCATATGCAGCCCCAGGAAAAGGAAACAGAAATATCGCAGCTTGGCGAGTTCGGCCTGATACATCATCTTACCGACGGTATAGAACCTAAAAACAGCAGCACATTAAAAGGTATCGGCGATGATGCCGCCATTTTAACCTATCCCGATACGGATGTCGTGGTGTCGACCGACTTGTTGCTGGAGGGTGTTCATTTCGACCTTACATATGTTCCGCTGAAGCATCTGGGCTACAAGAGTGCAGTGGTGAATATTTCAGATATTTGCGCCATGAATGCCACTCCAAGGCAGATAACTGTTTCGCTTGGAATATCAAAGCGTTTCACAGTTGAACATATGGAACAATTGTACGACGGCATACGCCTGGCCTGTCAGGTTTACGGAGTAGACCTTGTTGGCGGCGATACAACAGCTTCGCGCCAGGGCCTGGTTATATCGGTTACCGTAATAGGCGATGCCCCACGCAATATGGTTGTTCGCCGCGATGGCGCACACGATACCGACCTTATATGTGTAAGCGGCGATTTGGGTGCGGCATATATGGGGCTGCAGGTGCTTGAGCGTGAAAAGGCCGCATCTGCCGGCCGGCCTGACTTTATTCCAAAATTTGACGGAAAAGAGTATCTGGTAGAGCGCCAGCTCAAACCGGAAGCAAGAAAGGATATTGTAGAGGCTTTGGCTAAAGCAGGCATAAAACCGACATCTATGATAGACGTGTCCGACGGGCTGTCGTCGGAATTGCTCCATATTTGTAAAGCCAGCAATACGGGTTGCCGTGTTTATGAGGACCGTATACCTATTGACTATCAGACGGCAGTTATGGCCAAAGAACTGAATATGAACCTCGTAACGGCAGCATTGAACGGTGGCGAGGACTACGAGTTGCTGTTTACCGTACCGCTAACCGACCACGAACGTGTGTCGTCAATGAAGGGCGTACATGTGATAGGACGCATAACCAGGCCGGAGCTAGGGTGTGCGCTTGTTACACGTGACGATCAGGAAATGCCGCTTCAGGCACAAGGCTGGAACCATATGGCATAATAAGCTGATGCGGAGTGGAGAAAAGGTATACGGACTGTTTAACGACAGTTTTCCGCCGGTATTGGACGGCGTTACGCTTACTGTGCAGAACTATGTGAAAAAGCTGGTAGAGTCCGGCCGTAAAACATGCGTGGTAACGCCTTGGAATCCGGTTCAGGAACCTTATGACGGTTTTTTGCTGTACAGGTATTTTTCCCTGCCAATATTTTCCCGGCATCCGTACCGGTATGGGTACCCGAAACTGGATCCGTTTATATGGCGTAATCTGAACAGAACGCCGTTTGCCCTGGTTCATGCCCATTGTCCGTTTTCGTCGGGCCGGCTTGCGTTGCATGTGGCGCGAAAGCAGCATGTGCCGTTGGTTGCAACTTTTCATTCAAAATACAAAACAGACCTTGAACACTCGCTTCCGTCATGGATGGTTAGGCGTGTAATGCGGCGTATAATGAGCTTCTTCGAGGCTGCCGACCATGTTTGGATTCCTCAGCAACGTGTCGAGGACACAGTGCGAGAGTATGGGTACCGTGGAAAGCTGACCGTAGTAGAAAACGGGATTGATTTTTCCATGAGTTCTTTTGCCGATACATCGGCATATAAGGTAGAAGCCAGAAAGCGCCTTGGGTTGGCTCCTGACGAAATGGTTTTGCTTTTTGTAGGGCAGCATATAAAGGAAAAGGGAGTGGAGATTATAATAAATGCCGTAGACCGGTTGCGCGACCTGCCGGTGAAGATGTTGTTTGTCGGTACCGGTTATGCCGTTGATGAAATGAACAGCATGATAAAGCAGTTAGGCTTGTCAGGACGTGTGAAGCTGTACGGCGTAATAGGGTCGCGCCAAAGGTTGATGGATTTTTATGCCGCGGCACATTTGTTCCTGTTCCCGTCGTTTTATGATAATGCCCCTCTTGTTGTCAGGGAGGCTGCCGTAATGGGCACACCGTCGATACTGTTAAGGGGCTCTACTGCTGCAGAGGTAATTGCGGACGGGTTTAACGGCTTCCTTGCGGAAAATACTCCTGAGAGCTATGCGGATATAGTACGCAGGCTTTTTGCCGATAAAGATTGTATTATGCGTGTAGGAAGAAATGCTTCGGCTACGCTGGCTCGCCCGTGGAGCGATATAATGGACGATGTGATGCAGCGTTATCAATATATAATAGAAAGTTATGGCCGTCGATAACGATAACGTGACTTCTGGTGCCGGATCGGACTTTGGCGGACACTTGCCGGTTTGGCGTTTGGTTGTGCCAGCAGCCATCGGTATGGCTGTGGTTGTATGGCTGTTTCATAACGAGTTCAGCATACAGGTATGGCAGCAGATACATTTTACCTCGCGCGTTATTATATGTATAGCACTGGCATGGCTGTTTATGGGTGGTCGCGATTTTGGCCTTATGTGGCGTTTTCGTACGCTGTCAGACGGGCAGTTGTCGTGGAAACAGGCGGCTAAAGTGAATTTTATGTGCGAGTTTACGTCGTGTATAACCCCATCGGCAGTTGGCGGTTCGTCGCTGGGCATGATTTTTATGCATCACGAGGGTATAAACCTGGGACGGGCAACCACGCTCATGCTTACAACATTGTTTCTTGACGAGTTGTTTTTTGTTATTGCCTGTCCGGTTATTGTAGCTGTAGTGCCATACGAAGAATTATTTGGATTTAGCCGGCATTCCGGGTTTACGATAGGGTTGAAGTGGACATTCTGGGTTGTGTATGCATTATTGGTGGTGTGGACGCTTATATTGTTTTGTGGAATAATACTATGGCCGCAAGGAGTTCGTAAAGCTCTTGTAAAATTGTTTGGAATCAGGTTTTTACGCAGATGGCAGCCTGCTGTTGTGGAATTGGGCCGCAACATGGAGGACGCTTCGCGCGATTTAAGGAGGCGTTCGGCAATGTGGTGGGCTGAAACCTTTGTGGCAACAAGCCTTACCTGGACATCACGCTATCTTGTGGTGAATGCGTTGTTTCTGGGTTTTGTTCCCGGTGTTGACCAGTTGGTTGTGTTCGGACGGCAGTTTGTTGTCTGGGTTGTGCTTATGGTTAGCCCTACTCCGGGAGGTGCCGGTGTCAGCGAATGGCTGTTTACGGAATATTATGGCGACATGCTTTCGAGTGCAGGCATAGCCCTTATAATAGCGTTGTTCTGGCGAATTATAACGTTTTATGTATATTTGGTTGTAGGTGTTTTTCTGGCACCTTCAATGTTGTCGTCAAAACGCTATAAAAGTCGAAAAACGGATAACAATAATAAATTAAAAAAATAAAGCAGGTTATGGAATTTATAGGTATCATTCCGGCTCGTTTTGCATCGACACGTTTCCCCGGGAAGCCGTTAGCAGATATATGCGGAATGCCGATGATTGAACGGGTCTACCGTCGTGCGGCGGCTGTTCTGCCGCAAGTGTGCGTTGCAACTGACGATATACGTATTGCAGAGGCGGTTGACAAATTCGGCGGCAGGGCCATAATGACCTCTGATAGGCATAAAAGCGGAACCGACCGCTGCTTCGAGGCATACAGCCTCTCGGGTTCGGATGCCGAGGTGGTGATAAACATTCAGGGTGACGAGCCTTTTGTATCGCCTGACCAGATAAACCGTATTATGTCGTGTTTTTCAGATTCAGAAACAGACATAGCCACATTGGTTAGGCCGTTTGATGTGGGACAAGGCTTCAAGGCATTGGAAAATCCTAATACTCCGAAAGTGGTGTTTGGAAAAGATATGTATGCGCTATATTTCAGCCGTTCTGTAATACCGTATGTAAGGGGTGCCGAGACCGGCAAATGGCCTGCTGTTACACCTTATTATACTCATGTTGGCATGTATGCTTATCGTGCCAGTGTGTTGGAGCGTATTGTTGATATGCCCCAAAGTTCGCTGGAACTGGCCGAATCGTTAGAACAGCTCCGATGGTTGCAGAACGGGCTTAAGATAAAGGTGGCAATTACCGATTCCCCTACCATCGGTATCGACACCCCTGAGGATTTACAGGCGGCAATAGAATTCTGTAAACAAAACAATTTGTAAACTTATGTCTGAAAAAGAACGGTCGTGGCGTGCGGTTCCGCCGCCTGTTACCGGATTCGGTGTACTGAATATGCCTCCTATGGAGGACCGGGAGCTGGCCTCCGGTGCTAAACTGCATGTTCTTAACCAGGGCCAACTTGATGTGTGCCGTGTGTGCTGCCTTGTTCCCGGAGGTATTGCCGAGGCTGAAAATGCCGTGCTTCCGCGCCTGCTGCTGTCGATGTTTCAGGAAGGAACATGCGCACACCCGGGCGTGAAGCTTGCCGAAACAATAGAATTCGACGGGGCATCCGTGCAGACGGGCCTGTATCCTCATTATATGCTGGTGGGCATCAACATGCTTAATTCTAAGGCTGACAAAGTTATTCCGTTGCTTAAGGAAATGCTTTTTACACCAGAACTGGCTAGTATTCCCTTTGAAACCTGTATTGACAGGCTGACGCAAAGTGTGGAACTAATGGAAAAGAGGGTTGAATATATGGCTTCAAAGGCTTTGACTCGCTTGTCGGCCGGCCAGGATCATCCGTTGGCGCGAACCATGTCGGCCTCGCAGATAAGGGGTGTCGAGTTAGACAGCCTTTATCAATGGCACAAGTATGCATGTGCGCATGCCTCCGGTATGCATATATATATCGGTGGCAATGTCACAGACGGTTTGGTATCGTTGGTTGAAGGTGTTTTCGACAATTACGGGGTGCCGGGGAAAAGCATGCCGTTTAACATTGTGCCGTTTGCCCCACAGGTGCCGCAGCGTTTGCATGTTCCTGTGGAGGGGGCGTTGCAATGCGCGGTGCGTATGACTGCGCCGGCCATACCTCGTTCAAATCCGGACTACATAGGTCTGCGGTTGCTTGTTATGGCCCTTGGAGGGTATTTCGGATCGCGACTAATGATGAATATCCGTGAAGACAAGGGATATACGTACGGTATCTCGGCATCACTTAATGGGCAGCCAGAAGGGTCGTTTGTGGAGATAGCCGCATCTACCGACGCGGTTAACGTGGAACCTCTGATAGAAGAAACCCTGAAAGAGATAGCGGCAATGTCGTCAGGAAACTTCACTGTCGACGAAGTGGAGCGCCTTAAAAGTTTTGCCACGTCACAGCTGGCCTCTATGCTTGATACGCCTTTTGACATGATGGACTATCATGTGACATTGCAGGCTGCTTCTATACCGCAGCCCGATTATTTCCGTTGTCAATATAACCAGATAAGGAAACTTACTCCTGGATTACTAACAGAACTTGCAAGAAAATATCTCAACCCCGACGAGTTTAGTGTTGTTATTGCCGGCTAATAGGCCGAATTGCATTGCTATTGAATGTTTTTAATGGGTAAATAGTTGCTGTTCTATTAATTATATGGTGAAAGCATATTCAGATTCGTTTGCCTAAAATTTACAACAAGTGTTAAAAATAGATGCAAAAAAGTTGCACGTAATACAACTAAACCTTAACTTTGTGAAAATTTATGCGAACAATGCATGGTAGAATTTCGTTTATCTTCCAAACGAGAAAAAGATTTAATGGCTTTCACCTCTTTTGCTCGCTTAATTTTAGTTTATTAAGTTAATATATTTAGTATAATTTTAATTTCAAGTAGAATGAAAAAGAACATCCTTTTAGGTTTTGCTGCTTGTGGTGCTATGCTCCTTTCAGCAAACGTGGCTTCAGCTCAAGAGACTGTCGTTATTGAGGAAGCTACACTTACAGCTACCGACGTTGAATGTGCTGACCACTATTATGTAGAAAAGGGCAGCGGATGGTTCCTCCAGTTAGGTGCAGGTATTAATGCTCCTTTCGTTGACAGTGCTGATAAAAACGGCGACAAGACAACTAACATCACAGCCGCTTACAACCTCGGCTTCGGTAAATGGTTTACACCGTACTTGGCTTGGCGTGTGTCTGGCTACTATGGCAAGCTCCACATGACATATAACGAATACTACAAGTCACAGTATGCAAACCTTAACGTAGACCTTATGTGGGATATGTTCAACTCTCTTGGCGGAGTTAACGACAACCGTACATTCTCTATCATACCTTTCGTTGGTATCGGTGGTACTTTTGTATGGGATTATACAGGCGGTTCCGTATTGAACAAACACGGCAAAGTTCGCAACAACACATGGTTGCTTCCTGTATCGGCCGGTTTGCAGCTTCGTTTCCGTCTTTGCGAAAATGTTGACTTCATTGCCGAAGGCCGCGCTTCGCTCTATGGCGACAACTTCTCCAACCAAGTAAGTGGCGATCCTATCGAATGCAACGTTGAAGCAACTGCCGGTCTTTCGTTCGCTTTCGGCGGCCGCAGCTATAAGAGCTACAACCCCTGCACATACCTTGGCTACATCAACCAGCTCAACGGTCAGATCAACGACCTTCGCGGTTCGCTCGCTACTTGCGGTGCTGCACTTGCAGCTGCAGAAGCTCAGCTTCCTTGCCCCGAAGTTGTTGCAGTTGAATGCCCCGAAGTTCAGGCTCCTCTCATGACAACTGTACGCTTCTCTATCAACTCGGCTAAGGTTACTTCTAAGGAAATGGTTAATGTATTCAACATTGCCCAGTGGATGAAGGCTAATCCGGACGCTAAGGTAGTTATCAAGGGTTATGCTGACAAGAAAACAGGTACAGCTTCTTACAACCAGAAACTTTCTGAACGTCGTGCACAGTCAGTTTACAACATCCTTACAAAAGAATATGGTGTTGCTGCCGACCGTCTGACAATGAAGGGTGAAGGTTCTGGCTCACAGATCTACGACACTAACGACTGGAACCGTATCGTAATCTTCTCTCAGGACTAATCTCCAATAAGCTAAAAATAATGTAAATTAGCATACTTCACCACCCTTGCCTAACAGGCAGGGGTGGTGTTTTTGTATATATCTTCATCTGACCGGCATTTCCTACGGAGGCCTTCGTGCAAAAAGCGTTCGTCAACGTCGGGGTTAAAGGCAGTTATATGAAAGAAGCTAGAAGGTGTTCCAATTATGTCAGCTCACGTAAAATAAGCCGTACTTTAACAATTAGTGGATTTTTGTGCTATATTCGTGCCATAAAATTTAATGCTATGCCCTTTTTTGATATACGCCGTTTGGCTATGACTGTGTTTGCATTATTGTCGGTTATGTCCGGTTTGGTAGCACGGGAGCTCCGTATAACCGAAGCAAACCAGGCTATGGAGCCAATGACAGTGCCAATGCAGCGCCTCGATTATAATAACGAAATATGTGCACTTGTAAAGGTGGTACTTCCTTTAGAGGGTGTGCAGTTTGAAGGAAATACCGTAGGCGGTATATTGCCCAAGACCGGTGAATATTGGGTGTACCTTACACCGGGTACAAAGATGCTCAAGATAAAGGCTCCGGGGCACTATCCAGTAATGGCAAATTTTGTGAATTTGGGCATTGGCCCGTTGGTATCGAAAGGCATATATTATCTCACTATAAAACCTCATGGCTCAGACACATTGCTGCCTGCGGTCGAAACCAATTATGTGGTGCTTTCAGTTACTCCGGCAGATGCCATTGTAAAAATCGACGGACAGCCGTGTCAGGTTGTGGACGGTTCGGTAATAGTACTGTTAAAACTTGGCTCGCACACGTGGCAAGCCGAAGCGGTTGGCTACTCGACGGGAAACGGTACATTTAAAATTACAGCAGCCAATAAAACCCGTATTGATGTAACGCTAAAATCGCAGAAGGCTAATTTAGATGTAACTACGCTTCCCGATGTGTCGGTTTATGTGAACGGACAGCAGAAAGGAATAGGGAATTTGGCACTGGAACTGTTGCCGGGACTTTACAATGTAGAGTTAAGTCGTAAGGGGTTCCGTTCTGTAACCCATACGTTAGAACTGAAACCTAGTGAAACCGTCAAGTTAGTACAATCCGAATTTGATCCGCTATTCGGCATATTGAATGTTAACTATCGTCCTGTGGGTGCCCGTATCGCGCTAGACGGCAAGTATGTGGGCGAAACGCCGGCAAATCTCGGCAATGTATTGACCGGAACATACCAACTTTCCATAGAAGCTCCCGGACATACCGCATATACACAGGAGGTCACCATAACAGAAACAACACCGGTGTCACTCACCGGTAGTTTGCAGAAAAATAATACAACTGTACCTGTGATGCTGTGTTTAGATAACTATGGAAAAGAAGTCTTCATTACTATGTCTCAATGGCAGGAAATGCATGTAGCAGAGCAAACAGAATGTGTTAAAGGAGGCCTTTTTATGCTTGGAGATAATAATAGGCTAAAATGGTCGTTGGGCTGTGTCGCCAAGTGGATGAAAGATAATCCTAATGATAACATTTGGATAGAAGGTTATGCTGATACATATACAGGTACAGCCTCTTCTAATGAGAGGCGTGCTATACAGTATGTAAGATATGCTTACGATATTCTTACAAAAGAATATAATATAGAGTCTGAGCGATTGAGTACAGTTACGTATGCTGGATCTCTTTTTTTTGAAAGAGTCTCAGACGATTGGAATGGGATATTAATTAGATGCCATTGATAAATTGTCTGCTCATGTTAAGATGCATTATACTTTGGGTCGGAATATCGTTACCAGCCGCCTGATGCTCCGCCCCCGCCGGTCATTCCGCCGCCGAAGGAGCCTCCGCCTATGCCGCCACCGAATCCGCGGCCACCACCGGGGGGCAGTATCACTATAGGTGGTTCGTTTATGCGTGGAATAGAGTAGGGTACTGACAGTTGCTTGCCGCAGTTTCGGCATACGAACGAGCGGACACCTTGTCCGTCGCGCCGCGTGGTAGGCTGCGATATTATGCGGTTGCCAACATAAGCCAGCGTGCGCGCATGGCAGTTCGGGCACACTTTATAAGCACTGTTTTTTACTATGTAGGGTAGTATGTCGGTTTCACCGCATTGAGGGCACAGCCAAACGTCATAGTCTACCGAGTTAAGTTGTTCTTCTGTGTCTTGTGCCGGGGTCAGGTAGGCATTGTCGGCTTTTTCGTCGAGCCGCTTCATTTTGTGTGTGCAATTGGGGCATTTGCGCGGTTTTGTTCGCGAACGCCGTAGCAGAACAAGCAGAATAAGGAATACGGGCAGCGGTATGCCGAGCCCAAGCAACGAAACCATAGCTCCGGGTGTTACCATCGATTTCAGTGCGTGATAGCGTTCGAACAGCGTTTTTTTACGACTTTTTCTAATGGCTACAAACAGCCATACAGCCAATCCGACAGCCAGTATTGTTCCCAGTTTCAACCACATGTCAAGTATTTCGCCGGCATCAGGCCCCGACATGAATCCTACACCTTGGTCGTTTTTGTATTTCGACATAAGTTCCTCTGTAGCACCGGGTGTGGTTATGATTCTCGATAGTTCCTGTACGGCATTCAGTGTGCCGGTATCAAAATCGCCTTGGGCGTAATTGGGATTGGCAATGTTGCGTATTATGCGTCCGGCAATAACGTCAGGGATCACGCCTTCCATTCCGTAGCCGGTTCGGATAACGGTCTTGCGGTCTTTTCTTGACACCAGGTAGAGAAGCCCGTTGCTGTTGTCTTTTTTCCCTATGCCCCAGTCTTGAAACAGTTCTGTGGCAAAAGTGTCGGGGTCGCCCTCTATCTCGTCGACTACCACCACTACGGCTTCCGACGATGTTTTGGCCCATATATCACCCAGAATGGAGTTTAGCTGTGACTCGGCTTGGGGCGACAGTATGTTGTCGGGGTTGCTTACGTAAAGAGTGCGGTTTGACAAATGTACGTTTGGTATGTCGGCTATTGTGCGAGGCTCGCTGTTGGCCGTTAGGGTGCAAATAAATATGAGTGCAAAAGTAAGTATATGTTGTAATTTCATATTTTTCATTGTATCAATATTGTTGAATTTATACGGCAGGAAGGCTCATTCCATAAAGTTTCCGGTATAGGTTCAGTGCATAAACGTCGGTCATGCCCGATATGTGGTCTAATACGGCCTGTATTTTTTCGAAAAGTGTGGGGGCGTTGGTGTCGTATTGCTGCGGAATCTGACTGAGCAACAGTTTTGAGTAGTTAAGTTCGGGAAAACGAACGGCATGTATCAGTTTTTCTAAAAGGAAGGTAATTATTCGGTTACCGGCCAACTCTACATTTACAACTTCTTCGGCGCGGTAAATTTTTGCCCATGCCAGGTCGGAACAATTGCGGTAGGCCTGTTTGGCCAACGGGCTGATATTGTCTATCAGCGAGCCTTTGAAAGTTCCTTGCAGCAGTTCTGATTCGTGGTTTACGAATGTCTGGGCGCACTCCTGTACCAGTATTCCTATCACGCACGACCTCAGGTAGGCTATTATTTCGTTAGGGTCGTCTACGTGTCTCATGGCGCGCAGCATCTGTTGCTGGCGTTCAGGCGGAAAGAAACCCATAAGGACCTTTGTAACCTGGTCGGTAGATATTATTTTTAGTTTGTGGGCATCTTCTATATCCATAACCTGGTAGCATATGTCGTCGGCGGCTTCAACAATGTAAACCAACGGATGCCGGGCGTAACGGGTTTCGCCGTTTTTGCCAGGTAGTTCTTTCAATCCTAGTTCGGTGGCGATGCGTTTGAATGTTTCGACTTCAGATGAGAAAAATCCGAATTTGCTTTTTTCGCCTGCCAAAGCCGACTCGTAGGGATATTTCACTATCGATGCAAGCATTGAGTATGTCATTGCAAAGCCGCCTTTGCGCCTGCCGCGGAACTGGTGGGTGAGCAGGCGTAAGGAGTTGGCGTTGCCCTCGAAATGAGTCAGGTCGGTCCATTGCGAAGGCGAAAGCTCGTTTTCAAGCACGCGTCCTTCTCCTTCGAAAAAAAATGCCGAAATAGCTTTTTCGCCCGAATGTCCGAACGGGGGGTTGCCAAGGTCGTGGGCAAGGCATGCAGCCCCAACAATCTCGCTTATTGATTCCAGTTTAAGGAGTGTGTCGGCATCGGTGTATTTATTTCGCAGCGACATTGAAACCTCGTTAGCCATAGACCGGCCCACAGACGACACTTCCATGGAATGTGTGAGGCGGTTGTGCACAAAAATACTGCCCGGCAGTGGAAACACCTGTGTTTTGTTCTGCAGGCGGCGGAACGGCGAGGAAAACACAAGCCGGTCGAAGTCGCGCTGAAAGTCGCTCCGCACGCCCGAATGGGGGTTGTGGTAGTCCTCGAGTCCTAGTCTTTTGTCGCTTATCAATTGAATCCAGTTCATTTGTCTGAAAAATAAACTTGTTTTAAAAGTAGTATCTTTATATATTAACAAAAATAGCAAAAAAAATCCACATCTGCATACCAGATATGTATTCAATATGTGCAATATCAAAAAAAACATAAGCATTATTTGCCGGCAGGCGAAAAGATAGTTAATGATAATACATTGATATATACAAAAGTTTTGCTATCTTTGTACGATTTTTGTATTAAAAAAACGATTCAAATAAGAGTAACACAATTTTATGGTACAACCAATTAAAAAAACCATCGAGCTTGGTGATGGACGCACCATCACCCTTGAGACAGGAAAACTGGCCAAGCAGGCCGATGGAGCGGTAGAGCTGCGCATGGGCAACACCATGCTTTTAGCCACGGTGGTCTCTGCAAAAGAGGCTGGCGAAGGGGTAGACTTTATGCCCCTGCAAGTGGAATATAAAGAGAAATTCTCGTCCAACGGCCGTTTCCCCGGCGGTTTCCTTAAACGCGAAGGCCGTGCATCGGACTACGAAATACTGACAGCCCGTTTGGTTGACCGTGTACTTCGTCCGTTGTTTCCGGACAATTATCATGCAGATACATTTGTAAATATTATAATGTTCTCGGCCGACGGTAATGATGCTCCCGACGCACTTGCCGGACTGGCTGCATCGGCAGCACTTGCTGTCAGCGACATTCCGTTCAACGGCCCGATTTCGGAAGTGCGTGTGGCACGTGTTGACGGAGAGTTCGTGATCAACCCCACGTTTGAACAGATAGAGAAAGCCGACATGGAACTGATGGTCGGCGCTACTTATGAAAATATAATGATGGTTGAGGGCGAAATGAAAGAAGTGTCGGAAACAGACCTTCTTGCTGCATTGAAAGCCGCTCACGAAGCCATCAAGGTGCAGTGCAAGGCCCAGATGGAACTTGCCGAGGCCGTAGGTGCGATTAAGCGTGAATATTGTCATGAGACAAACGACGAGGACCTGCGTGCCGACGTTCGTGAAAAATGCTATGACAAGGCTTATGCAGTGGCGAAAGCCGGGTGTGCCGACAAGCACTGGCGCCAGAACTCGTTCGACGCTATTTGCGACGAGTATATTGAAAGCCTTCCTGAAGAAGAACGCGACGAAAAGACACCGCTGGTAAAACGTTACTATCACGATGTTGAACGCGAAGCTGTGCGCCGTTGCATACTTGACGAAGGTGTTCGTCTGGACGGTCGCAAGACAACGGATATACGTCCGATATGGATTGAAACCGACTATGTTCCTGGACCTCACGGATCGGCTGTATTCACACGTGGCGAGACCCAGTCGCTTGCAACAGTAACACTTGGCACTAAGCTTGACGAAAAGATTGTTGACGATGTTTTGAACCAGGGCCACGAACGCTTCTTGCTTCATTATAACTTCCCCCCGTTCTCAACAGGCGAGGCAAAGCCGCAGCGAGGCGTAGGCCGTCGCGAGGTGGGACATGGAAATCTTGCCCATCGTGCGCTTAAGAGCATGCTCCCCGACAACTTCCCTTATGTATGCCGTATTGTAAGCGACATTTTGGAATCAAACGGTTCGTCGTCAATGGCTACCGTATGTGCCGGGACTCTCGCGCTGCTTGATGCCGGTGTTAACATGAAAAAGCCTGTAAGCGGTATAGCAATGGGTTTGATTACCGACAGCGACGGTTCGAAATATGCCGTTCTTTCTGACATTCTCGGTGACGAGGACCACCTTGGCGACATGGACTTCAAGGTTACAGGTACACGCGACGGTATCACTGCCACACAGATGGATATAAAGGTTGACGGCCTTTCGTACGAAGTTTTGGAAAAGGCACTTATGCAGGCCCGTGACGGACGTATGCATATTCTTGACAAGATACAGGAAGCCATACCGCAACCACGTGCCGACTATAAGCCACAGGTTCCGCGCATAGTAACAATGACAATTCCCAAGGACCTTATCGGTGCCGTTATCGGCCCGGGCGGAAAGATTATACAAGGTATTCAGGAAGCATCTGGAGCCACAGTCAGCATTGACGAAATTGACAATGCCGGCTATATAGAGGTTGCCGCAACAAACAAGGATTCGATGGACAAGGCTCTAGACATGATAAACGCCATTGTAGAACTTCCTGAGGAAGGCAAGGTTTACACCGGAACTGTACGCTCGATTCTTGATTTTGGCGCGTTTGTAGAGTTTATGCCAAACCGCGACGGTTTGCTTCATATATCGGAAATATCATGGGACCGTCTGCCTGATATGGAGGCCTCTGGTATTAAAGAAGGTGACACACTTACAGTGAAGCTGATTGAGGTTGACAAGAAATCAGGTAAGTTCCGCTTGTCAATGCGTGCGTTGCAGCCAAAGCCTGAAGGCTATGTAGAGCCTCAGCGCGCACCTCGCGGCCCTCGTCGTGATGGCGGAAACGACCGTCCCCAGCGAGGCGACCGCGGTCCACGCCGCGACGGTGGTAACCGTCCGCCGCGCACACCCCGTCACGAAGATTAAATCCTGCTGACATACAAAAAGAACCGGTTTCAAAGAATTTGAAACCGGTTCTTTTTATTCACTTAACGGACAAGGGCCTTGTAATAGCTAATTTTTAGTTTCTACCAACAAACTTGGCTGAATGTTTGTTATTAAAATACAATAAGAAATATTCAACTAAATTTATTTGTGTCATGAACTTCTCAAGATTTAATTTCTTAGGCTATTCCAAGAGCTGGTGGCTCGTATTGGTGGTCGGTGTGGTTATGGTTATATGCGGCTTCGCATACTGGTTCTGGCCGGTTGCCGGATTTGCTGTTGCATCGCAGATTTTCGGCTGGCTCCTTATACTGGCCGGTATTGTGCAGCTTCTTGTTGCTGCCGGGCCTCACTTCCCTAGAGGCTGGGGCTGGTGGATTGCCGGCGGTATTATTGATATGTTTATCGGTTTTATGCTGGTTAGGAGTATAATACTGTCGGAATTTGTTTTCCCCTACTTCCTGGCGCTGATATTCCTTTATTGGGGTATTACAATGATAATATCTTCGGTAAACGGGCATAGGGGCCGCTACTGGTGGCTGTATCTTATTAACGGTATACTGTTGATGCTTATCGGTTTCTTCTTTATTGAGGCCGGATGGATACAGAACATGGCCATGGTAAGCTTCCTGACCTCTCTGGCGTTTATATACTGGGGTTTCAGCATCTGCATGTTTGCCTACGACATTAAGCCTATAGAGGGACACCGGCAGTAAACGCAAAGGCTCCAACCTGACTCTTTTTATTTGTTTGTTTTTGATTTTATTGTTGCCAAGGCCGTAGGTATTTCCACGGCCTTGGTTTTGCATTTTTTAACACGGGGGGGGTGGTGAGTAACTATTCAGCGAGAACAAAGGATACGAAGAATTAGCCCGTCAGTTTAGACGAGCGCCAATATAGCTTTAAGAGGGGATTGTCCGTTTTTCCAGGCCGTGTCAGCGATAGAATGTAAAGCGTGGAAGGCATCGGCACCGGTATCAGATCGGAAGCATCCGGATATTTTCTGCTTGACTTTGAGCTTCCGGATTCCGCGTTCGGAGCCGTTGTTGTCGGATGGTATTGCCGGATTCTCAAGGAAGTTGAATATGTAATCCCGACATCTGATTATCCCCCTTTTCATCTCATTGAACTCATTGCGCATATTGTCAAGGTTCTTTTTGAGCAACTCATCAAGCCTCGTCAGCCAACTGTCTTTAGGGATTACCTCATAAGTTTTTTGATTCCTCAGATGGATGGCTTCCCGCAACAGCGTCTGCACATCTTTTGCCCAGGTCTGTTCCTTGTCTATATCATTGAGATATTCGAGATTTCTCAGCAGATGAGCCAGACATATCTGATTGTTGAGGAAGTCAATGGCGAAGTACGCGCTGTGGCGGTCTGTCACTGCGACCATATTCTTCAGAGAGTCACCGAAGCGTTCTTCAAGGACTTTGGCGCCACGGCCAGCGCCCCGGAACACGAGAGTCAGATACGTTGTCTGCGCAATCCATGAC
>SSTG01000039.1 GCA_004801635.1 Muribaculum caecicola | reverse complement strand
GGCTGTTGACCATGCCTGGTATTTTAATCGAGAAAGACGGTGAGTACGGAGTCGATTTTGGATTCGATTTCTTGATTTAGTTCAAATCGCAAAGGGTCTGTTTCCAACCGTTTGTCTGCCGGTGGTATTTTGTCGAAATCTATTGTAGGAATGTCTTTTTCCGTTTTTTCCCTTTTGTCAGTCTTGTAAAATTTGTCAAGACTGGCCACGTGTCCAGAGGAATGGTAGGTACGGGTGTAGTATTTTTCGGATATCTGACTGAGTATAACGCCTTTCGAACCGGACGAGTGAATGAAGTAGCCGTCGCCTACGTACATGCCTACATGCGACACGCGTGACTTGTCGGAGCCGGTGGTGAAGAATATAAGGTCGCCTGCCTGTATTTGCCCTACAGATATTATGTTGCAGAATTCCTGTTGTTTTTTTGAGTTTCGTGGCAACAGTATGCCAAGGGCGTTTTTGTATACCTGCATTGTCAGTCCGGAGCAGTCGGTTCCAGACTTGTCTTGTCCGCCGTAGCGATAGGGTGTGCCCATCCAGGTCATTGCTTCGTCTATCAGCCGTTTTTGGTGTGGGTGCAGACTGTTGCTGCCGGCCGGGCCTGTTGTCCCGATGCTGTTTGATATGACAATTTCATCGCTGCCGTTTTGTTTAGCAGCGTTTTGTTTGGCACGGCATCCGCTTAAGGCGATGCTAAGCGATAGGGCCAATGTGACTGGGAGTGTACTGCGTAGTGACAACATTTGGTGTTTAGTGGTGCAAATGTAGTGAATTATACTGTTTGTATAGCCTTGTCGGTATATAAACAAATAATAAAAAATGTAAATATGCTTGTTGACGGCATGTACTTTTGCTAATTTTGAAATAAAAGATTGCTTTTTTTGAGGGAATTGGTAATCTTAAAATTATGATACATTGATGACGGAGTTAGAAAATTTTCTATTTAATATAAAACTGCCTCAGAAAGAGCCTTGTGTTGGCGACCTTCTTGTGGCGGAGCCTTTTCTTAGGGAAAGTTATTTTAATCATGCCGTGGTTTGTCTTGTTGACTGTCCGTATGCGGAGTCTTCAATGGGGCTTGTGCTTAACAAATTATCGGATTATAGTTTGGCTGACGTGCTGCCGGTTGCCGGCAACAGTTTGTCGGATATTCCTGTTATGAGTGGGGGCCCTGTTGATGAAAACCGGCTGTTTTACCTTCATACGCTTGGCGATATCATGCCTGGTGCCGAACATATTGGCAACGGGCTTTATATTGGCGGAGATTTTGACTCGGTGGTGGAGTATGTTAATTCCGGTGCCGCTGTCAAGGGCTTGATAAAATTCTATCTGGGATATTCCGGATGGGATGCCTTGCAGCTTCAGGATGAGATTGACAGGAATGTATGGGCTGTGGCCGGTGCCGGCTGTCCTGACCATGTGCTTGGCTGGGCTCCGGAAAAGTTCTGGCACCGTCAGGTGCGGTTGATGGGTCCTGATTATCGCGGCTGGCTTTTTCATCCGCAGTATCCGCGGCTGAATTAAGAGGCTGTTTAATAATGCTTGTTAAAACTTTCGGAGGCGCTACTTACTTCATTACAGTCGTTCATTGACACAAATTAAACATTAGTTCTGTATGGTGCCTTTTCAGTTAATGCGCATTTACTCGTCGGTCACATAGCCCGCTATGCTCCCTCCTCATAAACTGCACCTTAACTGAAAATTCACCACCCTGTTATTAACAATGATTATTAAACAGCCTCTAAGTTTAGTTGCCGTTATCTTTATGGCCGGATGTTGTTGAAATTATTTCGCGCTGTTTTCGCGGTAGTGCCTTTATGGTTTGCCGGTAGGCATGCTCTATAAGCTTACGGTGCATGGCCTTTGGTATGTTCCCGTTGAAGTCGACAGATATCCAGTGCTTTTTATTCATATGGAATCCGGGACGAATGGATGTATGGCGTTCCTGTAGCTCGATGGAATAGTCAGGGTGGACCTTTATATTGTAAAAGGTCCATTTTCCCGACAAGTCGAGAAGGCAGAACATGCGTCCGCCTATTTCCAATGCAAGTGCGTCGGGCCCGAACGGACACCGTTCGGTGGTGTGCGGCAGGCTTAGTCCTATTTCCCTGACTTCTTCTATGTCCATGGTTTGTTTTAAGAACGTTGTTGTTTTATTTACAGCTACTTACTGGTTCAAAATTAGTAAAAAATTAGCGGAGTTGGGCATTTCGTTGAAAATTATTAACTTTGTGGCGTAATTTTAAACAATAATCAATGAGTTACAACCTACTTAAAGGAAAAAGAGGCATCATATTTGGTGCGCTTAACGACAAGAGTATTGCATGGAAAGTGGCTGAGAAGGCTGTGGAAGAGGGTGCAATGATAACACTTTCAAACACTCCTGTTGCAGTACGTATGGGTGATGTAAGCCAGCTTGGCGATAAACTTGGTGCAGAGATTATTCCTGCCGATGCTACCAATGTAGATGACCTTGAAATGGTTTTTTCCAAATCGGTGGAAATACTTGGCGGAAAAATAGATTTCGTACTTCATTCAATAGGCATGTCGCCGAATGTACGCAAAAAGCGTTTGTATGACGATCTGGATTACGATTTGCTGAATAAGACTTTAGACATTTCGGCTATATCGTTTCACAAAATGATACAGGCGGCTAAGAAATTAGACGCGATTGCCGACGGAGGCTCCATAATTGCCCTGACATATATGGCGGCGCAGCGTACTATGTTCGGCTATAATGACATGGCCGATGCCAAGGCACTGCTGGAGTCTATAGCCCGTAGTTTCGGCTATATATATGGCCGTGAGAAGAACGTGCGTATCAATACAATATCGCAGAGCCCTACGGCAACTACAGCCGGAAGCGGTGTAAAGGGCATGGAGTCGCTGATGGACTTTGCCAACCGCATGTCGCCGCTGGGTAATGCTACTGCCGACGAGTGTGCAGACTACTGTATTGTTATGTTCTCAGATTTGACACGTAAGGTTACTATGCAGAACCTGTACCACGACGGGGGGTTCTCGTCGATGGGTATGAGCCTTCGTGCCATGGACCAGTATGAAAAGAGTTTCGACCAGTACCGTAATCCGGACGGAACAATTCAGTACGGTTAATTTTCTGATTATAGAATAACAGCAGCCGGAATCGTTATAACGATTCCGGCTGCTTGGTTTATGTGCCTTTATTGTTCTGCGGTTTGTTTGCGGACGTCCATCGTGATTTTGTCTGATTCTTTGTCGTAATCAACATAAATCAGGTTGCCGGGTTCAATTTCGGCATTTATAATCATTTCGGCCAGCTGGTCCTCCAGATATTTCTGTATGGCTCTTTTTAACGGGCGTGCGCCGTATTGGGCATCGTAGCCTTTTGCGGCTATGTAGTTTTTGGCTTCGTCTGTTATTGTGAGCGAGTAGCCTATGGCCTGAATTCGTTTGTAGAAGCCGTCGAGTTCGAGATCGATTATTTTAAAGATTGCATCTTTGTCGAGTGATTCGAACATTACAATATCGTCGACACGGTTTAGGAATTCAGGTGAGAAAGCCTTGTTGAGGGCTTTTTGTATGATGCCGTGGGAATAGTCTTTGTCTGCATCGGACGACCGGGTGCTGAATCCCACGCCGGAGCCAAAGTCTTTTAACTGGCGTGTGCCGATGTTTGAGGTCATTATTATGATTGTGTTTTTGAAGTCGACACGACGGCCTAGCGAATCGGTGAGCCTTCCTTCGTCCAGAACTTGCAGTAGGAGGTTGAATACGTCGGGGTGGGCTTTTTCTATTTCGTCGAGCAGGACTATGGAGTAGGGGTGTGTACGCACTTTTTCGGTGAGTTGTCCGCCTTCTTCGTAACCTACATATCCGGGAGGCGCACCTACCAGTCGCGAGACGGTGAATTTTTCCATGTATTCGCTCATGTCAATTCGTATGAGGGTGTCGGCTGAATCGAACATGTATTCTGCCAGCTTTTTTGCCAAGTGTGTTTTACCAACACCGGTGGGGCCTAGGAACATGAATGTGCCTATTGGCTTGTTGGGATCTTTCAGGCCCAGGCGGTTGCGCTGTATTGCCTTTACTATTTTTTCGATGGCAGTATCTTGCCCGATAATCGCATTTTTTAATTTTGGTGCCATTTCGCGCAGACGCATGCCTTCGGCCTGGGCAATGCGTTGTACGGGTACGCCGGTCATCATGGCTACTACTTCGGCTACGCGGTCTTCGTCGACAGTTACGCGCTGTGAGTCGAGTTGCTGTTCCCAGGCTTTTTTTGCGGTGTCGAGTTCAACCTTTAGCTGATGCTCCTGGTCGCGGAAAGATGCGGCGCTTTCAAAGTTTTGTTGTTGTGCGGCTTTTAGTTTTGCGGCAGAGGCATTGGCTATTTTTGCTTCAATTTCTTCAATTTCTTTGGGCACTGATATGTTGGATACGTGAACGCGCGACCCGGCTTCGTCCATGGCGTCGATGGCTTTGTCGGGGAAGTTGCGGTCGGACAGATAGCGGTCGGTTAGTTTTACGCATGCCATAAGGGCTTCGTCGGTATAATTGACGCGGTGATGGTCCTCGTAGCGGTCCTTTATGTTGTTTAGTATGGTGAGGGTTTCGTCGGCTGATGTAGGCTCGACCATTACTTTTTGGAAACGGCGTTCGAGTGCGCCGTCTTTTTCTATGTTTTTGCGGTACTCGTCGATTGTGGTGGCACCGATGCATTGAATTTCGCCACGGGCAAGTGCCGGTTTGAGCAGATTGGCGGCATCCATTGATCCGGCGGCATTTCCGGCTCCTACGATGGTGTGGATTTCGTCAATGAATAGAATTACGTCTTTGTTTTTGGCCAGTTCGGAAAGAATGCTTTTAATTCGTTCTTCAAATTGTCCGCGGTATTTTGTGCCGGCAACTATTGATGCCATGTCAAGCGAGATAACTCGTTTGTCGAATAATAGTCTTGATACTTTGCGTTGTACTATTCTTAGTGCCAGGCCTTCGACAATGGCTGATTTGCCTACGCCGGGTTCGCCAATGAGTATCGGGTTGTTTTTTTTGCGGCGGCTTAGTATTTGTGCCAGTCGTTCAATTTCGGTGTCGCGCCCGATTACGGGGTCGAGATGGCCTTCTTCGGCGGCACGTGTCATGTCGTTGCCGAATTTGTCGAGTACTGGCGTGTCGCCGCCTCGCCGTGACCCGGAAGGTGCGGCTGATTGTTGTGAAGAAGCCTCGTTGCTTGCCGGACTGTCGTTTTCATAGTCTTCGTCGTCTTCATCTTCGTCAAAACTTGGGCCCATCTGTGGCGTGTCGGCCAGGTTGGCCAGTATTTTATACAGGCTTTCGTATGTTATTCCGGCATTGTTCATTTGTTGTATAATATCTGAGTTGCGCATTTCGGTATTGTGAAATATGGCCAGAAGCATATGTTCGGAGTCGACAACGTTGCTTTTTAGCATACGGGCTTCCAATACGCTTAGTTTTATTATGCGGTTTGCCAGGTCGCTTACGGATTTTATTTCCGTTGCCTGTCCGGGACTTTCGAACAGTGATGTTGTGAATGACAGACGCATTTGTTCGAGCGTATGGTCGCCTACGATTTTCTGCATGGCCGCAAATCCGTGGCAGTCGGGCTGACTCATTATTGCCAGTAGTATGTGCTCGGCCTTTATTGTAGCACTGTTGTGCCTCATGGCTTCAATGCGGCTTTGGTCGAGTACGTTCTTGAGTTCGTTAGAGAAGTTGGTTTCCATACTTAAATGTTTCTATCGGAGAGAGTTTTTGATTTTTAGAATTAACAGGCTGTTTGCCGTGTTTATGTTATAACAACAATAACCATGCCAAAATTATATTGTTTACCGAATAAGTGACCGGGGTTGCAAATATTTAATAATTTTTTTTGATTATATGGTTAATGTGTAAAACAAGCAGCAACGATGCCGGTTTCTGATGGCCGTGCATCGCTGCTGCTTGGTGGCTTTATTGGAGTAATAATTAGTTCGTTAGCGGTGAACCGGTCATTTCCTTTGGTTGCGGAATGCCCATTATGTGCAGAATTGTGGGTGCCACGTCGGCCAGACGGCCGTTTTTGACAGTTGCGTCTTTGCGTTCGGTTATGTAGATGCACGGAACCGGGTTCAGCGAGTGTGCGGTGTTGGCGCTTCCGTCGGGATTTACTGCGTTGTCGGCATTTCCGTGGTCGGCAATTATTATTGCTTCATATCCGGCGCTTTTGGCGGCTTCAATGGTGTCGTGTACGCATTGGTCGACTGCTTTGACTGCTTTTTCGATAGCTTCGTATACGCCGGTGTGGCCAACCATGTCGCCGTTTGCATAATTGACTACAATAAAGTCGAATTCTTCCGAGCGGATGGCTTCTACGAGTTTGTCACGGACTTCGAAGGCGCTCATTTCCGGCTTGAGGTCGTAAGTGGCAACTTTGGGTGATGCAACCAGGATTCGTTCTTCTCCTTGATAGGGTTCTTCACGGCCTCCGTTGAAGAAGAATGTTACGTGGGCATACTTTTCTGTTTCGGCAATGTGCAGCTGTTTTTTGCCTTGTGCCGAAAGGTATTCGCCAAGTGTGTTCACTACGTTTTCTTTCGGGAAAAGGATGTGAACTCCGGTGAATGACGCGTCGTATGGAGTCATACAGTAATATTGCAGTCCCGGTATGGTTTTCATTCCGGCTTCTGGCATGTCGTGCTGGGTGAGGACTGTGGTTAGTTCTTTTGCACGGTCGTTGCGGTAGTTGAAGAATATGACGACATCGCCTTCTTTTATTGTGCCGTCGACAGAGGCGTTTACTATTGGTTTGATGAATTCGTCGGTTATGCCTTCGTCGTATGAGTTCTGTACGGCCTGAACCATGTCGGTGGCTTTTGTGCCGGTGCCGTTTACAAGAAGGTCGTAGGCTTCTTTAACGCGTTCCCAGCGTTTGTCGCGGTCCATAGCGTAGTAGCGTCCTATTATGGTGGCTATGCGTCCGGCCGATTTGGCGCAGTGCTTGCCGAGCGCTTCGATGAATCCTTTTCCGGAACGGGGGTCGGTGTCGCGGCCGTCCATGAAGCAGTGTATGTTCACGTTTTCCAATCCGTAGTCTTTAGCTATGTCGCAGAGTGCGTACAGGTGGTCGAGCGAGGAGTGTACGCCGCCGTCGGAAGTCAACCCCATGAAATGAATGGCTTTGCCTGTTTTTTGAGCATATGAGAATGCGTTAACTATTTCGGGGTTGTTCTTGATTGAGCCTTCGCGTATGGATTTGTTTATTTTAACCAAGTCCTGGTATACAACGCGTCCGGCACCTATGTTGAGGTGGCCTACTTCGGAGTTGCCCATCTGTCCGTCGGGCAGGCCTACATTTTCGCCGCTAGCCTGAAGTTGTGAGTTTGGATATGTGGCTGTCAGATAGTCCCAGTAAGGGGTGGGGGTATTAAAGATTACGTCGCCTTTGCCGTGGTTTCCAATGCCCCAGCCGTCGAGAATCATAAGGAGTGCTTTCTTTGCCATTGTTTTATAGACTTTGGTTTTAAACAAAAATTTTTGCGACTGCAAATTTACGAAAAATTCTACAGAATGAAGCCCGTAATGTTACAGTAATTTATTTTATGGCTTTTAACGCTTCTTGAAAAGTGTTTGTTGGCGGCAGCCATTTGATGTGGGGGTTGCGTTTGAGCCATGTGAGCTGTTTTTTTGCATATACCCGGGTGTTTTTTGCCATGCGGTCGGTTGCCTGACGCAGGGTAAACGTGCCGTCGAAGTATGCGAACATTTCTTTGTAGCCTACGGTGTTTAGCGAATTCAGATGCCGGAGTGGGTAAACAGAACGGGCTTCTTCGACAAGGCCGTCTGCTATCATCTTTTCTGTGCGAGTGTTTATGCGGCTGAACAGTTGGTCGCGACTATGTTCTATTGCCAGCTGTATGGTTTTGAAGGGGCGCTGTTTTTTTTGTCCGGTGCATAGCGACGAGTATGGAACTCCGGCCTGGAGCGATACTTCTATTGCGTGTATAAGGCGCTTGTGGTTTGCCGGGTCGGCTTTGGCCAGGTAGTCAGGGTCGAGTGTGCGAAGAAGCATGCGTAATCCCGGCAGCCCTTCGCGTTGGAAGAGTTCGGATACGTTTTGGCGTGTTTCGGGCGATATGGTTGGCAATTCGTCTATTCCGTATACAACGGCATCGACATACATCATTGACCCTCCGCACATTATTTGAACATTGTTTGTGGAAAACAGCGATGGAAGAAGGTTGACGACATCGTTTTCAAAACAGGCGGCGCTATAGTACCGGTCTAGTTCCAGTGTGCCTACAAAATGGTGCCTGACGCGCTCCAGCTGTGTTTTGCCGGGTGCGGCCGTGCCTATGGGTATTCCACGGTATATCTGTCGGGAGTCGGCAGAAATTATGTCGCAGCCATAATGTTCTGCCAACTGTAGGGACAGATCGGTTTTTCCCGAGCCTGTTGGCCCGGTTATGACTATTAATAGCGGTTCCGGCACTTTGATTATTGTTTTGCTACCAGTTTTATTATTTCGACAATAACCTGCTGTGCTTTCTCCATGGACTGTATTGGTATGAATTCGTAGCGCCCGTGGAAGTTTAGCCCCCCGGCAAAGATATTGGGACAGGGGAGTCCTTTGAATGATAGCTGCGCACCGTCTGTTCCTCCGCGAATAGGGACCACGTGCGGCGTTACGCCTACATTGCGCATGGCCTGTTCTGCAACGTCGATTATGTGCATTACTGGCTCTATTTTTTCGCGCATGTTGTAATATTGGTCCTTTATCTCGATTTCGGTGCTGTTGGGGAATTCGTTATTGAATTTGCGGACAAGGTGTTCGAGTTCTTTTTTGCGGCGTTCAAAGCGGTCGCGGTCGTGGTCGCGTATAATGTATGTTACAACGGTTTTTTCAACTTCGCCCTGAATGCCTACCAGGTGATAGAAGCCTTCGTATGCCTCTGTGTGTTCGGGAGTTTCCCATCGAGGCAGCATTCCCATAAACTGGTTTGCGACACGCATTGAATTAATCATTTTGTGTTTTGCGTATCCGGGGTGTACGTTGCGTCCGGTGAATGTTATTTTGGCTACGGCGGCATTGAAGTTTTCGAATTCGAGTTCGCCTATTTCGCCTCCGTCCATTGTGTAGGCCCAGTCACATCCAAATTTTTCGACATCGAATTTGTGTGCTCCTTGCCCTATTTCTTCGTCGGGGTTGAATGCAATTCTGATTTTTCCGTGTTTTATTTCGGGATGCTGTATCAGATAGTCGACGGCAGATATTATTTCGGCAATTCCGGCTTTGTCGTCGGCTCCGAGCAGTGTTGTGCCGTCGGTAACAATGAGGTCTTGTCCGTGGTAGTGGTCTAGTTCGGGAAATTCACGAGGGGAGAGTATGGTGTTGTTGTCGGCGTTAAGCACAATGTCGCCGCCACTGTAGTTGGTGATGATTCGTGGCGATACGTGATGTCCGGAAAGGTCGGGCGATGTGTCGAGGTGTGCTATGAAGCCTATTGTGGGTACTGGTTTGTCGGTGTTGGCTTCGAGCGTGGCCATAAGATAACCGTTGTCGTCGAGCGAGATGTCGGTCAGCCCCAGCTGTTTTAGCTCGGTTTCCAGGTATTGGGCAAAAATCATCTGTCCCGGGGTGGACGGCCACAGGTTTGTCAGTTCGTCGCTCTGGGTGTCGTATTTGACGTATTGCAAGAATCTGTCGACTAAATTCATAGCTGTAATAGTTTAATGTTTTTAATAATACAAATTTAACGTATCCTTCTAATAATAGCAAGTCAAACGGCGAATTTCGTATTTTTATTTGTAGGAGATTTTGTGTAAATTTGTAGTTTATAAAAGTCGGACAACAGATAGGAAGATTGTGAAAACCATAGATAGGGAAACTGTTCAGCGTATTCTTGACACTGCCGATATTGTAGAGGTGGTTAGTGATTTCGTGACGCTTAAACGCCGTGGAACGAGCTATCTTGGTTTGTGCCCGTTTCATAACGAGCGTACGCCGTCTTTTTCTGTTTCGAAGTCTAAAAATATATGTAAGTGCTTTAGCTGCGGCAAGGGCGGCAGCCCTGTAAATTTTATAATGGAGCATGAGCATATGACGTATCAGGAGGCTCTTAGGTATCTGGCAAAAAAATATGGCATAGAGATAAAGGAGCATGAAATGACGTCGCAGGAACGCGAACGTGAGAGTCAGAGGGCGAGCCTGCTGGCTGTGAACGATTTTGCGTTGAAGCATTTTGAGGACAATTTGTTTAATACGGACGAGGGCCGCGAGGTGGGCCTGAGCTATTTCAGGCAACGCGGACTGAACGAGGCGGTTATAAATAAGTTCCATCTGGGCTATGCGTTGGAGCGTAGTAACGCTTTGTATGCTTCGGCTATGGAAAAGGGTTTTACCGAGGACAACCTTGTGACGGCCGGTTTGTGTATACGGACTGATTCAAACCGTGTGTACGACCGCTTCAAGGGGCGTGTTATATATCCGGTGTTTTCCCTTTCGGGCAAGATAATAGCGTTTGGCGGCCGTACGTTGAAGAAGGATGTGGCGAAGTATGTAAACTCGCCGGAGTCTGTGATATATGTCAAATCGAACGAATTGTATGGCATATATCAGTCTAAATCGGCAATTTCCAAGCTGAACAAGTGTATTCTGGTTGAAGGGTATATGGATGTGATATCCATGCACCAGAGTGGCGTGGAGAATGTTGTGGCATCGTCAGGAACGTCGTTGACGGAGGGGCAGATACGCCTTATTCACCGTTTTGCCGAGAATGTTACAGTTATTTACGACGGTGATGCCGCCGGTATAAAGGCTTCGCTTCGCGGCATTGACATGCTTTTGGCCGAAGGTTTGAACATAAAGGTGCTGTTGCTGCCTGACGGCCATGACCCTGATTCGTTTGCCCAAAGCCGTTCGGCATCGGAGCTTGAAGCCTATATAAACGAGCACGAGACGGATTTTATCAAGTTTAAGACGGATATACTTCTTAAGGGTGTTGAAAATGACCCTATGGCCCGTGCGCGTGCTATTACTGATATAGTGCATTCGATAGCCGTGATTCCCAATCCGGTAAGTACCAACCTTTATATAACGGAGTGTAGCAGGATGCTCCGTATTGATGAAGGTGTGATCAGGATGGAGGTTACAAAGCAGCGTGCTGATATTGCCGAAAAAGAAAGTTTGCGTGTTAAACAGCAGAAGGCTCGTGAATCGTTGAAAAACGGCGGAAATCCGCAGGCTGAAATAATTGAAACAGAAAGTGAGAGTGTTGGTTCTGCCAGTTTGAACGATACAGAGGTTTCGCAAATTATAGCTCGTTCGGTTCAGAAAACCGATAACTCAGATTCGAATTTTTTGCTGCCGTATGAGAAGTGGCTGTTGCAGCTTGTGCTGAGGTACGGTGTGCTTGACCTTTGTGACGAGGTGGATGGCGAGGGGAATTCGCAATCGGTGAATGTTATTGAATATGTGAGTCAGGAAATGCAGCTTGACAGTATTGTGTTTACAAACGAGGCCGTTGCTAAAACGTTTGATGCCGCTTTGGAGCTGGCAAGAAAGCATTGGCCTTCAGACAAGCGCAGTAATGATGAGGTTCTGATGGAAAACCGCCGGGCGTATATAGTTGCAGGGGAGGAAGATATACGTAATTCGCTTACCGATCTTGCTGATTTGGAGAGACGGCGTAAGGAATTGACCCAGACGGCCGATGATATGTTTTGCCAATGGCAACAGGAATATGCCCAGACGTATATAGAGCGTATATTGTGCTCTGATGCAGATTCCCAAATAAGGGGCCTTGCACTGGAGCTTGTGCCGGAGAAATATGTTTTGAGCAAGATGCATACAAAATATGCTAGAATAGAAACCGATATGGAACGGTTGGAGGATTTGGTTCCACGTGCTATTTTTGCTTTGAAAGATGCCGTGCTTACTTGCCGTGACAGGGCCTTGCGCGAACTTTTGCGCTGTGTTGTTGAGGACGGCTCGATGCCGGATAATGAAAAATCTGATAAGATGTTTGATTTGCTTGCCCAGCGGCAACAGATTACATTACTTAGGTCGGAACTGGCAAAATATCTGGGGGATAGAATATTCAGTAGTAAATAATATGACTTTGATACAAGGTATTTGTATCTGGCAGGGCTTATACATGGACGAGCGTATGCTAAGGCCGTGTATGGTTCAGCAGCTGCCGTCGCTGAGAATTTTTTCTCCTTCGTATGGTTCTATGTGTGTTGTTATTAATGTGTTTTCTTTGCCGTAAATGTTGTAGATATTGTTTTCTACAGCCGTGGCAATATTGTGGGCTGATACTACGGTTATGCCGGGGAATACTTTTATATGAAGGTCGATTATTATGGTTGCCCCGTTTTTGCGAGAGCGCAGGTTGTGAAAAGTGATTACTCCCGGGGTGGCGGCTATTGTGTTGCGTAACTGTGCTTCCATTTCTTTTGGTAATGCTGCTTCAAGTAGCTCTTTAACGGCTGGGGCTGCCATTTTTATGGAAACGAATATTATGAATATCGCAACTATCATGGCTGCGATAGGGTCGAGTATTCTCCAGTCTGGGCCTAGAAACATGGCTCCGCTGACACCAATGAGTGTGGCTACTGACGAAAATGCGTCACTGCGGTGATGCCATGCGTTGGCTATCAGGGCTCCGGATTTGATTCGCCGGCCGGCATGTATTGTGTAATGGTAAAGCCATTCCTTTATAATTATGGAAAGCAGGCACAGTATTAGCGCCACAGTGCCTGGGCGCGGTATGTTATTCCCGTTTATTGTGTCAAGTATGTGTTTGGCCCCGTCCCAGAATATGCCCACGGCTACTATTGCCAGGACTACGGCCAGAAGCATGGTGGCAAATGTTTCGTATTTGCCATGTCCGTACTGGTATTTGTCGTTAGGCTTTTTACGTGCCACTCCCACCATAACCAATATTATGACATCTGTTACAACGTCGGAAAGAGAGTGAACGCCATCGGCAATCAAGGCGCTTGAACGGCCGAATATACCGCCGGTTATTTTAGCTCCTCCCAGGGCGATGTTGTACCAAAATCCAACCCATGTTACGTGGTTGGCTGTCTGTATGGCTTTTTTTGACGATATATCGGTGCATTCTTTTTCTGATGGCATAGCTGTTTGATTTGTTTAGAGAACTATAAATTCATAGTATACGGCCAGGCATACCTTGTCGCCTATATAAAACGGTAGTGTAGGGTGGCAGGTTCGTCCGTTTACGGTTGTTCCGTTGGTTGAATCCAGATCGGTTATTGTCCAGCCGTCAGATGTGCGTTTTAGTGATGCGTGCTTTGAGGAAAGATATTTGCATTTGCCAAGGATGGATGTATATGCGCCTTGCGTCCGGCCTATTATTGCCCCGTCGGATAATTTTATTTCCATTCCGTATTTCTGGCAGACAAGGCGTGACGGAGTTGGCGGCAGGGGTGAGATATATGGATTGTCTGACAGTATCTCTATGTCTTCCAGGTCGTAAACATCTTCCCCAATATTATTGCTGTTTACCGGGTTGTGGGCTTTGGGGGGCGTTATTTTGGTTCCGCATTGGTCGCAATAAAGGCTGCGGTTGTCTATTTGTGAGTTGCAGTATGGACAGTTCATTATGCTAATATCATGTCTTGCTGTTTGAAAATATATAATTCTTCCCTGTCAAAGCCCGGTGACTGCATGGCTTGCCTTAGGCGCCGGCCCTGGTTGAGTTTTACACGGTCGAAATAATTGGCTGCTTCTCTTGCATTTGCAAAGTTCTGTGCTTTTTGCGATGTAAGCCTTATGAAATGGTCAAGCATGGCGCGGTCGGCTTCGGCCGACAGGCGGATGTTTTCTTTTGCGGCTTTGTTGCGGAATATTTGTGCGAGTTCGGCTGCTGAATAATCGTCGAAATTTATTACACGCGTAAAACGCGACGAAAGTCCGGAGTTTGAGTTTAACCAGTTTTGCATTTCATGTGGGTAGCCTGCGGCCACGCAAACCATCCGTCCTTTATAATCGATAAGTTTTGTTAGCAGTTCGGGCATACAGTCCTGTGTGCCGAATTGGCCGTCGTCGAGTGTATATGCCTCGTCAATAAAGAGTACTCCGCCAATTGCACGGTCAATCATCTGGCGTGTTTTGGGCGCTGTTTGTCCGACGTACGGTGCTACAAGGTCGGTTTTAACTACTTCTACAACTTTTGCCGAAGGCAGCAGCCCGAGTGTGTGCATGATATTGCCTAGTATGCGTGCCACTGTAGTCTTACCTGTTCCAGGATTTCCGAGGAACAGGTAATGGTCGGGTTTTAAACCCTGGGTGTTTCCGCGCTGTTGCTCGATAACCAGCGTGTCGGCAAGCTCGCGTATGGCTTCTTTTACAGAATTCAGCCCTACAAGGTTGTCGAGTTGCTGCATGCATTCGTCAAGATTGATTTTCTTTGATTCTTCGAAGGGGATGTCGGATGCCGTTATCGTGTTTAATTCATTGTCGGTTATTTTTGACAGGTCGCTTTCTGACAGACGGTCGCCTTGCCGGCTTTTTACAATGTCGAGCAGTTTTACCATTTCACCGGCATTGCCGAAGTTTTTGTCCTTCATACGAACCATTTGGCTGACTTTCTCAAACAGGCGCTTTTTAGCATTGTCGGTCAGTGTCAGGCTTTCTTTTGCGCATTTTAATAGAAATATGTCTACAAGCTGCCCGGTGGTATAGTCGGGTATGTCAATCCGGTATGTGAATCTGCGTGCTAGTCCGGGATTGGCATTGGCAATGAATTCTTCGATGGGTTCTTTGTATCCGGCAATTACGGTTACGAATTTTCCGGCATCGTTTGTCATTCTTGTCATCAGGGCTTCTATAGCTGCCGTTCCATCCTTGTCTTTGCTTCCAGGAGTGTCGCCGGGAAGGAGGTTGTATGCTTCGTCAATGAATAATACGCCTCCCATTGCTTCGTTGACGGCTTTTTCCATATTTTGTCCTGCCGAATTGGAGTATGAGTCGAGCAGGGTTTTGCGTTCTCGTTCTACAACGTGTCCCTTCGGCAGGTATCCGATGGCTTTTAGAATGCTTCCGAGAAGTTTTGCTACTTCTGTTTTTCCTGTCCCGGGGTTTCCGGTAATTACTATGTGCACGTTTGGCTGTACCATGCGGCCTCCGCGCTGTGCACGCATGCGGTCTATTTTTATTTTGTTTGCTAACGACCGCAGTTGCTTTTTTACGGATTCCATGCCGATAAACCCGTCTAGTTTCGAAAGTGCGTCGTCAATGTTTGTTGCCGATTGTTTTGTGTAGTCGGGGTCAAGGTCGGATATGGTAATATAAGGGTCTGATTTTGGGTTTAAAGCCATTCTGTCGGTTACACGCTGGCAAGCGGCAGTGTATGCATTTCGTACTTCGCGCGCATTTCCGAAATCGCGCGGCCTTGTGAGATACATCTTTTCGAAGAATGCAAGAATGTCGTTGTCCATGCCTTCGGCAAGCCTGTATCCTTGTTGTGACTGTGATGCCATGCGTTTGAATATTTCCGCAAGTTCCGGACCGGTGTAGTCGCGGAAGTTTACAATGTGGTTGAAGCGTGAGGCCAGGCCGGAATTGGTGCGCATGAAATCGCCCATTTCTTTGGTGTAGCCGGCAAGGATTACAACGAGTTTGCCGCGCCTGTTTTCGGCAAGGTGGAGCAGGGTGTTTACCGCTTCTTGGCCAAAAGAGTCGTTTTTTGACGTGACGAGCGAATATGCTTCGTCAATAAACAGTATGCCGCCCATTGCCTCGTCGAATTTTTTTGTTACTTGTTTTGCCGTTTCGCCGACATATACGGCAACAAGGTCGGTGCGGCTGACTTCGACAAGTTGTCCGGAGGGCAGGACTCCAAGTGCGTTTAGTGCTTGGGCAAAAAGCCGGGCCATGGTTGTTTTGCCGGTTCCGGGGTTTCCTAGAAACTGGTAGTGGTCGGTGAGTTTGAACTCTGTGCCTTTTGCTTTTGCCTGATTTATTGAGTTGGCAATGGATTTTATGGCAGATTTTACATCGTTGACACCGACATATTTGTCAAATTCTGCCATTATTTCTGTTATGCTTTTTATTTCAAATTCTTTACCTCTGACTAGTGACGGCCCTACTGGCACGGCCATAATACCTGCGGCCAGGGCGGCCAGGTTTATCTGGCTGGCTCTTTTTGCCGCGTTGTGCCCCTGTACGCCTAAGGCATCGGCCGGCGAACGGAGGTCGTTTGCAAAGATACGGCGTAATTTTTCTGCAGCCGGGCCGTTTAATTCTCTTTTGTATTCCAGCCGGAGCTTGAGCAGGGCTATTTTTGTCATTCCGTCGAGTGAAATATTGGGCAATGAGAATTTGTGTCCGATAACGGCTGCTGTTTCGGGGTGTTCGCAGAGGTAGCTGTCGAGTTTTTTATTTCCTAGAATTATTACGATAGGTTTGTTTGCCATCCCGTTCCACCGGCCTATTGGTTCGATAATGTAGTCGAGGGGGCATATTGAATTTGATTTATAGTCAGGAACCAGTTTGTGTGCGTCGTCAATAATGATTACCGTGTTTTTCATCCTTTCGACGTTTTCTTCGATATTTGATACGAAGCGGTTGAAGTCAAGGGCGGCAACTATGTGCGGTTTTGAGCTGCGTGCTATCTGGGCGTTTCCCAATAGTTCGGCAATGGTTTGTGCAACAAAGTTCTTGCCGGTTCCGACATCGCCGGTTATTACGAAGCTCATGGGCATTCGTTGCCCGGCGCGAGCTGCTGCACGAGCCTTGGCTGTTAGTTGTGCTAATTCTGCGGCAATTTCTTTTTTGTCAACTAGATTTTCAAGGATGCTTTTTTCGTTATATGAGGCTTTGCCTGTGGCAACAGGTTCGCCGCACCACATACAGAATTTGGCAATGTCCCTGTTTGTGCCATTACATTTCGGGCATTTCATGGATTAAATTGTTTGGTTGTTTTGCAGCAAGCATGCTTCTGTCTTTATTTTTCCCACCAGTTTAATAGTTCGGGAATGATATTTTGCGCTTTGTCAATTCCGTTTTGATAAATAGCCTGCATTTTATGCTTTGAATGCGATATGTAGCCTATGTTTAATGGGCTGTCTGGCCTTATTACAAAGCAGTTTCCTGCTTGTTCGCATGCTGCTATGGTGTCT
>SSTG01000038.1 GCA_004801635.1 Muribaculum caecicola | reverse complement strand
CAGCCCAGGCACAATTCGCAACGTCTTCCCCATTTAGGCCCCGACGCAGTAATAGTTATATTTTTTACCGGACATTTTCTGGCGCATAAACCGCAACCGGTACAAAAATCATTGACATGAAACGGCCGGGAACTCATAGCAAAACGCAAAAACAAAGGGTATATCAGCCTTGACTTGGCCCAGGCAAACTTTCCCGTCTCAACATCATTTCCGGAAAACCCGTTTCTTATGCAATCAGCAACATGCCGCACCCTCTGTGCCGAGCGTTGCAGTTTGCCCTGTTCTACCGGCTTAGCATCAACGTCGAACCCCGGCAGAAGGACATACGTATTGGGCATGGCAACCGAATATGCCCCGGCACATTTCCATCCCTTTCGCGCCATAAGCATGCGCCATTGCTTATGTGTCAGGCCTATGTCATCGCCACACGTACACACCATATGATGTAGCGTATCCATACCCCATCCGGGCTGAACTGCCAATGCCTCAATAAATTTTCGCATTCCGGGGGCAATTCCCCATGCATATGTCGGAAATACCCATACAACGTCGGTGACCTCATGAGCCTCAACCTGCTGCACGGGGGCATTTGTCATTATCACATTACCGTCAAGCAGCAATGCAAGTTTGTTTGCCACAAAAAGCGAATTACCAGTTCCGCTAAAACAATAAATACTGGTCATATATTTCCGCCTGCTAGCGTATGGTGACCTGTGTTGCCCCGAATCCGTATTCACGGAACGACGCGTCCTGCACGTCGCATTGTTTATATTTAAGTTTCAATTCTTTCAGTAATGCCTGACGCAGCACGCCCTCACCTTTGCCGTGTATAAATACAATTTTCTGTCCTTTTGCCTTGGAATAATGTTTCATAACGCGGTTAAACTCGTCCAGCTGCGCTTTAAGCATATCGGCATTAGTAAGTCCGGTAAGCGAGTCAAGGAGCTGGTGAATATGCAAATCTACTTCTACAATTGTCTTGGTGGCCTGGTGCGGAGGCTGTACCGAACCGTCTTTTCCCTTAACAACTTGCCGGTCAGAAACCTTTGCTTTAGCCTTTTTACCTGAAAGCATGGCTTCTTCCAAACGCGAAGAATCGACAAATACCGCCCTGCGCGGAACATCATTCTTTACAATATCAAACTGTATTACGGGCGTATCGAAATATATACTGTCGTGAAAACAATGTGTTTTAAAGAATTTGGTTGTATCCAACGGAAATTCCACGGCCACTGGCGATTTTAGCCTGAACTCACCATCTGGCTTATATGCCACATACTGTATGCACACACGATCCATACGCGTCAAATCGGCCGACCGCGGCTCTATTGTCTGCAGCGGTTCCTGCATGTTGGGTTCTATTATTCCGCTAAAGCGCGTAACCCATCCGCCGCCCTGGTCGCAACGGGTCATATAAACAAGCAAAAGGCTATAGTTGGAATCGTTCACCAGATACGCCGTAAAACCGGTAGTATTCAAATGTTTCGGTTCGTCGGCCTCATATGCAAGAACAATGTTTAGAGTGTCGCCGCCGGGTGTTTCATGCGGTTGCTGCATACGGGGCACAACCGGTGCCACAACTGCCGGAGCTGGAGTTTCCACCAGTTTCTTAGGTGCCTGAGGCTGTGCCGGCGTAACCACTACACACTGTTTCAGCAAAACGGGAGTTTCAAACCCGTCTTCGTCAACATAAGCCATCTGGCCGTCAATCCTAACTATAGTGCCGCCACCCACCGAATCCAGATAGCGGACAATATCGCCTACTTGTGCCATAATCTTACAGTCTTTATTACAGCAAAATTACTTAAATTCCGTCAACGCCACAACAAATGTACAAACACGGAAAAACTTTTTACGCCTACTGTATGTTTAATAGCTACATAATAAAACAATTTACAATCATGGCTAACAAAAACACTTCATCAGCAAAAAGTATAAAGGGAACCCGGACAGAGCAAAACATTGTAAACGCATATGTAAGCGAATCCGGAGCCTACACACGCTATATGTACTATAGCCAGCAGGCTGAAAAAGACAAATATTTCCCCATCCAGAAAGTATTTGAGGAAACAGCACAAAACGAACTTCGACACGGAAAAGTGTTTATGAAAATGCTTGAAGGCGGCGTAGTTCCATGCAATGTAGACGTTGATGCCTGTAAAATCAAGGACACGGCATTCAACCTGTCTATTGCCATAAAGGAAGAATGTCAGGAAGGCGTAGAGCAATATACAGCCGCAGCAAAAGTGGCTAAAGAAGAAGGCTTTCCTGAAATAGCAAGCCATTTCGAGGCCATTGCCGAAATAGAAAAGCGCCACATGGACCGCTTTCAGCGCTATCTCGACCAGGTAAAGTCAGGAACAGTATGGAAACGCGACCACGCAATAACATGGAAATGCCTTGTCTGCGGTTACGAATACAAGGGTACGGAACCACCGGCTGAATGTCCGGCATGCGACCATCCATATCAGCACTACATGGGTATGGACATGGACTAGCGGCACACTCTATACAGCGGTAATATCCTTTTCTTTTTCATATATGCCAACGGTTGCACGGCAGATACCATGTTCTGCCATGCAACCGTTAAACTTTGCCGTTTATACTAAGCCGTTACATTATTCCGCGTTCACGCAGCCGCTGCTGCCATTTCCATGCCGAACGCATAGTGTCGGCAACAGGGGTTTCTGCTTTCCAGCCCAGCACGTTATTGGCATATGACGGGTCGGCCCATACCTGCTCTATATCGCCCACACGACGCGGTGCTATTTTATAGGGCACCTTCACTCCGGTTGCCCCCTCGAAAGCATTTATAAGCTCCATAACCGAAAGCCCGTTGCCTGTTCCCAGGTTGAATATCTCTATTTTCTTGTCCGATTTATCCTCAAGCATACGTTCTACAGCTATAACATGAGCTTTGGCTAGGTCGACAACGTCAATAAAGTCGCGTATGCAATAACCGTCGCGCGTATTATAATCGTTGCCAAACACACTTAGCTCCTTGCGCACGCCGATAGCCGTCTGCGTAAGGTAAGGTATCAGGTTCTGCGGCACACCAAGGGGCAATTCGCCTATTTCGGCCGACGGATGCGCGCCTATCGGGTTGAAATAGCGCAGTATTATGCTCTTGAACGGCGCCCCTGAATTTATAACGTCGGTTATTATTTCCTCAGAAATCTGCTTTGTATTTCCATAAGGCGATGTTGCCTTCTTTATTGGCGACTGTTCTGTAACAGGATTTTCGTCAGGTTCGCCGTAAACCGTACACGACGACGAAAACACAATACCCTTAACGCCGTGTTCGCCCATCATGTCCAGCAGGTTCATCAGCGTGTTAAGGTTGTTGCGGTAATACAGCACAGGTTTCTGAACCGACTCGCCCACAGCCTTGCTGGCGGCAAAGTTTATTATACCCTTTATGTCCGGGAATTTCAGAAAAAGGTTACGCAATGCGTTTATGTCGGTACAATCGGCTTCTACAAAGTCGGGGCGTATACCGGTTATGCGTTCTATGCCGTTAAGTACTTCTACATTCGAGTTCGACAGGTTGTCGATTATTACCACCCGGTAGCCGGCATTCTGAAGTTCGACCACCGTATGCGAACCGATATATCCGGTTCCTCCCGTTACTAGAATTCTGTCTGTTTTCACTTTTTTAGAAATTGGTTATGTCATTACAAAATTAGGGAATTTAAACAACGCTGGCAACTAAACATAATTCTAAAATTTCACTATATGCTTCACTTAACGGCAATAACATGCATGCGGCATTCCTTACAGTCGAAATCGAGCATAAACCGCCGGCTCCCGTGAACAAGCCACAACGGAGCCTTGTATCTTCGTCCCTGGGGCGTGCGAAGGCATGCGCCAAGTTCACGACGCAGGCAATAACGGGTTGTCATTACCACCGGGGCTTTTTCCAAAGGCTTTTTCACCTCGGCTGCCGGCTCAATATTCACTGCGCCATGGTCGGCATAGAACTGCCGGGCGGCGGCATTTGCAATATTGGCATGACGTGTCATGTTTTTATGGCCCGGTGCCGCATCTGGCTGTTCTGCACGGCGCAACGGCCTGCGGCGCGACGACTGCGCGGCAACTTCGAGAGCTTCTACAGCCTTGCGCCGTAACGATGCCAGTTGTGAAGCAGCCAGAAAAACATTGCCCAGATTATCTTTAAAATTATTCAGTTCATAGCATGACCCTCCCATACGGCCCAGTATGTTACGCCTTGTTTCGGTTTGAGGCGACCGGCTTACTGGCAGATTATCCGTTTCAATAGTTGCCGTTGCCGAAACTCCGCGCTGCACATCGGCCACATCAAGAGCAACGCCCCAGGCAAGAGGCCGCAATATAAAATCCAGAGGAATTGTGCGCGTCGACGTGTCACGAGCCAATTCGTCGTCAAAAGCTTTGTCGGAATTACGGTACAACACGGCGCCTACAGGCGGTTCAACCATTGTTGCCGGAAAAAGCCGGCCAGCCTCAACACGGTTAAGCCGGAATCCGGTAAAACGGCCGTCGCCGTCAAAAAAGCAGAGTCCGTCGCCATTGTGCAGCTCTGCGTCAAGACGCGCCGCTATAAAACGCCTATCGGCACGTAACACCTTGCCTACAGGCTGCCCGGTACATTTTGGAGTGTCAATACAGGCCATAGCCCCTGCTCCGCTGGAGCCTTTGGCAAAATATGTAGTAAACCCACGGTTAAAACTGCGGTACGGATCAGGGGTAAACACCGTGTGGCACTTTCCTGCCGACGAGCGCGCATACTTGCCGTTGCTGTTGTCAATTATGTTGTCAAGAAGGCCCCGGTAATATGCTACAACGTTTTTCACATACAGGCTGTCCTTCAAACGGCCCTCTATTTTCAGCGACGAGGCTCCGGCTTGCAGTAGTTCTGACAACTGTGCCGACAGGTTTAGGTCGCGCAATGAAAGCAAATGTTTTCCACGGATGCGCACGACACCCGTACCGTCGGCCAAGTCAAACGGCAACCGGCAAACTTGCGAGCACTCGCCACGATTGGCGCTACGGCCAGTAGTAAACAGGCTCGCCTGACAGTCGCCACTATAGCAAACACACAAAGCGCCGTGTACAAACACTTCAAGCGGCACCGACACGGCATCGCGCACACGGGCAACCTCCTCCAAGGTCAGCTCGCGCGGCAACACAAGCTGGCTGAAGCCTGCATTCTGCAGGAAAATGGCTTTTTCCGGTGTCCGTATGTCACATTGCGTGCTGGCATGCAGCTCTATAGGCGGAATGTCCAGACGCAGCAAACCCATGTCCTGAACTATCAAAGCATCAATACCGGCCCTATACAACCTGTGTATAAGCCTTTCAACAGCCATCAGTTCCGAATCATAAACTATAGTGTTTACAGTAGCATATACACGCGCGTCAAACCGGTGGGCATAATCTGCCACGCGCGCAATATCGTCAACCGAATTACCTGCGGCTGCACGGGCCCCAAAACTTTCCGGTCCTATGTAAACAGCATCTGCGCCGTGGTTAAGGGCATCAATAGCCACACCGGCATTGCGCGCCGGGGCCAGAAGTTCTATTTTTCTTGGTCTGGACATGCCATATTTTTTTGCTAAGTTACTAAAAAAACATAATTCAGACACACTAAGGGCGCGAAATAGCCGCATTACACACTTTTAATGTTTTTTGGTAAAACACTATGGCCTCCGGCTGTGTTTTAAATTATGAACAACTAAAAAACAACACTTTTATGAATATAACAAACTCTATCAAAGAAGCTAAAATTCAAGAGAAAATTAGCAACGATGCAGCCAAGCTAAGCAGCAAGGCAGCCAAAATAAGTGCCGACGCAGCAGCAAAAGCAGCAAAGGCAGAAGCAAAAATAGTCAAAGAAAAAGCCACCCAGCAGGCTAAAGCGGCCAAAGAGACAATTGCCGACAAATTCAATGCGGCAAAGGAAGCGGCAGCCGACAAGCTAGAACAGGCAAAAGACTCCGGGTCGGATTTTATGGACAAGATTAAGTCAACTGCTGCCGACCTGATTGACAAAGGTGCCGACGCAGCCCACAAACTGGCCGACAAACTTAACGATTAACACACGCAACAGTGGCGGAACCGGTATCGGTTCCGCCACTGTTGCGTTCTGCAATTTCCTTTTATTGTATAACAACCTTTTATTTACCCAAATGCAGGTACGAGTGCACGCATCCCACCAGCAAAGCACCGCCAACAATATTGCCAAGCGTGGCCGGAACCAGATTAGACCACACCATCTGGCTTAATCCTACACCGGCTCCTTCAAGCATTCCGCAAGGAATAAAAAACATATTGGCTATGGCGTGTTCATATCCGAGTGCCACAAAAGCCATTACAGGGAGCCAGCATCCGAACATTTTGGCCCCGCTGCTTTTAGCCGACATTGCCAGCCATATGGCCAGACAAACACACCAGTTTGCCCCTATGCCTTTCACGAACACCGTAAGCCACGGCATAGACACTTTTGCCTTGGCTATATTTATTATTGCCGTATGGTAAGGCTCAGAAGCCATAAGCCCCACTCCCCACACAAAAAGCACTGCAAATGCCACTGCACCGGCAAAGTTGCCTATCCATACAAGAGTCCAGTTTGCAACAACGCTGCGCCACGAGCATCCGCCTCGCATCCAATGCGGAACCAGCAACGCGTTATTACCCGTAAACAACTCAGCCCCAAGCACAACTACCAGAATAAGCCCTACGGGGAATGCCGCACCGCTAATAAGTTTCTGCATGCCAGGATTTGATGCCGTTATTTCCGGGAAACCATAACCTAGTATCACCGACAATGTTCCGCCAAAAGCAATATATGCCCCAGCAAGAACGGTCAGCAACATAAAACGCAAAGGCTGGGAGTGCAACATAAGTTTGCGCTCGCCTGTTTTCCTGGCCGCCTCTACAACTTCCGCCGGAGTAAACGTACTCATAACCTATAACGATTCCAATATACGTTTAAGCACCACCTGGGCCGATATTTCACGATTTGCAGCCTCAGGAATAACCAGCGACCGTGGTGACTCAATCACATCGTCGGTCACAATCATATTACGCCTCACCGGCAGACAGTGCATAAAGAAAGCATTATCAGTCAGCGACATTTTACGCGCATCAACGGTCCAGGAACGGTCGGTAGAAAGCACCTTTCCATAATTTGGGCCGGCATACGCGCTCCAGTTTTTTGCATACACAAAATCGGCACCCTCCAGTGCGCGGTCCTGGTTGTATTCCACACGGGCATTACCAACAAAAGCCGGGTCTAGTTCGTATCCCTCGGGGTGAGTAATCACAAACTCGTAATCAGCAGCATTCATCCACTCGGCAAACGAGTTGGGAACAGCCTGTGGAAGCGCCTTAGGGTGCGGTGCCCATGTCATTACCACCTTCGGACGGGCCTTTGTCTTGTGCTCCTCTATTGTAATCAGGTCGGCAAACGACTGTAACGGGTGACGCGTGGCAGCCTCCATCGACACCACCGGACGGCCCGAATGCTCGATAAACTGCTGCAATATACGCTCCTGATAGTCGTCGGCCTTCGATTCGAAACGGGCAAACGAGCGCACGCCTATAACGTCGGCATAGCAACCCATTACAGGAATGGCTTCCAGCAGATGTTCGGGCTTGTCGCCGTCCATAATAACGCCGCGTTCCGTTTCCAGTTTCCAGGCGCCCTGGTTAACGTCTAGAACTATCACGTTCATACCCAGGTTCATTGCCGCCTTCTGCGTGCTCAGGCGCGTGCGCAGCGACGAGTTGAAGAAAAGCATAAGCATCGTACGGTTCTCGCCCAGATGCTTGTAGGCATAACGGTTGGCTTTCACTTCAAGAGCCTCGGCAACAGCCTTATCCAACGGCCCTATATCCTGCACACATGTAAAATTACGCATAACAATATATTTTTATTTATTCAACAAAACTCTGACTTCCGCAAACAAGATTCCGGCACCAGGTGTTCTGACTTAACAGAACAAAAACACAAAATATGTCTGACAAAATATCATACAATCAACGCAAAGAGCTGCCCGATTGCGTTTTCGGACTACCGCAACGACGCGAATACCCAATGCCCGATGCTGCCCACGTACGTGCTGCCGAAGCCTATTTCCGCTATTGCCCCGGACGGCTTAAACCACAACTGGCCCAGGCCATACTCAGCCGCGCGGCACAATTAGGCGTAAGCGTGGAAAGCCCTATAATAAGGAAATACGCAGGCAAATAACACTTTATCACACTTCGCGCACCAGAAAAATCTGCGTAGGGAAGTGGTCGGAATAGCCGTTCAGGAAATTATTCCCCGAAAATGTACGGTGCGGATAGTTCTTATATCTTCCCGACTGCGTACGAAGCATGGGCATATTGTGCACGGTGGCCTTCCAATATTGAAGGTCGCCGGCTTTACCGTTGGCCAGGTTTCCACTAACTATAATCTGGTCGAAAAGGTTCCATTTGTCACGATAACAAAGCGAGCCGACGCCATTGTCCAATATCCACCAGAACGGATTATAGAAACCGTGGTCGGCAGCCTGCTCCCTAGAGCGCAAAGCCCCCAGCGTCTGGGCACACGACTTGTCGTGGGGATCGTCATTAAGGTCGCCCATAACCACCACGCCCGTCGACGGGTTTTCACACCAAAGCGAATCGGCAATATGGGCTGCCAGTTTTGCTGCTGCAACACGCATATGCTCCGACTCCGACTGGCCGCCCAGACGCGAAGGCCAGTGGCCTACTATAACACTTATAGGACGCTCAAAAAGCCGGCCTGTAACAACCATCTGGTCGCGTGTCAGGAAATCAGGTTCGCCGGGCACTGTCAGCCTGTGGTTGTTCACCGATTCAAGTTCGAAATACGCCGGGTTATAGAGCAGCCCTACGTCAACACCGCGCCTGTCGGGCGAATCGTGGTGACATATCTTCAAGCCCCAAGGCTCACGGCCGTCGGCAACCAGCACTTTGTCAACCTCCTTTACAAGGTCCTCAACCACACTGCGGTTTTCAATTTCGGATATACCTATCACGGCCGGGCCGTAAGGCGTGTTCTCCGAAGTCAGCTTCGATATGGCCGTGGCCAGGTTATGTATTTTTTTCCAGTACTTGTCCGAATCCCACATCTTCACCCCCTCGGGCGAAAACTCCAGGTCGTAGTTCCCGTTCTGGTTTATAGTGTCAAATAAGTTTTCAAGATTATAAAACGCCACACCGGCAACCAGATACTGCTTTTCGCCGCTTCCGCCGGGTTCTGTCGCCGACGAGCCGCAGCACACAAAACCGACAGTCATAAACAATGCCGCCAAGGGCAATAAAAACATATTACGCATATATTCCTAATATTAGCTACTGTGTTTATTTGTTTTTCAAAATTAGCTATAATTCGGCAAAATACCCAATTTTAATACGTAACTTTGTTTAAAATAACATAAGCCGGCACAAGCCACATATAATCATTTTACACATGGAACCTCTCCGAGGTACATACCTGCACAGTATCCATCATCCCCAACGAGGGCATCGCGCACAAGGCGCTCGCCAACGTAGGGGTTTCACACATGTATGGCCTGCGGCCAATACCACGGCATACACACTTCATTGCGCATGGTACCCCGGAGAGAATCATACCGCAAAACTACCTCTACTGAAAGGCTCTGCACAAGGCGCCCGCCAACGTTGGGACAGTACTCGTGTTTGGCCCCGACAAATGTTTCGGACGTACATCTATCCCCCCACCGACAAGGCTGTGGCTACATCCGGGTTGTACTCCGGTCGATGCTTCGAATATATTGTAAAGATATTGCCCTGCTGTTGGTCGAAGACCATACATATGTATAACCTCGCCGTGGCGAAGCCTCGGTGGGGTATACGGGACAATCTGGAAATGAACCTCGGAGAGGTTCCATATGAAGACAGCTTATAACAACTTCGCGTCAAACCAAATAGAAATATCCAAAAACTCAGGAACATGCAAAACATAACCATAATAAACGGGCCCAACCTGAACCTGCTTGGCGTTCGCGAACCGGAAATTTACGGCTCCGAAAGCATCAACTCCGTTCTCGACAAACTGCGCCAGGCATATCCCGGCGTGACTGTCGACTATTTCCAAAGCAACCATGAAGGCGACCTCATTGACTGTCTGCAAAAATACGGCTTCGAGCCAGGGCGAGGCATTGTGCTTAACGCCGGGGCCTACACACACACATCGCTGGCCATTGCCGACTGCATAGCAGCCATTAAAGCCCCGGTGGTAGAAGTTCACATATCAAACGTACACGCTCGCGAGCCCTTCCGCCATCAATCAATGCTCTCCAGGGTATGCCGTGGCGTGATACTGGGGTTCGGAACCGACGTGTACAGGCTTGCCATAGAAGCACTACTGAAGCTATGAGCGTAACCACTGACCCCGGACTGGAACAATACGTACTCAGGCACATCGACCCGGAGCCTGAACAACTGCACCGGCTAAACCGCGAGACACACCGCCGCTGCCTCTACCCCGACATGTGCTCAGGGCACTATCAGGGACGATTTCTGAAAATGCTCATGCGCATGATAAAGCCGGTAAACATACTGGAACTCGGAACATTTACCGGATATTCGGCCATGTGCCTTGCCGAGGGGGCACCAGACAATGCCGCCGTGCACACCGTTGAACTAAACGACGAAATGGGGCGCATGATACAGGAAAACTTCAACCAATGGCCGCACGGACATAAAATAACCCTGCACATAGGCGACGCGCTGCAACTTATAGAACAGCTCAGCCGGCAGTACGGGCCATGGGACCTCGTTTTTATGGACGCAAACAAACGCAATTATGCCGACTATTACCAGGCCGTCATGCCGCACGTTGCGTCCGGCGGATTCATAGTGGCCGACAACACGCTATGGTACGGAAAAGTGGCCGACAGCGACGCACACGATGCACAAACACTGGGAATACGGCATTTCAACAGCATCGTAGCATCTGATCCGCACGTAGAAAAGGTAATACTCCCCCTTCGCGACGGCCTCACACTAATTCACAAACTGTAAAGGCATATTGAGCCACGTATGGCCTCCGGCTGACGCAACCGAAGCACCGGCCGGGGGACATATATGCTATCCCCTAGCCGTGTTGAAGCCTCGGTGGGAGATACAGGCGGCCATATGACCAAAATCGGATGTGGTTACTATTGGATATACCCTATGTCTAACTCATTTACATTAACTCGGAGAGATTGTGACATAAACAGAGAGGGGCTGCCGCACGGCAGTCCCTCCCCAGGATTCAAAAAAATTAAGCTGTTATTGATTCCTTTTGTATTTTTCAGCAAAAATTATTTTACAACTTTAACTGTAGATACCTTGCCGTTTTCACGGATTTCCTTTTTCAGGAACAAGCCTGATTCAGGAGCAGCCTGAAGTGCACGGCCCTGAAGATCGTAGTACTCTGTTGCAACAACTTCCGATGCGTCAGCGTCTACACCGTCAATACCGGAAACTTCGCCCTGCGCAATCTTGATAGCCTGACGGGCACCGCTGATTTCAACATAAACTGTTGTTTCGCGACCTGGAAGGCCTTCTGGCAGAGCGTCAACATTTACGGTAACAGTCTGGGTATAATCAATAAAGTCTTGATCGGCTACATCGAAAGTAACCCATTCGTTGGCTCCTTCGCCAGTAAATTTACCGTTAGTAGCAATGTCGTAATAAGGATTGAACACAAATTCCTTCGATCCACCTTCAGCCGGAACAGTCATTGTGAAATAGTCTTCAGGCTCGTCGCCGGCAACCAAGTGGGTATAACCGCCATAGTACTGGATAAACCATCCTATGCTGGAAAACTTAATACCATCAGCGTTGGTGGAGCCGGGCCTAACATAACGAACATCCAAAACTTCGTTAGTAGTAGGATCGGCTATCTCTATAACGCAATTGTGCATATACTGCAGAGGCGAAGAAGAAGGGGCTGCCAACTCATAAACAGACATGTCGCTACCGGTTCTTGTGCTGAAGCCGCCAATGAGTATTATAACATCAGTATCAATGTTAACAAAAGTAGGGTTACCTTTTTCATCTGTAATAGGGAAAACATTCGGATATACATATTTCGGATCTACGCGCACTTTCTCTTTGGGTAAAAATCCACCACCGATACGCTTGCCAATATTATATGTAACCATGCCTTCCACAGGTTCTGCCTCATATACATCAACAGTTACCCCGGCATCTTCAAACGAGTTGAATCCACCGGTAACGCAGATAGAGTCAAGACCGAAGGTTTTTGCAGGCTTGGGCAGGAAAGCACCAAAACGAGTCATATATTCACCGCTTGTATAATATTTTTCACCAGGCTTTACATTTGTAAAGTTAACCAAGGCAAGAGAATCTTCAGTTGCCGAAGAAAATCCGGATGTATACTTGGCAGAAAGAACACGAGTAAGGTCAACTTCAGCCAAACCCATAGACCTAACACCTACAGTGGAACCGAAGTTAAAACGAGGAAGTCCTTCAGAAGCCAGCATACCGCCCGGAACAGCCTGGAACGAAGATTCTACAAGACCTGCAGCTCCTTTATTTACAAAGAATGTAGGAGCCGGCGATGTATATGCACCGTTTTGTGTGCGCAAATTATAATATGGGGGGGTTACCAGATTTTGGTCGTCATATGAACCTTGCTCCATTGAGAAGTTGCCGTCATTTTCTTTCTGTATCTCATACTCCCAATTAGCAGTTTTCCACGTCTGGCCGTTACCAAATTTATAGGCAAAACCACCCCATGTCAGATTTACACCATTAGGAATAAGCAGATTGTTTTCCATAAGAGGGTTCAACCAGTAACCATAAACAGACCCAAGGTAGAAACCACCGCCTGGCAGCTTATACCAAGCAGTTAATGAGTCAGTTGCAGCTGCCCTAGAAAGAATACGGGTAGCTTCTTCGTCCATAGAGATAAGCGGCATAACAGCATTTACGCTGCTCTCAATTTTTTCTGACATCAATGCGTTTGCATTGGCAACCACTGCTACAGGTGCGTTTTCCGACTGGGACAGTGATGTAGCAGCAAAAGCGCTGGCACCAAATCCGAGTGCAACAGTTAAAAGTAATTGTTTTTTCATAACTGATAAATTAAAACAGTAATAAATAAATGAGTGTGTACTCTCTATTTTGGTTATCTGTAGTGGAACCGTTTTAACGGTTCCACTACAGTATTACACGTGTAATAGCTTTATTATTTTTTCACAAGCGAATGCAGGTTTGCCATCTGGGCACTGTTGTTTGCAAGACGCCATGGGTTTGCGGCCTGGCCACCGGCCTGATAACCGGCTTGGTCAACAGAACCGGCAAAACGCCATACCATTAGCGAAGCTGCACGCAGTTCGTCGAAGTTGTTAGGCAAGAAAAGGAATGTTCCCGGATTCTGTGGGTCTTTCTTCACAAAGAAGCCGCAATCGGTAGACCACGACGGTGTCGGCCGGCCGGTTGACGAATCCAGACCTACACCGCAAAGCCAATAATAATTGTCGCCGTCAACACCCACCTGCTGCGATGTTATTTCCAGACAGCCACGGCCAAGATTGTATTTGGCAACGACATCAAAAGATTTACCTAGACCCTTAATTACATAAGTGTCTTCACCGGAGGCCTCCAGAGTAACGTCTATGCTGCGCGTACCGTTAGAATATTTAAGAGCGAAATTACCGGCAAATTCTTCAAATGTAGAGTAATCCGCAGGCGCATCGCCTTGCAGCGTTACTACCTCTCCGTTAGAAGCTGTACCTACATAGGCAAACGAAGCAACCTGATAAGCGAATTCCTGTATGGTTACACCGTTTACATTCAGAGGCTCCATAAGGCGTATTCCGTCGGTAGTAGGAACAAAGCAAGTTCCAAACACTTCGTCGTCGCCTTCGCCCCAGGCTACTTCTATGTAACGTGAACCACGCTGGGGCTCCATATATACTTCAACTTCCTTGCCCCCGATAACGCCGCGAAGCGATTCCAGAAACAGGTTGCTGTTGTTTTCTTCCACGCTTGCAAGATACGAAGCGGCATCCTCGGTAATGCGGTGCAGCCACATTGTATTGCCGGTCCGGTTTCCACGCAGACGTATGGTGTTTTCAGTTACATCCATAATCAGGAACTCGAAGTCGCCATCGTAGGCCTGATACCCACCAGGGCCCGCACCACTGCCCGAAGGAGTTGAAAAATGGTGCAGCAACGAGTTGTATGAGTCGAACGACAGCACCGGGCCGTTATCGTTGGTAAGCTTGTATAGGCTTTTCTCAAATTTGCCGGGTTCAATTTCAAGTCCGGCAGTTACCCATGCTTTGTCAAACTTTACGGTATAAACATAACCGCCATAACTCAGGTTTCGGTCAGGATAATAATCCAACACCCAACCGTCTTCAGAGCTTTCAAGTATTCTTTTTGTATTGTCAAGCACCATCTGCAGGCGTTCCGAAGCAGAATTGTCGAAAAGATCCTCCTGGTCTTTCAGACACGACTGCAGCAACACGGCCGACATGGCTACGAGCATAGCCGGTATTATTTTATTTAGTCGCATAATAACTTTCATTTAGCTAATTATTCAATTGTCAAATCAGTAAGGTCAACCTTTCCGGAAACAACTTCTTCCTGACGGCGCTGTATAACCCTACGGAGGTCGTCAATGTCTATGCCGAAACTGTCCATCATGTAGTTGCGCACGTTTTCCAGTTTCTGCTGTATCTTGGCCCTTGGCTCAGACGGAGCACGGTTAACCAGGTCGTTCCACGATTTTTCATCGTTTGTAACGTATATCGACAGCATTTCGGCAAAGTCCTCCTGATAAGATGTCTGCGAATAGTCCGATATATATCCGCGCTGGAGGTATGTGGACCTGTACGGTTCGTCGAAACACTTGTCGGAAACATATCCGTCGGCCGTTATCAACTGGAAGTTGGACGGTATTGTCTTTGTCTGGTTAAGAATGTGGGTGAACTCGTGGTGGATTGTCTTGAAATAGTAATGGTTCAAATCCTCGGCACTACCTATATACCTGGGCAGGTAGTTTATACCGGCAAGGAATATCTTACGGCCTCCCTCGGCAGTACCCAAGATAAAGCTACCGTTGTTTTTGTATTCCCATTCACCTGTCAAAAAGAACATTTTCGGGAAATACTGGCATGTGAAATCCTTGCCGGCAACTTCATTGTAAGTTTCCACACAAAGATGCTTCACCATATGGGCCATCTTTATTGCCGATTCATATTCGGCAGGAACAAGATAGTAGTCGAAATCGCCCTGGATATCCTCGTAACGGTATTTGAAGTCGATGTTGTACGGTATATTAAAATTAGCCAGCAACCAGCGGTCAAAATCGTTCTCCTCGGTGTTTCCGGGGGTAATCACCGATATGCTCTTGTTCGGTTCGTCGTCCGAACAAGCGGTAAAGGCCAATGCGGAGCCTGCTAGCAGCGACAGTATGAGTATTTTGCTTGTTTTCATTATATTCTTTTGTTGAAAAAGATTAGTCAAATATAAAATTCATCTAACCGTTAGCGCGGATTAGCCTCTAGACCTGCATCACGCACACGCAACGGAATCTGAATGGCGCGGCGCGGATCGTTCTTGGTCAGCACGTCTGTTTTGAGTACCGGACGGCCTTGGGCGTTCATCTGGCGGCGCGGTATCTCTATGCCGTAACGTTTAACGTCGAACCAGCGCAAGCCCAAATGCATTGTTTCAAGACGGCGGAATCCAAGCACGCACTGCAGCATGTTTTCCTGTATCGAGCCCTCGTCGTCAATCTCGAATGCCGGATTCAGGTGCTTTTTCAATGCTGACTCTATACCGGCCCCGTCGGAATAGCAGTACTTGGCCTTATTATAGAAATCGCTAACAACTTGCGGAGTAAGGACCTTAGTACTCTTGGTCATATTCTGCATCCATGTAGTAAGGTCGGCAGCAGCTTTGTCATACTCCTTAAGCATAACATATGCTTCGGCACGGTTAAGCAAAAGTTCTTCGGAAGTGAACGCCGGGTAAACAGTACGGAAATAACCGGTTTGTGCCACAATGTCCAAATACTCCATCATATACGGAAGCTTGAACCATACCACTTTGTTGTAGTTCGATGCCGAATACGAAGCAGGGCTCAGGTAAAATTCCGTGCTTCCGCCAAAGATATTGGTAGCCTCCATGTCCTCGTTTTCGGAAGTATAGGAACAGTGATTGAAACGACATGCCAGAGAACCGCCGCTGTAACCGGCGCCGTAAATCAGGCCGGCCTCGGAAACAGCCGTGTGCAGCAGCAGGTTGGCGTTCGACGACGCATTTACAAAGGCATTCGACACAATGTCATGGTCAAGAGCCAGCGAGCCAAGTGCCTTCCAGTCGCGAAGCATAGGCCGGGGGTCAGAACCAAACACACGGTTAGCCATCTTTACTACTTCGCCCCAGTTTTCAGTGTACAGGTAGAAGCGTGCGGCAAATGCATATGCGGCACTAACATTAAAGTGATATTTTGGCACTGAATAATGCGAATCGCCTATCAGTTTCAGACCCTCGGTAAGGTCTTTCTCGATCTTGCCGTAGAAGTCTGCCAAATTTCCACGCTCATACTGTGGAACAAGCTCCGACTCACTTGCTTCCATATACGGCAGTCCCAAATGCGATGCTGCATTCTTAGTATAAGCCTGACAGAACATGTTAGCCAGCATAAAGTGATTGTAGGCACGGCACAGCAGCGCTTCGCCCTTGCATTCCTTTAGCGTAGGCGACAACTCGCCTATCTTGTCAAGAGCCTGCAACACCTCGTTTGCCGCGGCAATACATCCGTACGACGCACTCCAGAAGCGTTCTGTAGAAGAGTTACGTGTTTCTGTCTCCTCTTTCCAGGCATAAATTTCCTCGGCCCAGCGGTGCGTGTAAGGGTTCTGAGGGCCGCCGATGTCGTCGGTGTTGTCCGACATAAGCTCGGCCACATATAGATACTCGTTGTCGGGATAGGCGCTTACGAGCATCTTGGTTATTTTTTCTTCATTGTTCAGCGTGGCGCGATTGTCGGGCATGGTGTCCAGAAAATCGTCACAGCCGGTAAGGGCCATTGCCGACAAAGCCAACACTGAAGCTTGTATTATATATTTTTTCATTTCTGTAGTCATTACTTAATGTTAAAAACCTAAGTTAAGCGTAAGCGTAAACTGCTTTGGGGTAGGAGCGGCAACACCACCGGTGTTAAAGAACTCCGGATCCTGTCCGTTCAGCTTCTTATCGGCATAGATAAGGAACATGTTGGTTGCCTGGAGCTTTACATTACATTTCTGCATACGCAGGGCCTTTACAACCTTGCTTGGAAGCTCGTAGGCTATCGACATTTCCTTCATGCGTATAAAGTCGCCCTTGGCAATACGCTCTGTCGAATAGTTGTATGCGTTGTATGCGTAATTGAGGTGGGCGTCGTTTTTATTCTGACGTTTAGAGGCGATAACCGGTATGTTTGTGCGGTTTTCGTCGCCGGCATGCATCCAACGGTTGTTAAATTCTTTGGGCGTGGAGGTAAGGTCG
>SSTG01000037.1 GCA_004801635.1 Muribaculum caecicola | reverse complement strand
AACGCGACATCCGTATCGTGGTCTGTCCGGTTGAAAACGCAGACCCTCTTCTTTACTTCTCCACCGACACCAATATGAGACCTGAAAAGATCATCGGTTTCTACCGCACCCGCTTTCAGATTGAGTTCGGCATACGCGATGCCAAGCAGTTCACCGGACTTCAGTCACAGCAGACCCGCGACAAAGCCCGGCTTGACTTTGCGTTCAATCTTTCCTTCACTGCCCTCAATGTCTGCAAAGAGGTCATAAGGAAGGATTATCCGGATCTTTCGGTAGCGCAGTTCAAACGGCTTATGTTTGAATCTTATCTCGCCTCAACAATTATTTCGACTTGCGGAAAATCTCCGCATCTCAAAATAATTCAGAAAATAAATCATCGGTTGGCTCAGTTAGCGGCTTAGCCAAGGCTGAACAACCTCAAATTTTACCGAATCATTGTATATAGTAATTTAAAATTGTAATGATAATGGCAGAATGGATTATATGGCTTATAATTGCAGCTGTACTGGCTGCTGTTGAATTGCTGTTTGGTGCGTTTGCTGCATTTTGTCCGGCAATCGGCGCAGTCTGTGCATCAATTGCAGCCGCTCTCGGTTTTGGCCTTGAAGGACAGCTTATTGCGCTAATACTTGGTGGCGTGGCTTCATTTATTTTTTTAGGGCCGCTGATAAACAAGAACCATCATAAAAGTAACCAATATAGCACTAATATGGACGCACTGATAGGCCGTGAGGCATCGGTTACCCATTCATATAAACCGGAAGAACACCCCGGGCGTTTGCGTATTGACGGTGACAATTGGCAGTTTATCAGTACAGATGGTATCGCTATAGAGCATGGAACCCCGGTGCGTGTTGTGGGGTATGACAGCATAATTCTTAAAGTCAAAGTAATAAATAAACAATAAAATAATATTAAAATGGAAGAATCAGTAATACTTCTTGGAATACTGGTATTTATCGTGCTAGTTCTTGTGTGGGCAGGAATTAAAATTGTTCCACAGTCAGAAACCTGCGTTGTAGAAAGGCTTGGACGGTTCCATAGTGTGCTTAATCCGGGGCTTAACATTATATGGCCGTTTATAGACAAGCCAAAGACTGTATATACGCGTCAGGTAATATCAGGAATGAACGGTAAGACAATTAGCCGTATATCTACGTCGACATCAATTGATTTGCGTGAACAGGTTTATGATTTTCCGTCTCAGCCGGTTATTACAAAAGACAATGTCACTACCGAAATTAATGCATTGCTGTATTTCCAGATTGTTGACCCGAAGAAAGCCGTGTACGAAATAGACAACTTGCCTAATGCATTGGAAAAGCTTACACAGACATCTTTGCGTAATGTTATAGGCGAATTGGAATTGGACCAGACACTGTCGTCGCGCGACACCATTAATTCGCGTTTGCAAACCATACTCGACGATGTTACAAACAAATGGGGTGTAAAGGTTACGCGTGTAGAACTTCAGGACATTAACCCTCCAAAGAGCGTGCGCGAAGCTATGGAAAAGCAAATGCAGGCCGAGCGTAACCGACGTGCCGAAATTTTGAACGCCGAAGGGCAAAAAACATCTGTAATACTTTTGTCGGAAGGAGAAAAAGCCTCGCAAATAAACCAGGCTACCGCTAAAAAAGAATCTGAGATATTGCGTGCCGAAGGCGAGGCAAGGGCAAAGGTGCTTAAGGCCGAGGCAGAAGCCGAAGCTATACGTAAGGTTGCGGAGGCTATAAACCAGTCGAAAACTGATCCGGCCACGTATATGCTGGCAATGCAATATATATCTACCCTTCGTGAAATGACGCAGGGGCCGGCAAGCAAGACTGTATATATACCCTACGAGGCTTCCGGAGTGTTGAGCTCGCTGGGGTCAATCAAGGATCTATTCAAACAACAATGAGAATATTTACCGCATTAATACCGATAGTGTTTATTCTGACCTGGGGCTGTTCGTCCCGGGTCTCTTTTGATAATGGCTCTTTGTCGACAGGCTGGGAGGCCGATATGCTTGGCGATGGCTTCGAGTCGAGATACGTGGACCAGGGAACTGATTATTCCGGCCCGGTAAGGTCTGCCATAATCCGTCATTCGGGTGAGTGCGGAGATTCGCTTAGGCGTGGCGTATTGTACATACACGGCTATAATGATTATTTTTTTCAAAAGGAAATGGCATCCAGGTTTGCTGATTCGTGCTATAGTTTTTATGCTGTTGATTTGCGTAAATATGGCCGTTCTATTTTACCTGGACAACAAATGTTCGAAGTCAGGGACATGTCTGAATATTATGCCGATATTGATTCAGCCTTAAAAGTCATGGCTTCCGACGGAATTGACTCGGTTGTATTGATAGGGCACTCGACAGGCGGACTGACAGCATCGGCATATGTGAATGACAGGAAGCCAGCCCGGGTTAAAAAGCTGATTCTTAATTCCCCGTTTTTAGACTGGAATATGGGTCCGCTTATGGAAAAGGTATTAATTCCGGCGGCTTCGTGGATTGGCGGCTGGATTCCTGACATATCAATAAGGCAGCCTCAGGACAGTTCTTATGCGGAAAGCCTTTTGCGTTCCGGCTTTGGAAATTGGGAATTTAATACAGACTGGAAGCTGAAACATGCAAGACCGGTCACCACCGGGTGGGTGCATGCAATAACATCTGCACAAAAGAAATTGCAGAGAAAAGCCGATATACAGGTGCCGGTTTTGTTGATGCATTCCGACAAGTCTTATTTGGGTGCAGACACTTCGCTGATTAAGAGGGCCGATGTGGTTCTTGATGTGGACGATATGGAAAAGTATGGCCCCCGGCTAGGTAGGGACGTAACAATTAAAACAATTCCGGACGGTATTCATGATTTGATATTATCCATGCCTGATTCAAGAGAAAATGCATATGAAACAATGTTTTGCTGGCTAAGTAACGGCAATTTGGGCAAATACAAATAAATACGTAAATTTGTATTATGAAAAGAATACGTAATTTTTGCATAATAGCACATATTGACCACGGAAAAAGTACCCTGGCCGACAGGCTGCTTGAGTATACTAAAACAATCTCAGAAAAGGATTTGCAGGCTCAAGTGCTTGACGACATGGATTTGGAGCGCGAACGTGGCATTACAATTAAAAGTCACGCCATACAGATGAATTACAATCTTGATGGCGAAGACTATACTCTTAACCTTATTGATACTCCGGGACATGTTGACTTCAGTTATGAGGTGTCACGTTCCATAGCGGCATGTGAAGGAGCGTTGCTTATTGTTGATGCCGCACAGGGTATTCAGGCTCAGACTATTTCAAATTTGTACATGGCCATTGAAAACGACCTTGAAATAATTCCTGTTATTAACAAGGTTGACCTTGACAGTGCAAAGCCTGACGAGGTTGAAGACCAGATTGTGGATTTGCTTGGCTGTAAGAGAGAGGAAATAATACGTGCATCAGGTAAAACCGGACTTGGTGTGGAGGATATACTCAGGGCTATTGTGGAACACGTACCGGCACCGAAAGGCGATCCTGATGCCCCGCTTCAGGCCTTGATTTTTGATTCGGTATTTAACCCGTTCAGAGGAATTATCGCTTATTATAAAATTGTTAATGGAACAATTCGTAAAGGTGACTTTGTTAAGTTCGTTTCTACGGGAAAAGAGTATAATGCCGATGAAATAGGTGTGTTAAAACTAGACATGTCGCCTCGGCAGGAATTGTCGGCCGGCAATGTCGGTTATATAATTTCTGGTATAAAGACCTCGCGCGAGGTCAGGGTTGGCGATACAATAACTCATGTTGCCCGTCCTTGTGAAAATGCCATAGAAGGTTTTGAAGAAGTAAAACCTATGGTATTTGCCGGTGTGTATCCGATTGAGACTGAGGATTTCGAGAACTTGCGAGCATCGTTAGAGAAACTTCAGTTAAACGACGCGTCATTGACATTCACCCCTGAATCATCTATGGCCCTGGGATTTGGTTTCCGGTGCGGTTTTCTTGGACTGTTGCATATGGAGATTGTGCAAGAGCGCCTTGGGCGTGAGTTCGACATGGATGTTATTACAACCGTTCCTAATGTTTCGTACCGTGTTTATGACAAAAAAGGCAGTATGATGGAAGTTCATAATCCGTCAGGGTTACCCGACCCGACGCTTATAGACCATATTGAAGAACCATATATACGCTCCTCAATCATAACACTAGCCGACTACATAGGCCCCATAATGACCCTGTGTCTTGGAAAGCGTGGAGAATTGATAAAGCAGGAATATATATCAGGTAACAGGATTGAACTTACTTTTGATATTCCGCTTGGCGAAATTGTAATTGATTTCTATGACAAGTTGAAATCAATTTCCAAAGGTTATGCGTCATTCGATTATCATATTCACGATTTCCGTGAATCAAAGCTTGTTAAGCTCGACATTTTGCTTAATGGCGAAAGTGTTGATGCTTTAAGCACACTGACACATTTTGATAATTCGGTTACATTTGGCCGGCGTATGTGCGAAAAACTTAAAGAACTTATTCCTCGCCAACAGTTCGACATTGCAATACAGGCTGCAATTGGTTCTAAAATAATAGCACGTGAAACAATAAAGGCTGTGCGTAAGGATGTTACGGCTAAATGTTATGGTGGTGATATTTCGCGTAAACGAAAATTGCTCGAGAAACAGAAAAAAGGTAAAAAGCGCATGAAGCAGATTGGTTCAGTTGAAGTTCCGCAAAAAGCTTTCTTGGCCGTACTGAAACTGGATTGACATTTTGTGTGTTATAATAATAGTTTTCAACTAACTTTTGTAACTCACATTATGACAGTAAAAACAGAAGATAAAATTGATAAACCCTGTGGGCAGCCGGCTGCCCACAGGGTTTATTATGCGGCAAAGCGTGCAATAAAAAGCCATGCAACCGGTGGAAATGTCCTTATTGCAGCTACTGTGCTGGCCTTGGTTGTGGCAAATGTGCCATATACAAATGAGTTATATACAGAGTTTTGGAACCAGCAAGTCAGGTTGCAGATAGGTTCGTTCAATGTATTTAGCCATGGCGGCCATGCAATGACGTTATTACAGTTTATAAACGATGCATTGATGGCTATATTTTTCTTTACGATTGGTTTGGAAATTAAGCGAGAGGTGCTTGTAGGCGAACTCAGCTCATTAAAGCAGGCCATTTTGCCGGTCCTGGCGGCGATAGGGGGCATGATAGTTCCGGTAGGGGTATTCATAGCAATGAGCATTGGTTCTGAATATATTGCAGGTGCTGCAATACCTATGGCTACAGATATTGCGTTTTCTTTAGGAATTCTGGCAATGCTTGGTAGAAGGGTGCCCATATCGCTGAAAATTTTCTTAACCACACTTGCTGTCGTTGACGATATTGGAGGCATAATTGTGATAGCTACGTGTTACAGTTCGCACATAGATTTGCGTCTTATAATAACGGCACTTGCATTTCTTGGAGTGCTGATGCTTGGGTCTACGTTTAAAATAAAAAGCAAGTTGTTTTATTTGGGAATTGGCACAGTAATATGGTATCTGTTTTTGAATTCGGGAATTCACCCCACTATTGCCGGTGTGCTGATTGCGTTTTGCATACCATCTACCCCGGTATTTGCCCCGGGCAAATATGTTAAGTCGATCCGCCGTGCAATTTCGCATTTTCATATGGAGGATGACGAATCGCTCGATAGGCGCTCAATGCTTAGCCACAACCAGTTGGACTGGCTCAAACAAATAGAGTCGGCTTCCGACAAGGTTGTTTCACCTTTGCAGGATTTGGAAGATTCGTTGCACCCGTTGGTGAATTATTTGATTATTCCCCTGTTCGCGTTTGCTAATGCCGGGATTAGTTTTGCCGGTATTGGATTGAGTTCGGTTGTCTCGGGCTTGAGCCTTGCAATAATATGTGGTTTGGTTGTTGGAAAATTTGTCGGGATATTCACCTTTTCGTGGGTAGCCGTAAAATTAGGTTTGGCACCAATGCCCAAAGGCTCGGACTGGAGAATGATTATGGGCGTTTCTGCGTTGGGCGGAATTGGTTTTACTGTTTCGTTGTTTATAGCAAATTTGAGTTTTGATAGTATGGGTGCGGCAGGAGTTGCGCTTTTAAATGAGGCAAAGATTGGTATTGTTGTTGGCTCGTTGCTTTCCGGATTAGCTGGCTGCCTGATACTTAAACGCTTTTTGCCGGGTAGGAAATAACGAAATATAACAAACAATAATACTATTTATGCCTGGTTTTTTTATTCTGTTTTTTGAATAAATAAAGAAAAAGTCGTACCTTTGAATATGTTCAAAACCTGGTAGCGGTCAGTGTATAAATGCTTGCTGCTGTAATTTTACATATGACCGTTGCCTATTTAATATAACAGAGAAAACACAATTAACAGTTCATACTGATTATGAACGATATAACGGATTTTTTTCATACGCTTTTGTCGCAATACGGCAGTATAGACATTGCGAATTCAGAGTTTAAAAAGCTATTGGCCGAAGATGATAATCTTGCTGACGAGTATCGCGAGTGGTGTGCTTCGGTTGGTAGTTCTGAAAAAATGGGATTTCTGGATTTTTGTGATGAACTGCTTGACAATCAGCAGTCAATTTATGATACATTAAATGATTTTGACGAATAGAGAGCCAGATAAAAATTATATGCGCCTTCCGGCTGAGTGGGAAAGTCAGGATGCCGTGCTTTTGTCATGGCCACATGAAGCTACAGACTGGAATTATATGCTTGACTGGGTGCAGGCGTGTTTTGCCGATATTGTAGTAGCGGCATTGAAATTTGCAAAAGTTATTATAGTTGCACCCGATCCGGAAGTTCCGCGTAGGCAATTGTTACAAAAAGGCATAACGCATGATGTTATTTATATTTCTGCTCCCACAAACGATACATGGATTCGTGACTTCGGACCTATAACTATTGAAACTAACGGCATAAAACAGTCCCTTGATTTTTGTTTCAACGGATGGGGGTTGAAATTTGCTGCCAATTTGGATAATCTGGTAAATGTGCATTTGTATTCAACCGGCTTATTTTGTACTGAGTATATAAATAAGAGGGGTTTTGTGCTGGAAGGCGGTTCTGTTGACAGCGATGGTGCCGGTACAATACTCACAACCACGGAATGTTTGCTGTCGCCTAACCGTAATGCCCAGATGGACAAGATGGAAATAGATGGTTATTTGCGCCGTACATTTGGGGCTGACCATATTTTATGGCTTGACAACGGATCTTTGCAAGGTGATGATACGGATAGCCATATTGATACTCTTGCCAGACTGGCTCCGAATGACACAATAGTATATGTCGGCGCGCCAGGCAGTGAGTCTGACCCTCATTTTGACCCATTGACAAAAATGGCTCAAAACTTGAAAATGTTCAGAACACGCAACGGGCTTCCTTACCGGTTGGTAGAACTACCGTTTCCCGACCCGGTTTTCGATGACGAAGGTAATCGCTTGCCGGCCACATATGCCAACTATCTTCCATTGAACGGGGCGGTGTTGCTGCCGGTTTACGGCCAACCGTTAAACGATGAAAAGGCAAGAAATGTATTGAAATCGGTTTTCCCTGATAAAGAGATAATAGGAATCGACTGCCGAGCCCTTATACAGCAGCATGGTTCGCTCCATTGTGTAACCATGCAGATTCCTACAGGTACATTAAAAACTGTTTAATTAGAATGGAACAATTAAAAGCCGGTATAATTCAGCAGACCAATACCGGAAATATATCAGACAACAGGGCCCGTCTTGCAAGTAAGATACGTTTACTTGCTGCTGGCGGTGCGCAACTTATCATATTGCAGGAACTGCACGATTCGCTTTATTTCTGTCAGACAGAAAATACAGATTTGTGTTCGCTGGCAATTGAGATACCTTCGGATGTTACCGGTTTTTATTCGGCGCTGGCTTTAGAAACAAAGAGTGTGTTGGTTACTTCCATGTTTGAGAGGCGCGCTCCCGGGTTATATCATAATACGGCTGTAGTTTTTGATTCCGACGGGCGTATTGCCGGGAAATACCGTAAGATGCATATTCCTGACGATCCGGCATATTATGAAAAATTTTATTTTACTCCGGGCGATTTGGGCTTTGAACCAATCGATACGTCTGTGGGCCGTCTGGGCGTTCTTGTTTGCTGGGACCAGTGGTTTCCCGAAGCTGCTCGCTTGATGGCATTGAACGGTGCCGAAATTTTGATTTATCCAACGGCTATAGGGTGGGAGAGCAGTGATTCTGCCGATGAAAAAGAGCGCCAGAGAGATGCTTGGACAACTGTACAACGCGGCCATGCTATTGCCAATGGTTTGCCGTTGATTGCTGCTAACCGTGTGGGACATGAGGCAGATCCTTCAGGAGTTACCGGCGGTATAACTTTTTGGGGGTCCTCAATGGCGGTTGGCCCACAGGGCGAATTTATATGGAGGGCATCTTCCGATAAAGAAGAAGCCGTTGTTGTTGATATTGACATGAAACGAAGCGAATGGGTAAGGCGTTGGTGGCCGTTTTTGCGAGACCGGCGAATAGACTCCTATTCGGGGCTTTTAAGCCGTTACCTTAAATAGTTAACCGATATTGATTGCAAGTTGAATAATAAAAAACATATAGACATACCGCTTGTTGCAGCATTAATACCGATAACCCTGCTTATTGTAGGAATAGTGTTGTTCCTTGTAACAAACGGAGCGGACGATATACAGTTATTTAGCCAGCCGTTGCTTATATTGTGCGGCTTTGCGGCCCTTTCAATTGCCATAATTTACCGTCGTCCGCTAAGAAGGCCGTTAAAGATAAGTATAGGCAAGAGTTTTACACAGGCAGTGCCTGTTTTGGCAATATTGTTATTAATAGGCACCGTATCTGCCACATGGATGTTCAGCGGTGTTGTACCTACGCTTATATGTTATGGAATGGAGGTTCTGAATCCGAACCTGTTTTTGGTTACAGCTTGTTGCATATGTGCTGCGGTATCAGTGATGAGCGGAAGTTCATGGACAACAATAGCAACTATTGGGGTTGCCTTTATGGGCATAGGCATAATGTGGGGATATTCTCCCGGCTGGATAGCCGGGGCAATTATATCGGGAGCTTATTTTGGTGATAAGGTTTCGCCCCTGTCTGACACTACCGTGCTTGCTTCGTCAACATGCGGGGTGCCGTTAATGAGCCATATACGGTATATGATGTTCACCACCATTCCGGCTATGTTGTTGGCAATAATTGTATATCTGCTGGTAGGATTAAATACATTGCCTGAAACAGGAGAAAGCAATATGGAAATATTGGACAAGCTACACGGCACATTCAATATAACGCCTTTGTGTTTGCTTATTCCTGTTGCTACGCTTTTAATTTTGGCATTGCGTGCCGGAACAATAAAGACGCTTGTAATAAGCACGGTGCTTGGTATTATTGGAATCTTTATGCTCCAGCCTCAGTTATTGCCGTCAATAGGCAGTGCTCCGGTTTCAGACTCGGCAGCAGTAAACCATATACGCACAATTATCGGCATACTGACAACGCGTACGTCGTTAAATATGGACCATCCGTTGTTGGATTCGTTGGTTACAACCGGGGGTATGGCAGGAATGATACCTACAATAACATTGGTGCTGAGCGCGTTGTTTTTCGGGACGGCTATGATGGCCTCTGGATTGCTGTCGGTTATAATAAATTCTATAATGCGCCGCTTAAAGCGGAAAGGAAAAATTGTTTCGTCAACGGCAGCAACCGGATTGCTGCTTAACTGCTTTACCGGCGACCAGTATTTGTCGATAATATTGTGTGGAAACATATATAGGAATCTCTACCGCCGCCGTTCGCTTGATACGCGTTTGTTGAGCCGTACCATTGAGGATTCGACATCGGTTACGTCGGTGCTTATTCCTTGGAACAGTTGCGGACTTACACAGTCGGCAGTATTGGGAGTTGCTACCTTGGCGTATTTTCCGTTTTGTATTTTCAATATAGCCAGTCCGCTTGTAACCCTTTTAATGGGTTTTGTCAGTGTCGGTTCCTTAAAGCGACAGGTTGCATGATGCTTATTTTCTGGAAAGTGGCAGAATGACGGGGGAGGATGATTGCTGATTTTCGGCCTGTTGCATATAGAGGCTGTTGGCTGACATGTATTTGTTCGCTTTTCGTATGGCAGTTTCGATAAGTTTTGCGGAAGTTACTATGTGTGCAAGCTGTTTGCGGTGTGCTTCGGTCAGGCGTTCGCTATTGCACACGCATATGATGCCGGAAACGAATACAGTGCCGGGAACTTCCTGTATAAAACGGTCAATGCTGACATCATTGTCGGCATCTAGGCTGATAATGGATGTGCGCCATATTTTTTCGTTATGCAGAACGGCATGGGCCAGATATTTCGGTTGCATTTCAATTGTTGTTTTTTGTCAATATCGTTATCGCCTATACTTTCTACTTGGAGCCGGCTTGTTAATTAGCTTTATATGTGGATGTTTTATTTAGTTTTTTTTCCCGTTAGAAAACTGCATTATTCCGGCACGTGCTGCGGCTGGCGCTTTTTCATGACGTGTTCTGACAAGCGATATGGAATCGATGTAAATGCTTTCGTCGGCCGACGGACGGAGTGTTGCCACTCCGCGTATAGACGACGTTGTGCGTGATGAGTCTGTGTGGAACGAGATATTGGTCCATCCCGACGAGGCTGTGGTTCCCGATTTATATTCTGTTGTGCCATCGGAATATTCTGCGGCTATTGTCCATGTGATAGGTGTGGAACCGTTTATTGCCTTGAAATTCCAGGTGTATACGTCACCACGATCCCAGTTAAGGTCGCGACGAAGATAGAATTTTAGTATATCTGTAGGCTGTTTTGCGCTGAAGTGTCGCAAACGGGGCTGGTCCCATGTGTCGGCAGAGTCGCCAACCACTTCCATCTGTATATTTGAACCCTGCGAAACAACATTTACATTTTTTAGTTCTTGCTCAAGGCCGGCAATTACAATGTCGTAGAGTTCAATGTATTGCTCGATGTTTCTGCCGTAATATGACAGAGACGAATCCCATTGTTGCTGCGTCACCCCGTGTGCATCGAGTACTGATTGTTTCATAACCCTGCGCATTGAGTCGCTAGAGAATTGGTTATGATTAATTTCTATCAGGCTTTCCCCTTTATGCACATCTGTGAGCAGCGATGCCATTTCTTTTTTACCAAGCACCATGTCAGGCTTTCTGCTGCATGACAAAGACAATAGCAACATTCCCAGTAAGCAAATTACTGCGAGGCGTTGTCCGTGGTAATATTTGTTTAAAGGGGGCTGCATCAAATTGTTTATTTATTTGGCTGCTCGCCGGCATTTTCCGACTGAGGTATGGCTATATGCTTTGAGTAAAACAGAATCATTATAATCATTCCTACAGTGATGGCAGAGTCTGCAATGTTAAATATTGGCTGAAAAAATAGAAAATATTCGCCACCGACAAATGGTACCCAGTCAGGCCAATAGAAACTGAACAGGGGAAAATAAAGCATATCAACAACCTTTCCATACAGCATAGGTGCATATCCGCCTTCGACAGGCATGAATTCTGCTATTTGCGGTGGTAGTGGGTTGTTGAAAATAAGGCCGTAAAACACAGAGTCGAAAATGTTTCCGGCAGCACCGGCTGTTATTAGGGCCACACATGTCAGAAATCCTTTTTTTGTTTCCGGGTGTTTGCTAAGCCGGTAGATAATCCAAAGCAGTACACCTACGGCCGCTATTCGGAAAAGAGTGAGAAAAAGTTTGCTTCCCAACTCCATTCCGAATGCCATTCCGTTGTTTTCAACAAAATATATCTGAAACCAAGATGTAATGGTATGGCTTTCTCCTAGATACATATGGGTTTTTACCCATATTTTCACTACTTGGTCTGTTATAATGACAAAAAGTATGACTAAAGTAGCCAGCCACCCCTTTGATAATTTCATGTTTAATTGTTTTGTCGGGTCTGTTTCTGGTTTGGTATATTAGCGTCGTCCTCCTTTTTGTTTTGCTTCAACCGAAAGGGTTGCATGCGGTACTGCCATTAGCCTTTCTTTTGGTATAAGCTTTCCGGTTTCGCGACATACGCCATAGGTTTTGTTCTCAATGCGGACAAGCGCGTTCTGCAGGTGCTGGATGAACTTCATTTGCCTTTGAGCCAGTTGTCCGGCTTCTTCCTTGCTCAGAGTGCTGGCACCTTCTTCAAGCACCTTGAATGTGGGTGATGTGTCGGCAATGTCGTTTCCGTCGCTGTTGGTAACGTTTGCCTTAAGGAGTTCGTAGTCGCGTTGTGCTTTTTCCAGTTTTTTTAGAATAAGCTCTTTGAACTCCTGAAGTTCGTCGTCGTTATATCGGTTTTTTTCGCTCATGATTATATTAGGTTTGTGTGTTAGTTGATGCGTTTCACTAATGCATAAATAACAAGTCCGTCTATATCCATTGTTTCGCAGTTAGGCTGTTCTGGTTTTATTTCGGCTGTTTTTATGCTGTCGGCAAGTACTTGTCGCGAAATGTATTCGGTGTGTGTGGCAAGTGCCTGTTCTATGTTTTCATTCGGGGCAAAAACTATGTTTATTTTGTCCTGAATGTCGTAGTTACGGGCTTTACGTATGTTTTGTATACGGTTAACCAGTTCTCTTGCCATGCCTTCGGCTTTGAGCTCGGGGGTAATGGTTACATCAAGAGCCACGGTTAGGGCACCGTCGGTAGCCATTTGCCATCCGGGCATTTCCTCGGTGATAATTTCAACATCGCCAAGTTCAATGGTTGTAGGCTGGCTGTTTACGTCAAAAGTCAGAGAGCCTTTTGCTTCAAGTTCGTTAATCTGTGTCTGAGAAAGGCTGGTTACGGCAGCGGCAACGGCTTTCATGCTTTTACCATGCTTCGGCCCGAGTTTCTTAAAGTCGGGTTTTACACGTTTAACCATTGTGTCGCCAGATACGAACTTGAGTTCCTGAACGTTAACTTCGTTAAGCAGCAATTGCTTCATTGGCTCTATCATTTGCGGTAGGTTTTCCTGGTTTAAAGGAATCATAAGCGTGCTTAGTGGTTGGCGCACCTTTATATTTACTTTTCTACGCAGGGCCAGTACCATCGAGGTTATATCCTGTATCAGTTTCATTCGGGCCTCCAGTTCCGGGTCGGTTTCGCCAGCCACAGGCCAGTTGGCCAAATGTACCGATTTCGCTTCTCCTTTGGTGGCGGAGGTCAGGTCGGTGTATAGCTGGTCGGCAAAGAATGGCGATATGGGGGCCATTAACAGCGCTATGTTTTCCAGACATGTATACAATGTTTGGAATGCCGAAAGTTTGTCTTTATCCATATCCTTGCCCCAGAAACGTTTACGGTTCAGGCGTACGTACCAGTTTGACAGGTTGTTTATAACAAAATCCTGTATGGCGCGTGCAGCACGGGTGGGTTCGTAATCGTCGAGCGCTTCGTTTACATTGATTATAAGTTGGTTGAGAAGTTTGAGAATCCAACGGTCAATTTCAGGGCGTTCGTCCATAGGCACCTGTGGTGCCGAGTTGTCGAAACTGTCTACGTTTGCATATTGGGCAAAGAAACTGTAGGTGTTATACAGTGTGGAGAACAATTTGCGCGATGTTTCACGAACTCCTTCAGGGTCGTAGCGAAGGTTGTCCCATGGCGAAGAATTCGAAATCATGTACCAGCGTAACGGGTCGGAGCCGAATTCTTCAATAGCTTCAAACGGGTTTACGGCGTTTCCAAGGCGTTTTGACATCTTGTTGCCGTTTTTGTCAAGTACGAGTCCGTTCGATATTACGGCTTTGTATGCAGCCTTGTCAAAAACCATGCCGGCAATGGCATGCAGGGTGAAGAACCAGCCTCGTGTCTGGTCAACTCCTTCAGCAATGAAATCGGCAGGGTATAGTTCGCCGTTGTCAAGGCCTTCTTTGTTTTCAAACGGATAGTGAATCTGGGCGTAAGGCATTGCTCCGGAATCGAACCATACGTCTATCAGGTCGGTTTGGCGTTTCATTGGCAGGCCAGATTCGGAAACAAGTACGATATAGTCCACATACGGACGGTGAAGGTCTATCTTATCGTAATTTTCCTTTGTGTACAGCCCTGGCACAAAACCTTTGTCGGCCAATACGTTCGATTCCATTATGCCGGCCTTTACGGCTTTGTCTATCTCGTTATAGAGTTGTTCTACCGAACCAATGCATATTTCTTCGCGGCCGTCTTCCGTACGCCATATCGGGAGCGGTGTGCCCCAGTAGCGGCTGCGCGAAAGGTTCCAGTCCTGAAGGTTTTCAAGCCATTTGCCGAACCGGCCTGTCCCGGTTGACTGAGGTTTCCACTTAATGGTGTTGTTGAGCGAAATAAGCCTGTCGCGTGCGGCAGTTGTGCGTATAAACCAGCTGTCGAGCGGATAGTAGAGTACAGGTTTGTCGGTACGCCAGCAATGCGGATAGTTATGCACGTGCTTTTCAATCTTGAAAGCTTCCGAAGCCTGTTTCATTTCCATGCACAGCACTATGTTCAGATCCTCGGCTTTTTCCGCTGCCTGTTGGTCGTAGCGTCCGCCGGGGTTGAATTTCGGGTCAAACGCGTTTTTAACGTACTCGCCTTCGTGTTGGCTGTACAGGGGCACGTTTACACATTTTTCTACGAATTCTGTGGCGCAGTCTGATAGTAGGTAGAACTTACCGGTCATGTCTACCATAGGGCGTGTCTCGCCGTTTTTGGTAACCATGAATAGCGGTGGGATGGCGGCATCACGGGCCACTTTGGCATCGTCGGCACCGAATGTCGGGGCTATGTGTACTATACCGGTACCGTCGTCTGTGGTTACATAGTCGCCGGTAATTATACGGAAGGCTTTCTCGCCTAATTCCACATATTTGTCAGTGCCGACCACGAACACTTTGTCGCTGTTGGCATCGGCATATTCCTTTACCGCTTCCGATGTATTGGCATCGAGTTTTTCGAGAGGCTTCACCCACGGCATAAGTTGGTTGTAGTGAAGTCCTTCGAGTTGCTGCGCGGTATAGGTTGCCACAATGCGGTAAGGGAGCACCTTGTCGCCGGGAGCGAACGAGTTTATGTCTGCTTCGGCACCTTCCGGTTTGAAATATGTGTGCATGCATTCCTTTGCCATTATAGCCGAAATCTTTTTGCCGGTATACGGGTTGTAAGTGCGAACACAAACATATTCTATTTTTGGCCCCACGCAAAGTGCTGTATTTGACGGTAGGGTCCACGGGGTGGTGGTCCAAGCCAAAAATACAGGGTCGCCCCAACCGGTCATTTCTTCTAGAGGCTCGTTGATGAGGAACTGTACGGTTGCAGTTGTGTCCTTTACATCGCGGTAGCATCCCGGCTGGTTAAGCTCGTGCGAGCTAAGGCCTGTGCCGGCAGCCGGAGAGTAGGGCTGTATGGTATAGCCTTTGTACAGGTATCCTTTGTTGTAAAGTTGCGACAGCAGCCACCATACAGATTCAATATATCGGTTGTCGTAAGTGATGTAAGGGTCGGTCATGTCAACCCAATAACCCATAGAGTTGGTAAGGTTTTCCCACTCACGAGTATATTTCATTACCTCGCGGCGACATGCCGAGTTGTATTCGTCGACGGAAATTTTTTTGCCTATATCCTCCTTTGTTATGCCTAGTGATTTTTCCACGCCGAGCTCTACGGGCAAACCGTGAGTATCCCAACCGGCTTTACGCTTCACATGGAATCCTTTCATGGTTTTGTATCGGCAAAATATGTCTTTAATGGTACGGGCCATTACGTGGTGGATACCCGGCATACCATTTGCCGAAGGCGGTCCTTCAAAAAAGACGAACGAAGGCGCGCCTTCACGCACTTTCATTGACTGTTCAAACAGGCTTTCTGCATTCCAGCGTTCCAAAACTCGCTTGTTTATGTCAGAAAGATTGAATTTGTCGTATTCTTTGAATTTTTTATCCATGTGATTATTAGGTGATTATTGTTTTGACAAATATGTTGTGCAACTGTAAGTCCGCTATATGATACTATATTTGTCGATGCTTTTTGAAAAATTTCTGCAAAGTTACTATAATTCACATATATATAAAAGAGTTTTGTGTTTTTTTGACAAACAGAATGCTAATATGGCATTAATTACATAGAAACAGGCGTATAATTTGAAAAGTTTATTTATCTTTGCAAAAAGATTTAAATTAGAATAAAAGTATATGAAAAAGATTTACTCATTATTAATTTTTTGTGTTGCTTTGATGACAATGGCACAGGCTGTTGCCCAGGAAAGTCATCCAGGCGTGCGTTACGACGGTTCTATAACCATTGACCTTTTTGGTTCGAAAACCACATTGGAAAATCAGTCGGTGTATATTGTTAATTCAGCCGATGGAACCAGTTGTGAATTCGCATTATACGATTTTTCTCTTGATGGTGAAAGTTCTATAGGCAGCATTGAGGTTCCTAATGTTAAAATTGTAAGTGGTGCCGACAATATCAAAAATTATTCCGGTGCAAAAGACGGTATAGAACTTGCCAAAGGTGATATAATTGCCAACTGTACGCTTGACGGTACTGAAACTTCTGACGGCACAATGGCCATGAACATACATGTTGTATGGGTTATGGATCCCACAAATCCCGAATCGAATGTTCCCATCGAAGTAACATTCAATGGGAAAAAAGTTCCCGGACAAACCAGTGGAATTGACGATATTGCAACAAGTGCCGATGCCAAGGTTGTAAAGGTATACAATCAGAACGGTATGGAACTGTCCGAACCGGCAAAAGGCTTGAACATAGTTGTTTACAGCAACGGTGTAACAAAGAAAGTTTTAGTGAAATAAATAAAACATCAACACAAAAAAATACACGCGGCTTTTATTTGGCTGCGTGTATTTTTTTGTCTGAATAAAGTATGTAACTCATCGAGATTACATGTGAGGGCATGCTACATGTCGGGCTCTAAAAGTTATAAGGATGGCATCTCGCACAGGGTAAATTCTATTGAATTGAACTATGTTGTATGAATATCAGATGCTTAAAGATTTTTGTTTTTTCTTATTGAGTACACTTTTTGTACCCTTTGTGCAGTCATCGCTGAAACCGCAGTCACTATTGTGACCGCTCTTTGTTTTTTCTCATCGCCATAACCGACTATAATCATTGCATCCGGTACAATGGTAATCTACAATACCAATTGCAACAGAATTATCAGCTCGAGGCATCAAGGAAATTACGCTGTCAGGAAATTCCTTAGTTCCTTAGCTCATTAGGGAATTTTCCGAGCCGCATTGACGAGTCAACGCTGAAAATATCCCGAATGAGCCAAAGGTCAACCTTTGGAATCCTCTCCTTTACTTTTTCATCATTGAAACAAAAGCATTGATGTCTATGTCCAATGTCTGATTATTTCGCAAGAACCAATCAATGTAACTTGGATCGGTTGCAAAAATTTCTCGAAAAGTTTTTCCTTTATATTTTCCAAAAGAAATCTCGTCGTCAGGAGTTGCTTTTGGAAAAATTCGATTTATTTCGTCCTCAATAATACGCTCTCTATCCGATGTGTTTTCAGGGATGTTTAGCAGTTGGTCGAAATTGACCCGAAAGTAATAGTCTTTTTCTATTAACCAAAAAATGTATTTTGGGTCTTGTGAATATATGAAGTCATCTTGACTTTTTGAATTTGTTAATATGTTTAAGAAATATCACATGGAATGCCAACAGATTCCACCCTTTCCAACTGGAAGCAGTTTTGTCGAAACGGTTGAGAACGGATCGAAAGGAATCCATCCATGCATTCGTTCGTTCGATACTATATCTGAGGGAGAGAAGTTCGGTGTCCAAAAGGTATT
>SSTG01000378.1 GCA_004801635.1 Muribaculum caecicola | reverse complement strand
TCAGCGTGATGTGCATTTCCCCGTTTATGATGTCTTTTGATACTATTGCGTTGTTGTGCATTGCATCGTTTAACAGGGCAGTTTGCAGCCCTTGCAAGGCCCCGGCTACGAAGTCGCCCCCGGTGGTCCACGATGCTATGCCACCTGCGGCAGACGCACACAGCACCATAAGTCCGTTGTTCACCGTTGGTACTGTGCAAACGAGCCGGTTGCGGACGATACGACACCGGCGACGAGCCCGGAGCCGAAGTTTCCGCCGTTGAGCATCGCGGACACACCCCCGTTTATGCCGTGCGCGCCGGCGCG
>SSTG01000377.1 GCA_004801635.1 Muribaculum caecicola | reverse complement strand
TCAGGATGGTGATTACCTCGGCATCGGAAAGCCGTCCCGGCTTATTGCGATGCTTATTGCCATCACAGAGCTGATGCTTTTTGAGTTCAGATGAAAAATACTTGCAGAAATCATCGGCAAGACAGAAAATTTCAGTAATTTTGTCCTCGGTAATCATAGCGGTAAATACCTGTAAATGTTGTAATTGAACACTATAAATTTACTAATTTTTCGTGAGACTACCAAGAAAATCAGCAACTTAGTTTTGCACTAAATGGCTGATTGTTTTATTATTGAATAACTGAATTCTTATATCGAACTCACGTTA
>SSTG01000376.1 GCA_004801635.1 Muribaculum caecicola | reverse complement strand
TAACGTGAGTTCGATATAAGAATTCAGTTATTCAATAATAAAACAATCAGCCATTTAGTGCAAAACTAAGTGGCTGATTTTCTTGGTAGTCTCACGAAAAATTAGTAAATTTATAGTGTTCAATTACAACATTTACAGGTATTTACCGCTATGATTACCGAGGACAAAATTACTGAAATTTTCTGTCTTGCCGATGATTTCTGCAAGTATTTTTCATCTGAACTCAAAAAGCATCAGCTCTGTGATGGCAATAAGCATCGCAATAAGCCGGGACGGCTTTCCGATGCCGAGGTCATCACCATCATGA
>SSTG01000375.1 GCA_004801635.1 Muribaculum caecicola | reverse complement strand
TCAGGATGGTGATTACCTCGGCATCGGAAAGCCGTCCCGGCTTATTGCGATGCTTCTTGCCATCACAGAGCTGATGCTTTTTGAGTTCAGATGAAAAATACTTGCAGAAATCATCGGCAAGACAGAAAATTTCAGTAATTTTGTCCTCGGTAATCATAGCGGTAAATACCTGTAAATGTTGTAATTGAGCACTATAAATTTACTAATTTTTCGTGAGACTACCAAGAAAATCAGCCACTTAGTTTTGCACTAAATGGCTGATTGTTTTATTATTGAATAACTGAATTCTTATATCGAACTCACGTTA
>SSTG01000374.1 GCA_004801635.1 Muribaculum caecicola | reverse complement strand
GAGTTCGACTGGGGTGTGCTTACCCTGTGGATCGGTGGGGTCAGTAGGCGCCTTCACATGGCGGTATTCACCCTTGACCACAGCAATATGCGCAAGGCATATCTGTTTTCGCGCGAAGATACCCTGGCTCTGATGGAAGCCCACCGCAACTGCTTCCGGGAGTTGGGGGGCACCCCGCGCGTGATGGCCTATGACAACATGCGTACCGCCGTAAAGAAGTTCCTCGGGCGAGACCGCGAGCACACAGATGCGCTGCTGCGCATGGAGGTACACTACTGTTTCACACCCCATTTCTGCAACCCTCGCT
>SSTG01000373.1 GCA_004801635.1 Muribaculum caecicola | reverse complement strand
GAGTTCGACTGGGGTGTGCTTACACTGTGGATCGGTGGGGTCAGGAGGCGCCTTCACATGGCGGTATTCACCCTTGACCACAGCAATATGCGCAAGGCATATCTGTTTTCGCGCGAAGATACCCTGGCTCTGATGGAAGCCAACCGCAACTGCTTCCGGGAGTTGGGGGGCACCCCGCGCGTGATGGCCTATGACAACATGCGTACCGCCGTAAAGAAGTTCCTCGGGCGAGACCGCGAGCACACAGATGCGCTGCTGCGCATGGAGGTACACTACTGTTTCACACCCCATTTCTGCAACCCTCGCT
>SSTG01000372.1 GCA_004801635.1 Muribaculum caecicola | reverse complement strand
AGCGAGGGTTGCAGAAATGGGGTGTGAAACAGTAGTGTACCTCCATGCGCAGCAGCGCATCTGTGTGCTCGCGGTCTCGCCCGAGGAACTTCTTTACGGCGGTACGCATGTTGTAATAGGCCATCACGCGCGGGGTGCCCCCCAACTCCCGGAAGCAGTTGCGGTGGGCTTCCATCAGAGCCAGGGTATCTTCGCGCGAAAACAGATATGCCTTGCGCATATTGCTGTGGTCAAGGGTGAATACCGCCATGTGAAGGCGCCTCCTGACCCCACCGATCCACAGGGTAAGCACACACCAGTCGAACTC
>SSTG01000371.1 GCA_004801635.1 Muribaculum caecicola | reverse complement strand
GAGTTCGACTGTGGTGTGCTTACCCTGTGGATCGGTGGGGTCAGGAGGCGCCTTCACATGGCGGTATTCACCCTTGACCACAGCAATATGCGCAAGGCATATCTGTTTTCGCGCGAAGATACCCTGGCTCTGATGGAAGCCCACCGCAACTGCTTCCGGGAGTTGGGGGGCACCCCGCGCGTGATGGCCTATGACAACATGCGTACCGCCGTAAAGAAGTTCCTCGGGCGAGACCGCGAGCACACAGATGCGCTGCTGCGCATGGAGGTACACTACTGTTTCACACCCCATTTCTGCAACCCTCGCT
>SSTG01000370.1 GCA_004801635.1 Muribaculum caecicola | reverse complement strand
AGCGAGGGTTGCAGAAATGGGGTGTGAAACAGTAGTGTACCTCCATGCGCAGCAGCGAAACTGTTTGCTAGCTGTCTCGCCCGAGGACCTTCTTTACGGCGGTAAGCAAGTTGTCATAGTCCAACACGCGCGGGGTGCCCCCCAACTCCCCTAAGCATTTGCGGTGGGCTTACATCAGAGCCAGGGTATCTTCGCGCGAAAACAGATATGCCTTGCGCATATTGCTGTGGTCAAGGGTGAATACCGCCATGTGAAGGCGCCTCCTGACCCCACCGATCCACAGGGTAAGCACACCCCAGTCTAACTCG
>SSTG01000036.1 GCA_004801635.1 Muribaculum caecicola | reverse complement strand
CTCCATATCCTTCCAGATACAGGTCAAAACCCTTCCATGCCAGCGACACAGACACGCCGTAGTTTATAGCCGGGAGAGCCTTTGTGCCCTTAAGAGGAGCCATGTCACCTTCGTCAATCACACCGTCGTTATTAAGGTCCTTATAACGGAAGTCGCCCGGACGCGGCTGTATTCCTGCAAATGACAAACCGGAATGCTCAATTTCGTCCTGAGAATTATAATATCCGTTGCTGCCGTTTGTACGGTCAACTATATAACCGAACTGCTGTCCGACAGGATAGCCTGTTCTGCGGTAAGGATAAGCATAACCGGCATCTTCATACGATATGTCACCACCATCGATAACCTTGTTCTTGTTCCAGCCGAATGTTCCGCGAGCAACAATTTCAAGGCCGCAGGGAAGTACTGTTGCATATTCTGCAGTAATGTCAACACCCTGGTTTTCCATCTTGCCTATATTTTCATAAGAAGAGTAGTTAAACAATGCCAGTGAGCCTATATCGTTGCCCGATACTATACCGCCCACCATAGGTGTACGTTCGTTGGCCATAACTATACCGCTTTGCTTGGTACGCCAATAATCAACACTTACGTGGAATTTATCCCAGAAGCCGAAGTCTACGCCATAGTTCTGCTGCTTGGCTTCTTCCCAGCCAATAGCCGGATTACCGCGCAAATAGCTTAATATAGTGAATCCGTCAAACAGGGCGTTAACGCCTCCACCCATTTCATATATGGCGTCTGCATACAGATATCGTGAGGGCTTTGTTCCCAGCGAGTCATATTTGAGACGGCCGAAACTTCCGCGGAACTTCAGGTAGGTAAGAATGTCGTTCTTAAACCATTCTTCGTTCGATGTAACCCACGATGCACCGAATGTTGGCGAGAAATGGAACTGGTTGCCCTTGCGCATCATTTCCGATCCGGCATGTGTAAAGTCAAACTGAACAAAGTAGCGGTCTTTGAACCCGTATTTTACCTCACCGCCAACCTGTATGCGGTTTGTTGGAAGAATCCATTCACGGCTAGCCCATTCTCCACGGTAATCCTCAGCCATATAATTGGCAAATGCCTGTACCATGTGGTCGCCGAAGTAGCGCTGGTAGTTGAACATTGCCTGATAGTTCAGATTGTAAATGGCGAATGTTGCCTTTGTAAACGTCAAAGGAGCAACAACGTTGGTTCCGTAACGTTCATACTCGCCGGTTGCTTCGTTAAGCACTGCACGTTCATAATCGGCACTACCGGCACGCACGCCGTTAAATGCGGCGCTATAGCCAAACACGGTCTTAAACGAAAGTCCCTTTGTAAGGAAGTCCAGGTCAAGATCAATACCGATATTCGTGTTAAGCGTTGTTACCGTAGAAGTATTCAAACCATTCAGGTTTATATCGCCGTAAAGCGGACGAGAATAACCTTCATATGTTTTTACCGCGCCGGTTTCTGTCAAACCGTTATCAACATATGCCGGAGTGGTATACATTTTATTGAACAATTGCGCCGTGCTGCCGTTGCCGTCATCACCAACACGCGGAACGTTTACACGGTTTATAACCACGTTCGAGTTTGCAAAAGCACGCATGAATTTGAACACGTCGACATCAATGTTTGAAACAACGGTAAAACGGTTGTTGTAGAACGAGGGGTCGTACTTCTTGTCATAATCGGTTTTTATGTCGCCGGTTTCACGAATAAAACCAGCACCGATATAGAAACGGGCCTTGTTGCTTCCGCCCTGTATCTGGACATTGTATTTCTGCGAAAGACGGTCGTCCTTATACAGGTCTATCCAGTCGTTATTAGGGGCAGTTCCGTCACGGAAAGCCTGCAACTGCGAATCGCTGAACTTGGGCGCAAGGCCGTCGTTTACCAGCGCCTGGTTGCGGAGCATTGCCTGATCATAAGAACCAAACATTCTATGCAGCTGTGTAGGATGCGAAATTCCGATATTTGCCGAAACGTCAACCTTAAGAGTTTCGTCAATTCCGTGCTTTGTTGTAATAACAAGTACGCCTACCGAGGCCATAGGGCCGTAAAGGGCCTTGGCTGCTGCATCTTTTAGAAGCGTTACGTCCTGAATAGTAGACGGGTCTATTATATTCATTACGCTGAACAACGGAACAGGAACACCATCAAGTACAACCAGCGGGGCATCTATGTTCCACGAGCCTGCACCCCTGATTATTCCTGAATTATATCCAGCCAGTTTGCCTGTTATGGCTGCCTGCAACGAAGAACCTTTCCATTTTTCTATTTGCGAGGCATCTACCGACGACTGCGCGCCTACATAGGCATTACGTGTGGAGCTGTAGTCGAAAGGAGTCTCCAACAGCTGGTCGCCATAGGGCACGGTGTCGTTCAATATTGCCTGTGCCTCAGAAGGAACAGGTTCAACAGCCGCGCTCCTAAATGGCATAGCCAGTACAGCCGATGCCATTAGTATTGGGAATATTATTTTTTTGTCAATCATGATTTCGGATATTATTGATTATCTGAAGATTTACATTACCAACCCCAGTTTTGCCAACCGGTAGTGCCTGTTTGCTGCTCAAGGTTCTGCTGCTCTTTTAAAGGTATTGGCACAAGTCGGTATTTTGCTTCATAGCAAGCCTGCGAAGCTCCGTCGGGCAGATTATAAGTATTGATAACAAAGCGGTGATATTTCGGATTCTTACCGGAAGCGTCGGTAGTAATCCACATACCTGTTTTGTATTTTTCCTCCCAGATATTCTCACCATGCTTGCCCCAACGGCGACTGTCGTAATAGCGATGTTCCTCGAAACAGAGCTCCACTTGACGCTCGTGGCGAACAACCAAACGTCCGTAATCCTGTGTTGTAGGCTTGATATCAACAGCGGTCGAGAATCCGGCACGATTACGAATCTTGTTTACCATTTCCATAGCCTTGATAAGGTCGTTGGTTTCAACCAACGTCTCGGCATAGTTCAGTATTACTTCGCCCAAACGGAAGAATTTCCAGTTACCGCCGTCATAACGTGTTGAGTTATTCTCCTTAAATTGGTGGTATTTACGGTTGTAATATCCGGTTCGGGTATTGTTTCGTGCAATTTTGTCAACAAAACAGTTACCTTTCTTACCTGTCGATGTACCACCGTACTCAGGATTTGTGTTATTATAAGTCTCAACAGTCTTATTCAATACACCTGTGTTTATTTTTGCACCGTTGTAAGCTGTGTTGGCATAAAAACGAGGGTCACGGCCTTCATAAGGCTTATTTTCATCGTAACCTGAAGCTGGATCGATGTTGGGCTGCGTCGGGTCGAATTCACCGGTTGCCTCGTCAATTACCTTGTAAGGTTTTTCCAGATGATAAATCGGCTTACCGGTTGCAAGCATATCGTATGCGTCGACAAGGTTCTGTGTCGGGCAGATACCGGCCTTAAAGATTCCGTTAATCAAAGGAATACCATTTACAACATACAGACCTTCCGCGCGGTACTTGTTGCTCGAGCCCCAAATTGTCTCATCGTCGTCAGCAACATTTCCGGCATACGAAGTAGTTGCAAAATATTCCTGATATGCAGAATTGTATGCTTTCGGATCTTTAAGCTGTGTGTACAGCTTGTGCCCACCCTTGTTAGGGTCAACAAGGTTTTCGTATGCATACTTGTTCTTTTCAGCAGCATATGCCCATAGGTTCTCTTCGTGGCAATACAGCGGGCTGGCGGCAAAAAGCGATGCCTGTGAAATTATTGCGCAGGCAATACCCTTTGTCATACGGTTTTTGTTTGACAAGTCGGTAATACGCCAAGGCAGTTCTTCAATTTCCATTGCTGCCTCGCAATCTTCTACAACAAACTGAAGGACCTTCCACGCCGGTTCACGAACCATACCCGCATATGATGAGTTTACACCCTTCACATCCTTAATAATAGGAAGGTCGCCATACAATTTTACAAGCTGCAGATAATAAAACGCGCGCAACACATGTGCTTCAGCCTTAAGTTGTCTTTTTTCAGCTTCGCTTTCGCATGTAGCAGTTTCGATACGTTCAAGGAACTGGTTCAGTATTCGGATCTGTTCCCAATAGCGAACCCAGTAGTTACCATCCCAACGGCCCATACTGCGGTCGTCCCATTCAAAACGGTGTTTTTGGGATGTGACATTGCCTTTATATATATCGTTGATAATAATGGCCTGGCCGTCGTCAACCGACCAGCCTTCGTCGGCCATATCAATCATATAATTCTCAAAGAAGTAGTTTCCAAAGTCGTGGTTAGGTATATACATCCAAGCCTGCGACAGATAGTACTTCACATTGTCGAGATTACTAAACACGGCATCAAGGTCCATACGGCCGTCCGGAGTCATGTCCAGGTCGTCGGCGCATGAGCTCAGACCCATACCGGTAAAGGCAGTTGCGGCAATGATTATGTTTACGAATAATTTTTTCATAATTTTTCTGGTGTTGTGTTTTATAGGTCAACAGAGATACCGGCGGTATAAGTCTTCATCAAAGGATATGAGAAGAAATTGTTTTGCTCGGGGTCGATAATCTTGGTAGGCATATTTGTCCAGGTGTGCAGGTTGTCGGCCGATACAAAGACGCGGACATTGTTCATGCCTATCTTCTTTGTCAGCTTGGCCGGAAGCGTATATCCTACCTGAATGTTTTTCAAACGGATGTATGAAGCATCCATTGTATAGTAATTGTTGGATTCGTGCGAAGATCCGCCATTGGCAGAAATTGCAGGATGGGTTATTTTTTTACCAGCCTCATATTTTTCCTGAGTCCAACGGTTATCGCAGAAATCAGCATAGAAACGGGTGTTACCATACCATTCATACATTACGTGTGAACCGTAGTTACGGGTATATTGACCTGTACCCTGAATCATTACAGAGAAGTCAAAGCCGTAAATCTGGCCAGATAATGTTGCACCGTATGTGATGCGCGGCAGCAGTGACGAATAGCCTATCGGCGCAAGGTCTTCCGGACCAATAACATTGTCACCGTTCAGATCCTTGTAAACAAAGTCACCGACACGGGGTGCATAAGACGTATTGTATTTAACTTTCGACAAGAACAGGTCGAGTTGTTCCTGGGTATTGAAGAAACCTGAACCGTCAAGACCAAGTTCGGGATTTACAGAACGGTCAATATGATATCCCCAGCACTGGCCGATTGAGAAGCCTGTTGTTCGCAACGGATAAGCATAATCATCGCCCAGTGTAACTTCGTCTGCCTCGATAACTTTATTCTTTGCATAGGAGAAGTTACCAGTCAATGACAGATGAATGTCCTTATTTACGGCATAGTGATATGAAGCCGCTATTTCAAAACCGCGGTTGTCTACCTTACCGAAGTTAGAACGCGGCAACTGCGACGAACCCAAACCGCCAATGGCAGGAATAGTATTGCGGTGCATAAGGATATCGGAACGGTGTTCTATAAAGTAGTCAAACGAAAGGTCAAAGTTGCGGAAAGCAGTGATGTCGACACCATAGTTCTGCTTCCAGGCTGTTTCCCACTGGATTTCGTCGTTACCAAGAAGTATTTCACGTATGGTTTGTCCGTTAGTTGCTATCGACGGCGGAATGAAAAGCTGTCCGTAATAGTTTGTATGATCCATAGCATCCGAGCCGCCGAAAGTAAATTGCGAGATATTGTTCAGGTACAGGAAGCGGTCCGAGCCAAGCACGTCGTTACCAACTTTACCAAGAGAAGCACGGAATTTAAGTTTTGTCAGCAGGCCGCTTTCATAAAGCGGAGCCATAAACTTCTCGCTTGATGCAACCCAGCCGATAGAGAACGCAGGGAAGAAACCAAAGCGGTTTTTAGGGGCAAACTGCTCTGAACCGTTATAACCGAAGTTGAACTCGGCAAGGTAACGAGAGTCGTAGTTATAGGTGAAACGACCGGAAAGGCCTATCATCTTGAACGGTATGGAACCTAGCACGTCTTCTTTTTCGTCGCGCTGCGCAAGAAGCATACCGGTTACGTTGTGTACGCGGTTGAACGTGCGGTTATAATTAATCTGAGCCTGAAGGTTAACAAACCAGTTGCTCTGGTCAACACGGCTCATAACAACCTTGCCGTCGGTAGGGTCGGTAGCCTCGCGGAGAATAAGGACAGGATGGTCGAATTCGGCTGGTTCAAGTTCATATGTGAAAGCCGACCATTTTTTACGTGACAATGTATAAGAGTGTCCGAATGTTTCAAATGCAACCACACCGCGCATAGAGAGACCCGGGGTAAGTTTGCCCAAGTCGATATTCAACGTACCAACTGCATTAACGGCCGAGTTTACCGACATCTTTGTACCCGAACGGTTAAGAAGTGCATACGGAGACTGGAGATATGTCAGGTCGGGACCATGCACTACCGAACCCGGAACTACAGGCAAAAGGTTTGTAGGATCAGAAGGGTCGCGATAGTACAAGCCTTCTATAGCCACAGGACCGGCATCGGTTGGACGTGTAAGGATTGTACCTGAACGCATGGTAACATCGTCGGTCGAACCGCTGTCAAACGAGTCGTTAGTGTCGGACGACGGTGCATCGTATTTCTTTATATAGCTTGAAAGGTCGAGCGAGGCCGAGATCCAGTCGTTGAACTTATAGTCAAGGTTCACGCGGATATTGTAACGGTTCATACGTGCGCTCGGGTCATATCCGAGTTTCTGCGACGACTCCGTTTTGTACATACCTCCCTGGTAAACATATCCGGCGCTGACGAAGTATTTCAGCTTCTTGGAACCACCGGAAACATTCACATTGGCCTGCACCATATCAGAATGGTCTTTCAGGAACACGTCTGACCAGTCGTTGTTGGGGAAGAAGTACTGAAGCTGTTCGTCGCTCATATCACGGTAACGTCCGTCAGGATACAGGGCACGGTATTGCGACTGTGTCGGCTTTCCGCCTTTCCACATACGGTAAAGGTCAAGATGCTCGTCAGAATAATAGTTGGCCATGCCGTCGTTACGATAAGCTTCGTTAACAAGGTCGGCAAATTCATAAGACGGGCGCGACTTTGGCCATGAAGCGAATTTCTGCATAGAGTACTGAACCTGTCCGTGAACGTTAACCTTGCCTTCTTCACCACGCTTTGTTGTGATAAGGATTACACCGTTGGCACCACGCACACCGAACACAGCTGTCGACGAAGCATCTTTAAGCACCGAAATGGTTGCAACTTCGTTAGGGTCTATGTCGGACATTGAAGTACGCGGGATACCGTCTACAAGGATAAGCGGAGACTTACCGTTTGTAGTGGCCACACCACGCAGGAACATGGTTGCATCGTCCTCACCGGGAGCGGCACTTTTCTGGATAGTTGTCAAGCCAGGAAGCTTACCGGACAGTGCGGCAGTAAGGTTAGGTTCTGACGATTTTTTAATTTCGGCACTACCTACAGAAGCAACAGATCCGGTTACGGTTACCTTTTTCTGCTGGCCGTAAGCCACAACAACAACCTCCTCAAGGTCGTTAGCCTGCGGACGCATGACAACATTGAGTTTTGCCTTGTCTACAGGAATCTTCACGGTTGTGTAGCCGAGATAAGTAATTTCAAGCACTGGTTTTTTCGAGACGAGTTTCATGTTGAACTCGCCGTCGATGTTCGTAATAGTTGTGTTTTGGGTGTTCAACTCGCGAATGACGGCACCAATAACCGGTTCGTCAAGCTCGTCTGTCACCTTACCGCTAACGCTTGTAATGTCGGCCGCATTAACAGCAGGCGCAGACACCAGCCATAGCAAAACTGAAAGGCATAGCGGAAGTAAGCGTTTTAAATGGTTAGTAAACATTAGTAATACATAGTTGGTTAATCAATAAGTAATGCAATCGCAAATTTAGGCAGACAATCTTGACGCATTTTGTCGGTATTGTTCAAAATTGAGTGCATTTGTTTCAGGATGAATAGGGTTTATTGTCAGACTTTTTAGTTAGATTTATATTATTTTAAATGTTAAGTTTGTTATTAGCAACCATATAATCACATTTTCATATCAACAGGAACAGGAAAAACTGTTGTAAAACATATTTACCCATACCAAAAGTATTTATGAAACGGGAATTAAGTCAACTTATTTTGCCTTATTAATCACTTTAACTTCTGCAGGGGCTTCTACCACGCATTTGATCTTGCCGTCGGCACCCTTGCGCCAGTCAACTTTCACCGGCCCGTAAGGAGTTGGATATGTTCCGCGAGCCCAGGTCAGATTGCCGGGTTTAGGATCGACAATAACGGTTTTTGAACCGGCTTCGGCTGGATAAATGCCCAAAGCATACTTTGTCAGCCATGGCGTAGGACCGGATGCCCAACCGTGGCACAGGCTCAGGCGCAGCCCTACATAACAGTAAGCGCCACCGTCGGCATGTATGTCGCGTTTGCCTTCCGGAACAAATTCGTCAATACGGCCGGCATCGGCAACCTGCGAATATGTAAGGTCTTCCCAGAACGATGTAGCACCGAGGTCAAGCATTGCACCCCAATATTTGCTCATCAAATCCTGGGCTTCTTTATGGTAGCCGGCCTTTGCCAGAGCTTCGAGCATATAGTAACCATAGAATGTGGAAAAACCGTCGGGGCCGTTGGCAAGAATAACCTTGGCTGCTTCGTCGGCTTTCTTGTCCTGGGCAGCAAGCACAATCAAAGCTGCAGCCTGCGAGTTACCGCAATCGCCAACCTTGACTTTCTTAACCCTTTTAAGACAGTTTTTGGCAACCGACTGCAGCTCGTTGTCGCCAGCCATTGCTCCAAGATTGTCCATAGCGTTCATTGTCATCACAATAAGCGAATGCAAGCCAGAGTTGATAACTTCAGGTTTTTCCGATGTAGGCCAGTCAAGAAAACGAACCCCGTCAAGGCTCTCTTTACCATCCTTGTCAACAAACGAATCCACCTGTTTTACCAACCCCAATATATAATCTCGGTTTTTATCATAATAATCCTTGTTGCCGTGGTGCAGCATAAGATCATGCTGGGAAATAAGCCACCACAGAGAATAAGCGCTGAACCCGTTCATCCAGCGAGGCAGCGGTGCGTCCTGCACACCGAAATCAAGCGAACGGTTAACAACATCGTTCTCACCAAAAACCACGTTGGTAGCCATAACTTCGGGATGGGTGTCGCCCAGCCAAACAAGACGGTCGCGTTTTATACCGTCCCACAGATAGTCCTGCAAACACAGCTGAACCGTGCGCGCACCGGTGTTCCAAATATCCGTAAGGCGTGGGTCGGAACATTCAAACGACCCTATCATAGGGGCATTGTCCTGCACCTGTACAGCCTCGACATAGCGCAACAGGTAATCAACGTCCTTGTCTAGAAGGTCAATACGGGCAAACCGGAAACCCGAGTCACCACAGCGAACGCTGCCAAGCCAAGGCGAATGTGTAACAAAGTCGCGGAGCGAATGCTCGTTTTTTGAGTTCTGGGGGTTGCCCGGTTCATTGGGGTCTGACATCGCTTCAGTTACCGATTCGCCAAGACGTACGCGCAAGGCCACAGGCTTATTCGACTGTGCCATGCCCGAATAAATTTTCAATCCGCCATTAATTTCCTTTCCAAAATCCAGCAGGATAGAAGCCTGCTTTTCATCGGTGGTTTTCATAACGACGTTCTTGGGATCGGCAGTTGACACCTGGCCGATAAAGTCCTCCAGAAGTATCTCGGGATGCTTAATCTGCGTTCCTGTAGAATCGGACATCCAGATAATCCGAGTCGGTGCCAGCTTTGTTTCCGTCAATATGGCATGAGCCGGAACAGAGCTGCAAACAAGCAATGCAAGAGACATCCATGTACAACTTTTTTTAAGCTTTTCCATGTAGTGCTTTTTTTTAATGATATTGATTAGTATTATTTGTTTGGCTAATTAATGCAACGCAAATTTATATATTAATATATATGGCTCGTATCGCTGTTGTCCCCAATATGTCGGCAGAGTGCTAAAGAGCCCGTATAATGTTTCATCTTTTTGCAAATTTGTTTCATGCGTAAAAATTAGCAATATAAAGCCCTCTTAGTCGGCCTTATTTAAAAAAATGCACTATCTTTGCATTAGCCTAACATCTAGACTAAGCACAGACTGGAATGAAAACCTTAAACAGAATCCTGACATACACAACGGCCATACCTGCCCTTGCAATAATGTCTGCCACATGCACTTTTGCAAGCACGCAACCCTACCAGAGACAGGCCATTTCAAACCTGCATGTAAACGATTTTGCCCAGGACGAAATGGGGTTCATGTGGATTGCCACAGCAAACGGGCTGTCGCGATGCAACGGACTAGAGGGGTATGACATCTATTATAACGATCCGGCCAACCCGGAATCGCTGCCAAACAACCAGGTTACGGCCCTCACCGTAACCGACGGAAAGCTATGGATTGCCACAAACGGAGGTGTTGCATCAAAACCCACAGGGTCGAATACGTTCACATGCTACACACCTGCCGACAACCCTGCCGACATAATTGCAGCCGGAGGCTTTATAGCATACGGCGGAAAAATGTTCTGCTACGGAACCAAAGGCCTATATGAAATAGACACCATAGAAAACAAACTGCACAAACGTGTTGCACTGAACAAAACCGTGAGAGCCGCGCACGACGACAACAACGGCCGGCTGTGGATTATTGACGACAACAACCTGATTTGCTGCAATAAGGAGTTAAAACCGATAGAAACGGTGAAATTCCCTGCCGGAACGAGCGTAAACAAAATGACTAGGCACGGTAAAACCATATTCATTACCACCGACTGCGGAATATTGCGGCTTGACACCAACAGCAAAACCCTGAAACACGACAATCTGGACTCATCGCTGAAAAACGAAAAAATATACAACCTGACACCGGTAAACGACACCCTGTTCCTTGCCACTACTGCCACAAACGGCCTTATAGCCTACAATCCGACAAACGGCAGGACAACTACGCACATAAACGGCACCAGATTGTCGGACATACCGTCAAACGACGTTACCACCACCTATATAGACCGCGACAAGAACCTCTGGGTAGGAACCTTTAACAAAGGATACACAATATTTTCCAACCGCCCACGGATATTCAATATGAACCATGAACTTTGCGACATATTCACCGACAAGTTCGTAACCAGGATAACCAACGACCGCCAAGACCGGTTCTGGGTGGGGACACGCTACAACGGCCTGGCCTGTTTCGACCCTAACTCGGGCAAGTCCAGAGAATTCAACAGCCGCAACACACAATGGCTGGCAAAATACCCTATGGACTTTGTTCAGGAAATATTCTGCGACTCGCGCAACAGGCTTTGGATTGGATACAATAATGACCTGGTTATTTGCCAGATACAACCAGACGGAACCCTAACGCACCTGCACTCTTTGCCTTCGGTAACCGATGTTGTCTCGACTGCCGAGGACGATGAAGGGCGCATATGGCTAGGCTTGACCCGCAAAGGGCTGTACGTATTCTCTCCCGACCTAAAACTGACAGCCAACGTGAACCTGCCACATGCAGAAAACATAACCTGCATAAGACGGTTCGACAAAAGCCACATGCTTTTTTCCGCATACGGAACCGGACTGTACACCATAAATACAAAAACAATGACGGCCGAACCTTTCGACCGCGAGCAAACAAAAGACTGTATTAACGCCATAGACCTGCTGTTGGCCGACAACGGCCAGCTATGGATTGGCACATACGGAAGCGGAGTGTTCAGCTACGACTTGGACAAACGCGCCATACACAGCTATAACGGGCTCATTTCTAACGACATCGTTGCCCTGCTTGAAGACTCCGACCACAACATATTCATGAGTTCGTCATACGGTTTATATCGCTACGACCCACAGACGGAAAAGCTTACCACCTATCTCGAAACCCAAGGCACGTTAGGAAACCAATACCACGAGAAAAGCCGCCATATCGACAAATACGGCAACCTATATTTCGGAGGTAATTCAGGCCTGCAGCAAGTGGTTCCGGCAAACATGCTCAAAAAAACGGCCGACACACCACTATACCTGACAAACGTAGAGCTATTAACAAACAAAAACAGTAATCCGCCAAACAGGTATACGCCCGACTATTCCACAATAAACGAAATGTCGCTCGGGCATAAGGATAACAGCATCCGCCTAGAGTTTGCCGGAATAACATACGACTCCCCATTGGAGTATGCATACAAACTAGACGGTTTCGACAAAGACTGGATAATGTCAGGCAACCATAACCAGGCACTTTACTCAAACCTGCCGGCCGGCCATTACAAACTCTTGGTCAAAAGCCGCTACGACAACGAATGGAGCCACCCGGTAAAACTGCTGCAGTTAACCATAAGTCCCTCGCCATGGCTACACCCAATGGCAAAAGCAGCCTATGTAGTCGTTATACTGATGCTTATTATATTATTCAACCACCTGTACCTACGAATTAGGCTGGAACGCCGCCGATACATGATGGCAGAAGAACAAGTACTGAAAGAGCGCGACAGCACGCAGCGGAAAATAAACTTTTTCAACAACCTCTCCCATGAAATCAGGACACCCGTATCGCTCATTTATGCCCCGGTAAAGTATCTGCACAGCAATATAGAATCGCTTACATCTGAAAAAGTAAAGTCAACCCTCGACTATATTGACCGAAACGTAGACCGCCTGCTCAACCTCACAAACCAACTGCTGAAATTTCACGAAGTTCAGCAAGACACACTGCCCCTGAAGGTTGGCCGTTACGACTGCGTTGCCCAGCTGGAAGCCATTGTACGCATATACAACATCTATGCAGCCGAAAAGGGCCAGTCTGTAGAATTCGTGTCGCCCTACAAGTCGTACGAATGCACCTACGACTACGACAAACTTGAGAAAATAGTAAACAACCTGCTGTTCAACGCCACCAAATATACGCCCGAAAACGGCAACATAATAGTAAAGCTGGAAATAACAAAGCTGCCCGAAGGCTTTAACAAGGCCACTGACTATAATTACATGGAAATACAGGTAATAGACGACGGCATAGGTATGTCGCACGCCGAAATGCCCCGTATATTCCAACGGTTCAAACGACTGATGGGCTGTTCCGCCAAAGACAAGATAAACGGATACGGTGTAGGCCTCAGCTATGTGAAAGAACTTGTAGCCTGCCACAAAGGAACGATAACCCCACGCTGCAACCCTATAAAGGGAATGACATTCATTGTAGCCATACCGGTCGACGACGCGGCTTTCAGTTCAGACGAACACAAAACCGAAGCCGACATCAAAGACACAGACAAACAGCTTACAACCAAACCTGCTACAAACACGGACACGGCCGACATACCCGAATCAGACGAAGCCGACAAGCCACGCATACTCCTAGTAGAGGACAACGAAGAACTACTGGAATTCGAAGCGGCCATGTTCCGTGGAAAATACGAAGTATTTACCGCCACAAACGGTCTTCAAGGACTGGAAATTGCCAGAAAGGAAATGCCGAACGTTGTTATTTCAGACATTCTCATGCCACAAATGGACGGATACGACCTATGCCGCCACATAAAAACCGACATGGACACGTGCCATATATCGGTTATCCTGCTTACGGCCAAAACCATGGACGAAGACCGCATAACCGGGTTCAAAGTAGGAGCCGACATGTACATTGACAAACCGTTCAACCCGGAAATAATACAGTCGGTGGTTGAAAACATAATTGCAAAACAGGAACGCAACAAGATAAACATAATAAACACCACGGCCGACTCGTCAAAACAGCTGGAAGAGGAAGAAGACCTTAATCCGTTAGACCGGAAATTCCTGTCGAAGCTATATTCCTATATAAACGAGAACATGTCAAATTCGGAGCTGAATGTAAATATTCTCGGCAAAGACCTTGGCTTCTCTCGTACAAACTTCTACAGGAAAATAAAGATGCTGACCGGAGTAACGCCAAACGACCTGCTACGCATGTGCCGTCTGAACCGGGCCGCCGAGCTACTCCTTACCAAACAGCACACAATTGGAGAAATAAGCGACATCTGCGGATTTGGCACCCAGTCGCACTTCTCCAGCCTGTTCAAAAAACACTTCGGCGTGTCGCCTCGCGACTACATTGGCGGAGGCCCAAAAGAATAAGGCACCATTTGACACTGTTTAACAAACACCAATACACCATTTTTTGAACACAAAAACAATTAAAGCGCTAAAACATACTGACTAAAAAACATATTTCAAATTTTCACGCCATAAACGGATGAAACAAATTTCATAAGATTTAGTTCACATAAAACATTATTTTGTGACACATTATATTAAATTTGCATCATTCAACTACACTGTCGGATAACCGGCAGCCCCTGAATAACCATGTTAAGACCTTGCGCATTACTATTCCGGCATAAGCCAGTGCACCCATCAGAGTACGCTGGCATCCGTTGCGCTAGCACATATCCGCTAAAAATGACGGCAAGGTCGGCAACAAAGCTCAAACTAAACTATCTAATCAAATAGCATGACTCAGACCAAACACTACCTAGCCGTAGACCTTGGCGCTACAAGCGGCCGAGTGATTCTTGGCACTCTCGACGGAGACAGACTGCAGTTGGAAGAACTAGCCCGTTTCCCGAACAAGATTATCCGCACAGGCGGCCACTATTATTGGGATCTGTACGCCCTGTACGACGAAATTCTTGGCGGTTTGCGCGAAGCCGCACGCCGCGGCATCGACGCACGCTCAATCGGTATTGACACATGGGGTGTAGACTTTGTTTTCTTTGACAAAAACGGCCAGCTTCTAGGCAACCCTGTCAGCTACCGCGACCCACACACAGTAGGCGAACCCGAACGGTTCTTCAAACAAGTTCCGGCAGAGGAAGTATATAAAATAACCGGCATACAGGTAATGAACTTCAACTCGTTGTTCCAGTTCTCGGCACTCCGCCGTCAAAACTGGATTGCCCTCGACGCAGCCGATAAAATACTGTTCATACCCGATGCCCTGGGATACATGATGACAGGCAATGCAGTTACAGAGTACACAATTGCTTCCACATCGGAAATGCTGAACCCTGTAACAAAAAAACTCGATGCCAAACTACTCGAGGCACTCAGCCTGACAGAAGACAAATTTGGCAAAATAGTGTACCCCGGCGACAAACTAGGCACTCTGACACAGGAAATGCAGGATCTGACAGGGCTTGGAGCCGTTCCGGTAATATCGGTTGCCGGACACGACACCGCCTCGGCTGTTGCCGCCGTACCGGCAACGACCAAGGATTTTGCCTACCTCAGCTCTGGAACATGGAGCCTAATGGGTATAGAAAGCGACGACCCTATCATAACAGAACGCTCGCAGCAGGAAAACTTCACAAACGAAGGCGGTATACAGGGCACCACACGTTTCCTAAAGAATATCTGCGGAATGTGGCTTCTTGAACGCTGCCGTGCCGAATGGAAACAGAACGGAATAGAAACCGATTACGGCCAGCTGATAGCAGAAACCGCCAAAATAGAACCATTCCGTTCGTTCATTTATCCTGACGCAGCATGTTTTGCAATGCCTGACTCCATGCTGAATGCCATTGCCGACTATTGCCGTGAAACCGGGCAGCCTGTACCGGAAACACCTGCAGAATATGCCCGTTGCATATTCGACTCGCTTGCAATGCGCTATCGCGAGGTGTTCCTGCTGCTAAAAGAACTCAGCGGAATGAATCTCGACATACTTCACGTTATTGGAGGCGGATGCCGCAACAAGCTTCTCAACCAACTAACAGCCAACGCGGTAGGCGTACCAGTTGTTGCCGGACCGGTTGAAGGCACAGCCCTTGGCAACATCATGATACAGGCTCAGGCCGACGGAGCGGTTAAAAATCTGGCCGAAATCCGCGCTACAATAGCCAAAGCCATTGAAACAGAACGTTTCGAGCCTAAAGATGCCAACATTTGGGCCGAAGCCTACGCCAAGTATCTTAAAAACAAAAAGCAATAATTTAAAAATAAACCAAATAACACTAAAACAATAATTCATATGAAACAATCAGTTGAACAAGCTTACGAACTAGCCAAACAGCGTTATGCCGCAATAGGTGTCGATACAGACAAAGTACTGGAACAAATGCAGAACTTCCATATCAGCATGCACTGCTGGCAGGCTGACGACGTTGCTGGTTTCGAAAACCAGGGCGGCTCGCTCACCGGTGGTATCCAGGTTAACGGAAACTACCCCGGAAAAGCTCGTAATATCGACGAACTCCGCGCCGACATACTTTATGCAAAATCATTGATTCCTGGCACACACCGCCTGAACCTTCACGAAATTTACGGTGACTTCCAAGGCAAATTCGTTGACCGCGACCAAGTTGACGCTTCTTATTTCCAAAGCTGGATACAGTGGGGTCTTGAAAACAACACAAAACTCGACTTCAACTCAACTTCATTCTCTCACCCAAAGAGCGGCGACCTCTCGCTTTCAAGCCCCGACAAAGGCGTTCGCGACTTCTGGATTGAACACTCAAAGCGTTGCCGCGCAATTTCTGAAGAAATAGGTAAAGCGCAGAACGACCCCTGTATCATGAACACTTGGGTACATGACGGTTCTAAGGACATGACAGTAAACCGCATGCTCTACCGCGAACTCCTCAAGGACTCTCTCGACCAGATTTTCGCCCAGAAATACGACAACATGAAGGATTGTGTTGAATCGAAAGTATTCGGTATCGGACTGGAAAGCTACACTGTAGGCTCTAACGACTTCTACACATCGTACGCTGCTCAGAACGACATGATGATTACTCTCGATACCGGCCACTTCCACCCAACCGAAAGTGTTGCCGACAAAGTGTCTTCAATGCTTCTTTTCGTTCCCGAACTCATGCTTCACGTATCTCGTCCAATCCGTTGGGACTCAGACCACGTTACAATCATGGACGACCCCACTCTGGACCTGTTCAGCGAAATCGTACGTGCTGACGCGCTTGACCGCGTTCACTACGGCCTTGACTACTTCGACGGCACGCTCAACCGTATCGGCGCATACGTTATCGGTACACGCGCTGCCCAGAAGTGCATGCTCCGCGCAATGCTCGAACCGCTTGCAACACTTCGCAAATACGAGGCCGAAGACAAGAAATTCGAACGTCTCGCCCTTCTCGAAGAATGCAAAGCCCTGCCTTGGAACGCTGTTTACGACATGTTCTGCCTCAAGAACAATGTTCCCGTTGGCGAAACATTCCTTCCCGAAGTTCAGAAATACGAACGCGAAGTTACTTCAAAACGCAACTAAAGCATAATGCATTACAAGCAGTTTGAAAATTGATTGCAATTTTCAAACTGCTTGTAATCAACTCACAACTAATCATGAGTATAATTATAGGCTTACTAATAATTGCCATTGGCGCATTCTGCCAGTCGAGTTGCTATGTTCCCATCAACAAAATCAAACAATGGAGCTGGGAAAGCTACTGGATTGTACAAGGAGTGTTTGCCTGGCTAGTGCTTCCTTTTCTGGGTGCACTTCTGGCTGTTCCTGCAGGACATACGTTTTGCGAACTGTTCTCTACAACACCGTCTTTCAACATATGGATGACCATATTGTTCGGTGTTCTCTGGGGCGTGGGCGGCCTTACATTCGGCCTTTCCATGCGTTACCTGGGCGTAGCTCTGGGACAGTCGATAGCGCTAGGCACATGTGCAGGTCTCGGCACAATTATGGGCCCTGTCCTTTTAAACATCTTCTTCCCTGAAAACGATCCTCTGAGCCAGCTTACATTTGCCGTAATACTCGGAGTAGTGGTTACTCTTGTAGGTATAGCCATTATAGGAATAGCAGGTTCTATGAAAGCAGCGTCGTTGAGCGAAGAAGAAAAAAAAGCGGCTGTAAAAGACTTCAATTTCCCCAAAGGCATAGTAATAGCGTT
>SSTG01000369.1 GCA_004801635.1 Muribaculum caecicola | reverse complement strand
GCGGAAATCCTTTGCCGGGAATACGGCGGGGAACTTCCGGCCGATTATCATGCGCTGCTGTCTCTTCCCGGTATTGGAAGCTACACGGCCGGAGCAATCGCTTCAATCGCTTTTGGGCTTCCATATCCGGCGGTGGATGGAAACGTTCTGCGGGTCATCTCACGTGTGACGGAATGCAGGGCCGATATCGGTGATCCCGCGGTGAAAAAAGAGTGGGAGCAGGTGATCGCTTCAATACTGCCCCAACAGGGCGTAGGCGATTTTAACCAGTCTTTGATGGAGCTTGGGGCGCTTATTTGCCAGCCGAACGG
>SSTG01000368.1 GCA_004801635.1 Muribaculum caecicola | reverse complement strand
ATTAAAATGATTATTAACCACATCTCAAATAACACGACTGTAAACCGTACTGTAAACCGAATATAAAAGAAGTGAATGCTCAAAGCCAATTATCTAACTGTAAGATTCAGTAGCTCAGCTGGTAGCATTTGAAAGACGAGCGCAAGCGAGGCTTTTAAATGCCTTGGAGCGACAACACTTTTAATGTTGGGGTCCTGGGTTCGAGCCCCAGGCGGATCACAGATAAAACCCTGAAAATCAGGCAGTTAGATAAGTTTCTGACTGCTTTTTTCTTTTTATATACTTCAATTTACAGCAAAGTTTCGGCGCAT
>SSTG01000367.1 GCA_004801635.1 Muribaculum caecicola | reverse complement strand
CTGCTGCGCATGGAGGTACACTACTGTTTCACACCCCATTTCTGCAACCCTCGCTCGGGCTGGGAAAAAGGCAAGGTGGAACGTTCGGTGGAATATATCCGGCGCCGTGCATTCTCGTTCGAGGTCCGGTTTGACTCCCTGGATGCCGCGCAGACGCATCTGGCGGCAGTCTGCGACAGGCTCAACACAGAGGCGTCCAACATGTCGGCGGAAGAAAAACGCCTGCGCATACAGGCCGATCTGGCGGCGCTACGTCCGTTGGACCACGGTGACATCGGCTGCTTCGAGCAGCGGCTGTACCGCGTCGGAAAGTA
>SSTG01000366.1 GCA_004801635.1 Muribaculum caecicola | reverse complement strand
GCGTCCGACTTATACCCCAAAATTCGATGTTTTCAAATTTTTGTCATGTACTTAAATGGATCATTATATGTGATGACTGTTTATTCTGTAATAAATTGTTGCATGTTTTACTTATTAGATGCACCATTCAAAAATAAAGTTGCAATACTGAATAACATTTGTGTATTTTTATCTGTGTATTTTGTCGGACAAAAGTAGTTAATTTTGATCCTAGTTATATATTAATAATATTCTTTTTAAGTTTATTTATAAAAACGAATCCGGTTGGTAACTATTCAGCGAATCGAATACAATCAGGTTGGTCAGCAACAATTTTAGAATA
>SSTG01000365.1 GCA_004801635.1 Muribaculum caecicola | reverse complement strand
TCATATTCCGTCTGTGCAATATCTACGCCTAAACACAGGTCTATTACCATGCGCCAAAGTTTCGCGTCCTCTGTAAACCGAGATGTAAACCGGTAAACCAAATGAACGGAACAGTTAAAGTGTATCTAACATTTGAAAAGGGACCCGGATAGCATTTGAAAAGGGGACCACCCGGGATGGGGATGCAAAGATAATTATATTTGTTGAGTCATCATTTCCTGAGTTTCTTTCATGCGGTATGATTTGCCTGTCATGTTAAGCAGTATGGCCTTGTGGGTCAGGCGGTCTACCATTGCGGTGACCAGTACTTTGTCGTCAATAA
>SSTG01000364.1 GCA_004801635.1 Muribaculum caecicola | reverse complement strand
TATTTCATATCACAACCCTGTAATCAATGATTCGGTAAAAATTACAGAAGTAGTTGAAACTTAAGTTAATATAACGAATTATCAAATACAAATGAATCGCCAAAGCGTTCATTATAAAAAACTTAGCGTATGAACGTATTGGCGATTCTCAAAGACTTCACCTTTCGGTGTAAGTCGGTATTTGAAAATACTACAACCAAAATGAGCAAAAGGTTCCTCAACTGGCTGATTTTAACAATACGCACTGTAGCGTTGATTCCGGGCAAAGTCAATTTTACCCGGCTGTCGCGCTATGGCGGTCGTACTGCCAAGACCTTTGCCTCCA
>SSTG01000363.1 GCA_004801635.1 Muribaculum caecicola | reverse complement strand
CAGCAGCGGCCGCGTAAGACGTGTGATGACCGATGAGGTACGCCGCCGCATCGACGGTTTTATCGCCCGCAACCGTGAGAACGTCGCTGCCGGGCTGCACAAGCAACAGATGCGCAAGCTCGATATGTGGAGACGTCTTCAGGACGAAGGTGCGCGTATCGCCTATTCCACAGTCTGCCAGTATGTCCGTGCGCTGGAGGCAGCGCCGAAGCCGCAGGAGAAGCCGGCAAAGGCATATATCCGTAAGGACTATGAGCCTGGATTCCGTTGTGAGTTCGACTGGGGTGTGCTTACCCTGTGGATCGGTGGGGTCAGGAGGCGCCTTC
>SSTG01000362.1 GCA_004801635.1 Muribaculum caecicola | reverse complement strand
CAGCAGCGGCCGCGTAAGACGTGTGATGACCGATGAGGTACGCCGCCGCATCGACGGTTTTATCGCCCGCAACCGTGAGAACGTCGCTGCCGGGCTGCACAAGCAACAGATGCGCAAGCTCGATATGTGGAGACGTCTTCAGGACGAAGGTGCGCGTATCGCCTATTCCACAGTCTGCCAGTATGTCCGTGCGCTGGAGGCAGCGCCGAAGCCGCAGGAGAAGCCGGCAAAGGCATATATCCGTCAGTACTATGAGCCTGGATTCCGTTGTGAGTTCGACTGGGGTGTGCTTACCCTGTGGATCGGTGGGGTCAGGAGGCGCCTTC
>SSTG01000361.1 GCA_004801635.1 Muribaculum caecicola | reverse complement strand
CAGCAGCGGCCGCGTAAGACGTGTGATGACCGATGAGGTACGCCGCCGCATCGACGGTTTTATCGCCCGCAACCGTGAGAACGTCGCTGCCGGGCTGCACAAGCAACAGATGCGCAAGCTCGATATGTGGAGACGTCTTCAGGACGAAGGTGCGCGTATCGCCTATTCCACAGTCTGCCAGTATGTCCGTGCGCTGGAGGCAGCGCCGAAGCCGCAGGAGAAGCCGGCAAAGGCATATATCCGTAAGGACTATGAGCCTGGATTCCGTTGCGAGTTCGACTGGGGTGTGCTTACCCTGTGGATCGGTGGGGTCAGGAGGCGCCTTC
>SSTG01000360.1 GCA_004801635.1 Muribaculum caecicola | reverse complement strand
CAGCAGCGGCCGCGTAAGACGTGTGATGACCGATGAGGTACGCCGCCGCATCGACGGTTTTATCGCCCGCAACCGTGAGAACGTCGCTGCCGGGCTGCACAAGCAACAGATGCGCAAGCTCGATATGTGGAGACGTCTTCAGGACGAAGGTGCGCGTATCGCCTATTCCACAGTCTGCCAGTATGTCCGTGCGCTGGAGGCAGCGCCGAAGCCGCAGTAGAAGCCGGCAAAGGCATATATCCGTCATGACTATGAGCCTGGATTCCGTTGCGAGTTCGACTGGGGTGTGCTTACCCTGTGGATCGGTGGGGTCAGGAGGCGCCTTC
>SSTG01000035.1 GCA_004801635.1 Muribaculum caecicola | reverse complement strand
CCGGGTGGTCCCCTTTTCAAATGCTATCCGGGTCCCTTTTCAAATGTTAGATACACACACTCCAGCATAACACCATTAGGGAAATACTGACGCATATAACCGTCAGCATCGTGCATCGTTTCAATTGCAGGTGTGGCAATCATTAAAATACCTCCGCGCTGCTGTGCCAGCTGACGGATTTTCCGCGCCCGTGGGCTATCGCCCCCACGTTCAACAAAAGTCAGTGCCCGCCATACCGCCATTTTAGTAGTCCTGAAAGTCTTAATCAGGAACTCGCGGTTTTCTTTCGTTACTGCTATGTACTTTTCCATATTACTATTTATTTCAGGTTAGCATTGATATACTGTACATCCTCTTCCCAAAGAGGAAGCCCCATTTTGATTTTTCTGGTTACAACTTCCTTTTGCCCGACTAATTTCACTGCCTTATTATAAAAATCAGTGTCATTATACGCGCTGGCTTTACCTATAAGAAACTCTGCAAGCTCTTCCCGCTCTTTCTTTACAGCCTTTTTCAAAAAACTAAGCTCTGCATCCATGCCACCAACACGTCTGCCGACTTCTTTCAAACATTGGCGTAATTCGATATGATCGTTAGCTCCGTCATAGGCACACATGGCTTTCATTTCTTTACAGAACTCGTCCTTATCCATATTTCCAGCAGCTATGTAGAGATTCTCCACAAAATGATAATCTTCTGCCGTTATCAGTCTTCGTGTCCTGTCTTCAAATTCTTTCTGTGTCATTGTCCTTTTACTTTTAGGGTTTAACATTCTGCCGCCTCGGCTTTTTTTCGTACCTTTGGCGGCTGTGTTATAAGTTTCACGCTGCAAATATCGTGATTTCTCACGAATATACAAATAAAATGCGTGAGAAATTTCGATTTTCTATAAATTATACATGTATGGACGAAACAATTCACGATAGGATAGGGGCATTAGTCCAAGAATATGGAGATGGCAAAAACACTGTATTTGCCAATAAAATAGGCATAAGTGAGGGAAATATACGTGGTTATATCAAAGGCATCATGCCAAAGGCTGATGTTCTTGAAAAAATAGTGAGAACTCTCGATGTAAATGCAATGTGGTTACTCACGGGAATAGGACACATGCGCGTAAGCAATTTAGATATAAATGCACCTGTACTTGTTTCTGACAATGACAGGCTTGCTCCTATATTGCAACAATTCGATGTATTTATTCAAAAAAAAGACGCACAGATTGTACAGCAAGCAGAAGAAATTGGGCGGTTAAAAGAACGAGTTTCTCAACTTGAACGGGGAAAGGGAAAAAATGCCTCGGATGTCCCGACTTCTGGCGTTGCAAATGTCGGATAACAGTGATAAATATCTTGCGCCGCTGATATGCCCCTTTATATGCCCCATATATGGGTACTTTCTTAGGAATCATGCTGTTTTTTCATTTTTTCGAGGGGAAAATACGCCTTAAACGGTTATAATCAACAACTTAAATAGATTATAGCCGCTATTTTTCCTATATACAAAAAGGAATTAAAGGGGTAGATTTTCACGAAAAAGCCGCTTTTATATAGTCGTTTTTGCTCTTTTGGGGGAGTATTCACCATACACGCAGACACCCCAACTGACACCCCAACTGACACCCCAACCTCGTTTTTTCAAACGAAACGTACCGTTTTACCTCCTACCCTACCCGACCATTTACACCTCAATTCTACCATTTCCAAAAGTCCCTTTAACTGGTGATAAAACGCCCGTTAAAGGGTATTTTTCCGCTTTGCTGCCTCGCCACTACCCTACCCTCCCCAACGCCCCAAAAACAACAGGAGACACGGCTAAAAGCCCCATTTCACGCCGTTATTGCTCGTTTGTAGTGGTGTACTCACCAGACAAAAGAAAGCGGCCAGAAAGCTCCAAAAAGCCATCTGACCGCCCATGCGATTAAAGCAAATTAAACCTGATGCAAAGCCGCATTAAACACCTGCTTAAACACTTTGCCCTCGTTCTTAAAGCAAAACTAAACTAACTTAAACCTTTTGTGCGTTTCGTTTTCCTGTCCTCTACCCCACCACCCTCACCTACTTACCGAATTATCAAAGGTTTACACATTCAAACGTTCTTCATATTGTTGTACGCTTCGTTTTCATGCCCATAAAATCTTTACTTACCATGTCATTCTTATACCAATAGGGATAGTCAATTCAAAAGGTTTATCTTGTCGAATAGTGTTTATATTGATTCCAGTTCCGGATTTGAAATAGTAATTGAATGACGGTTCTGCATAAATACTTATTGTTGGAGTAAATTGATATTGAACACCAACTCCACCTTCCACCGACCATTGCAAAGTCATTTCAATCCTTGACTTATTGATATATGGAGCTTTTTCGTTAAAGTTATACTCAAATGTACTTGACGTTCCGTTTACTGGAATGTCAAGTACAAATCCAGCTTGTCCATATATTGAAAATCTATTGGTTTTGAAAACCTTATAACTGAATTTCAACGGGATGCCGATATAATGTATTTTCTGAACTGTTTCAGAGACATTATACTTATTCTCGGTCAGTATATCCGTTCTGAGATATGTGTATCTTAATCCACTTTCAAGACTCCACCTGCTGGAAATAGACTTACTGATAGATAGCCCTACTGTTACAGGCATATAGTGTTTAGTCCTCTTATGCTCCTCCATTTCTTGCCCCGGAATACCGGATGATATGTCCGGAATATGCTGGGTTAAGCGATTGTCTTGACCAATTGTTCCCGAATATGCCAATGAGAATGTCCAATCCTCTTTATTAGAGGACTTAATATGATTTTTCGGCGTAGCGTTAGCTAAATATATTTCAGTACTATTGATTGTAGGCAATACTGTAATAGTATCAGACGTTAAACTATCATTAGATTCGATGATAGTTGTATTATTAGGTGTTTCTTTTGTTTTAATATCTTTGTCCGATACAAGATGTGCCTGCATATTTGTCGATGATATAACAGTAGCGTTGTTGTTTATCTTCGCTGAATCACAATTAACTGCTATGGGTTCATGAACAGCGTTATTGCCCAATAGTGTGTTGTTCGAATCTACAGAATAGGCTTTCTCTTGAAAACTGCGATTCACAATAAAATCATATACGGCAAATGCGATAGCAACTATTATCGAAAGGATACCCATTTCCATCCGATACTGATAAATCATTCTGCGAAGCATGGCTTTTGCGTGGTGCAATTGTGATGCCGAAGTCAAGTGTGATATGCCAAGAAACTTAGCTATCTCTTTATGCGATAAACCTTGCAGAACATTAAGTCTAAAAACAGCTCCATATCCATCAGGTAACTGTCGAATAATGGCTTCGAGTTGTTCCCACGACAAATCTGTTTCCTCTTGCGACTCTGCCAGTTGTTCCGGAATTGCAGTATCCGACATTGGGATTGAGATATGCTCGGCTTCTTTTCTGAGATATTGAAGAGATAAATTCTTCATGATAGTCGTCAGCCATGACTCTATTTTTGAAACATCTTTGAGTGTCCCAATCGATGTAAATGCGATTATAAAACCATCATGTAGAATATCTTTTACGATTTCTTGGTTATGGACATAGTAACCTATCACTCCCATCATTGGGAGTGAATAAGTTTGATAGAGGAATCCAAATGCTTCCCTGCTACCATTTTGGCAATCCTTTACAATAGCACCTATATCCATTGTATCAAATATATAGATAATAGATGAAAGAAACGCCCAATTATTGCATGAGGCTACAAAAAAAATGATAGAATAGCCTGAATTTTATGTCACTGAATTTTATCGTCAATCAACGGGGCACATATAACTACTATATTTAATTTGGTCGATTACAATAGAATCATGAATCGAAATTTAACAGAGTTTTAGATTTCAGCGTGGTGACCCGGCGAAATTTTGGCTGAGGTCACCACATTTTTATCGCCGGAATATCGTTAAAGTCTGTTAAAGTTTGGGGTTACGAGGCGGTGATGTGGGATTGAATGATGCTGAACGGATTTGGACAAATTTGTAATATATATTGATTATCAGCGCATTAGGTCATCATAATAAAAGATATGCGTCTATACTGACACACTTAACGAGCAATATTTCAACGTGTTAGTGTGGGCGTGGTGACTTTTTTGGTGACTCGGAGAGGTGTAGTTGAATAAAAGACCGCTAACCCATTGAGAATTAGCGGTCTTTTGTGGTGCCACCAGCAATATAAATGTTAAACTATTATCAATCGGATTAAATTCAAATATATACTAATATACTGATATTAAGCCGAATTAAACAATTCTCAATTTAGGTAGATAGCGGCTATTTTAGAAATTATAGTGACTATTGTAGTGACTATTCGGGAAAAGTCACTAACTTTGCAGTGTCCGATTCATAAGGGAATCGAACCTTGGATTCTATGGCAAAATCTCTTTCCCGGTTCTTCATCCGCAAGCAGGACGAGAAGAACGAAATCGCAACTCTTTTCTTTAGGGTGCAGAACAAGAAACACAAAGTCGATACGCTCTTTTCCTCTCAGATACGTGTGAATGTTGCAGAGTGGAAAGAGGCTTTGTCGTGTCCTGAAAAATGGATGCGACATCAAAGGGCGAACTTCAATCTACACGACTCGCTCAATAGGATTGAACTGGTAGTAAAGTCGGAAGTCGAGGGCATGTCTTTCGATAAGTCACATGTTGAGGCCGAGATCCTCTCTATCGCCAATCCGAAGAAAGCAGAAGCCATAATGAAAGCTAAGCGTGAAGAGGAGGAACGGCAACGCGAGGAAGAACGCATAAAGGAAGAGCAGGAGCGCCTGATAAAGGAGGGCATCGATGCTGAACGCGCCAAAATATGGAATTTCATAGACCGATTTTGCAATGAAATCAAGAGCGGTGCCAGGCTTAATGGTCATGACAGATACGCGCCAGGCACTGTGAAGGCATGGAATAGCTTTCGGAAACTATATGACCTGTTTGACAGAAAGCATCGCTACACATGGCATGATGTAGACCGTGCATTCGTCACCAAATTCCTAAACTTTATGGAGAAGAAAGATTATATGGTGACTGCGCAGAATAAATACCTGGTCGATCTACGAGCAATCATCAGCTATGCCTATGCCGACGGAATACACAACAATGACCGCGCCCTGCAATATTTCGCAAAAAAGAAAATTGAAGAGAAAGACAAGGCTATTGAAATATACCTTACCGAAGCAGAGCTTCAGGCATTGTATGAAATGCCACTGTCAGGCAAGCAGGAAGAGGTGCGCGATATATTTCTTGTCGGGTGCTACACCTGTCAACGCGTGAGCGATTACAACGACATTGACAAGGATTGTTTCACCACTACTGCCAAAGGAACACCGGTAATACGCCTCATTCAGAAGAAAACCCGCAACGAGGTAAAGATTCCTATAATGAATCCCAACCTAAAGGCTATATGCGAAAAATACAACTACAATCTCCCTTATGTTGTTGACGTGATACTCAACCGCTACATAAAGGAGATTCTGAAGGAGTTGTCCGATAAAGTGCCCGACTTAGCCAAGATGGTAGTAACCAAACTTACTCAAAAGCAGAAGAAACTGGTGGAGGACGGCAAACTCGTTGTCGAGCACAACGAAAAGGGAGAGGTGATAATGCCTCGCTACAAGTGCGTGACAACCCACACAGCCCGCCGTAGCGGAATCACCAACATGTACCTAACCCACAAATACTCCATAGTCCAGATGATGCACGTCAGCGGCCACAAGACACAAAAGACCTTTATGGACTATATCAAACTCTCCTCGGACGAAATCGCCGACGAGATAGACGCAATCGCTAATGGCGCAAAATCCGAAGTATTTTGACTATTATTACTCGGAAACAGCTACAAATCAAAATATAAATTGTAATTTTGAATATGGAAACAAATAATTCACAGCTCGTAATCTATCAGGCGCCGGACGGAAATATGTCGATTGATGTGACAGTTCAGAATGATACCGTATGGCTGAGCCAAGGGCAGATGGCCGAACTCTTTGACAAAGATCAGTCAGTTATTGCCCGCCACATCTCTAATGTTTTCAAGGAAGGCGAGCTGGAGAAAGAGAGTAATATGCAAATTTTGCATAATACTCTGTCGAAGTACAAACCGACTCAGGTTTACAGCCTTGATGTTATTATCTCTGTTGGCTATCGCATTAAATCCAAACGTGGTACTCAATTCCGCATCTGGGCAAATAAGATATTGAAGCAGTATCTTCTTCAAGGCTATGCCATAAACGAGCGGATAGCTGCACAGAAATATGACGAGCTTAGTCAGCTGATAAAAGTGCTCGGCCGCACAATCCAAAATCAGGAAAGGCTTACGGAGGACAGCCGTTCATTGCTCGATGTTGTTGTCGATTACACATACGCCCTCGACACTCTTGACCGCTACGACTATCAGGAACTGAAGATCGAGGACACCACCGGTAAAGAGTCGTTTCATGCCACTTACGAAAACGCCATGGAAGTCATCCGCGAGTTACATGAGAAATTCGGTGGCAGCACATTGTTCGGCAACGAAAAGGACGATTCCTTCAAAAGCTCCATCGGTCAGATTTACCAGACCTTCGGTGGCGTTGACCTATATCCCTCAGTGGAGGAAAAAGCTGCCATGCTCCTGTACCTTGTTACCAAAAACCACTCATTCAGCGACGGCAACAAACGCATTGCCGCCACACTGTTCCTGTGGTTCCTCAATGGCAACGGCATTCTCTACAATGAGGATGGCACCAAACGCATTGCCGACAACACCCTCGTCGCCATTACCCTTATGATAGCAGAAAGCCGCACTGAGGAAAAGGACACAATGGTAAAAGTCATCGTCAACCTAATCAACAAGAACAACTGAGGATAAGACGAAACAACACCCGAAATATGCACGGCTTAACGACTTCATGCCGAGGATTGACCTGTCGGTGCTGAATGATTATGTAACGGCTAATCTCTGCGCTGATTTTCATACCCTGATGGGACATTTGTCACATCGAATGTCGATTATTAGTTGTAACTTTGCTTAATTACAGATAATAGACTCATGAAAAAGTTATTCTTGATAATAATATCGTTATTGTCATTATCTTCTTGCTCTTACCGCAGTGATAATATCACCGATAAAGGAGAGTGGGTAAGCGTGCCTGCCGACAGTTCGGTTGAAGGTTACAATAATATTGACGGACAGATTTATTGGGGATACATAGTAGGAATGGATTTCACTGAAGAAGATAATGTCGGCGTGGATATCGAAACATTCCGCGTATGCAAAGGTTCAGAGTATGCCAAAGACAAACATCACGTATATTATCCGCAAGTAGTGATATGTTATGATGGTATTAAAGAAGATAAAGATACTGGCGAGTATGAGGGTGTTGGAGGTGAAGTTGCTGAAAAGTTAATCATTAGTGGAGCAAAACCGTCACAATTCAAATACATCGGTAATGGCTATGCTGTTTCCGGCAACAAGATGTTTCACAACGGCGAAGTGATTGAATGGAATGACAGTATTGTAATACTCAATTTATAAACGCAATGTCCGACACTCTCCGATATAAGACAGTCCTGTGGATGGTATGGCTGCAACCTGTGCTTATTGCCATAGCGATTTGCATGATAGAGTTCTCGGGGCCCGGCCGTGTGTGGCGGTGGAATGTGCCGTTCTGGACTCTTCTGGTCGGTTATCTTCTTGGATTTTTTCTGCTGCCGTTCAGTCGCGGGCTCGAAAAACCGAGTGTATTGAAATGGTGGCTCAGGATTGACCTTGTGATTACAATTCTGATGTTTATCCCGGCATATTTCACGTTGGCAGGATGTGACGTGAAATATAGTTCAGATAAAGGAGATTATATCCTTTTTAGTCGAGGCGGTTTATTGTCAGCCCCACACATAAACTTAGGGGTCAAGTCGGGATTGTTTATAACTGACTTGAATTATTTTCCTGTGGGGTATGTGGGTATTTCCGATTATGATTGGGATATAGATAGCAGTTCAGGTTGCTTTGAACTGTTTGCAAGATACAACAATGAAAATCGAATATTTATCTGTCCAACCGACAGTATCTTATATCACGCCAATAGAGCCACTATCAACCATCGTATTGACAGCCGTTATTATGATTTATATCCCAAAGGCATTGATAATATGGATTTTGTCATGCCTGATGACTTTTCAAGAATCGTTTATACAGACTCATCTGATATTTCATATTACAAAGCATATGATGACTGGTATCCTTCAACGGAGATCATGTTTCCCCCCGGATACAGCAACATATCGCCTGACAGTGTGATAATCCGATGCAAAGATTCCAAAGAGGACAGAGTCTATCCCAAAGACTCAATCCCCCATATGTCGCCGACCAAAGTTCAACAATTCATCCGGCAACTGAAAGGAGACAAGCGATGAAGAAACGAGGATTAAAGAGATATTATCGCCATCTATCCAAGTTAGACTTTGCTAATAGGATTGTTATAGGAATGAGAAACGGGAAAGTGGAATATGACTACGAACATATCCATTTAGACGGCTATACCCTTACAAAATGGGCTGAAATAAAGAGTCATCTTGACGTACTGTTTAATCAATTTGACATATTCCGCCTAAATTCCAAGTCAATCAGTTTGCCATTTCAAGTGTGGGGATATGTCTGTTTTCAACATGACTATGGATGCCAGATAGCATTATATCTCCATACTCCAAACAATGATTTCGATGATTTTCCAATGCTATTCACGAATGCTTCCGAATCTCGGACATTACGATGGAAAGAATTGTCTGATTATCTTGATGCAAAGATTGCCATTGGTTATGAGGTAAGATATTCTAATAATTGCGATGGAGAACCGGAGATTTTTATAGCGGCGCGAAATGTCGGTCTGCCAATTTTCATAGAATCAAAATAACGTGTGGAAAATGAAACCGACCGATAAACGATTTTGGATTGCATGGACGAGTTTAATCATTCTGATTGTCGTATGGTGTATGATTGATGGCGAAGATAAAGCCCCAGAGTATCTCAAAATATCATCTTATGAGATTAGTCAGGATTGTATAAAAGACACAATTTATACGTCTTTTGCGGAATATGATGAAGCCATTCTAACACATGAGCAGAAAATTATCAATCATGAGGGGCAACAAGCTGTTATAAAAGCAAAAGATAGAAACAATTTATGTAAGTCAGAACTGACGTTTATCGGCTCGGTTCTCAATTCGGAGAATGATACCATAACATTTTTGAAAAAAGAAGATGTCTTTGGACAACAACAAAGTCCACATGGAAAAGGGAGTATTGTCGTTTATAAAAACAGGATTAGACAAGGTTATTACTCAGACTTTAACAAGGGATTTTTTGTAAAAATAAAGAACAATCTGTTATACCTAAAAGATGTGAAGGGCGTGGATTTGGACGGAAATCCTGTTTGGGGAGACCTCAATACAATAAACTTCGCGAAGGGAATACCTCATAATATTTTTATTTATACAGAGAATGAGTGGGGAGACGAACATATGCTAATAAGAAAGAAGTCAAGCGATGAAACAGCAAGATGAATATATTGCGAGAGAGACGTTTACGTTTCCTCTGTTTTGTCTTGTATGTTTGGCTCTCAATGTTTATTGGGGCCTTACTGACGGATGGCCTGTCGGTGCGATAATCGGCATATCGTTTTTCGGGATTATAACAATGTGTTATGTCGGCAAATATATTCGTTGCGGGCGCAATTACCTGAAAATAGATGCCAATGGTATGGAGATAAAAGATTGGAGTAAGATTACTGTGCTTAAATGGTCTCAGATAAAGAAGTGTGAGGTCTATTATAGGTCCTCCTATGCCTCTGCTGTTCTTTTTGAGCGCGATTTATTTATCGTTGCCAAATCCGATAATAAACGTGAGCAACATATTTTTGTCAGCCTTTCGGGAAAATACTGTCGCAACAAGAGCGTCATCGAGGCGATTGAGCGTTTCGGCGGCAATGATGTTTTTGACAGTCAATCATCCCGCTCTCAAAATAGGTATTTGACTGGGATCGTTATGATTGTAGTGTTAGCAATATTATTGTTGGCCCTCATTTCTTGCAATAACTCGGCTATGTTGGATTAGTACAAATCTGAAAAACCTTTAATCATGCGCATCTACTCTCTAATATTCCAATATATACCACATCTTATAGTAGTGGCATTTTTATTGATGCTATTTCTTCCTCCGATATTCCCGGATGCCGGTATTGATGATATATCACATAATGTTCTTCAGATTTCCTATCTCAAAGGGCGTATTATTTTTGCTATATTTATCTTATATTTCTATTATAATGCAATCAAAAATCGTACTATTGCTAATAAGATAATTTCTTCATTAACACTCTTTCTGTACCCTTTATTGTTGTATGTGATGTTCCATGCTGAGAATCCCATAAACTTTATACCATATTTAATTTCACTGTATCTATTTAGTGGAGCAGGTGAGATTTACGTCATAGCCATTTTTGATGTAGTTTTGGTTTTCTTATTAGTTTATTTGATTCAGATTTTTATAAATTTACAGTTTTATAGAAAGTAATATGAAGCGGTGGCAAAATAACCTATATATGGTCGGATTGCTTCTTATAGAAGCAATAATAATGTTATACGTAGTTCCCAAAGCTAATGCTGATGAAATCAGTATGAAAATTTCGTTGGTAATCGCGTTATTTTTAGCCATACTTGTAAGTTTTGCATTGTTGGTTAAAGGTAACCAAGGCAATTATAAGGCTATAATTCCAATCTTCATAGTTTGTGTCGCTACATATATTCAAATTCTGTATTGCGCAGCATTTTATAGCTGGGGGAGCCTACGTTTGTATGGCTTTGCCAATATTCCAACTGATATTGGGATATGCGATATTTAGGTATTCCAACGACATTGTTTCTTTATTTATTGGCTGCTCTAATCTGATGTTTTCGACTATATGGGCTAATCAATATCAAGGTTTCCTATGGTTCCATAATAAGTCCGGTGATTTAGAAACAATGGCTGTTGCAAGTCTTTGTGCCGTTATCGGTGCATTGATTGTGTTCACGGTGTCAACCATTATGATAATGAAATTTATCCCGAAAACTCATTGAACAAATATGAAACTGACCGATAAACGATTATGGAACTCGCATACTTATATGGTGCTGTTGATTGTCGCGGTTTTGATTGCGATTGTTATTTCATGCAAAAGAACTATGGTTGTCAAAACCGCTGAAATAGAACGAGTCGGCAATGAAATCATTGTAAAAATTGAAGATTTCCAAAATAAATATGGGAGACTCCCTTTGAACCTCCATGAGTTGGGTGCTCCATTTGAAGACAATAAAGAAACATACGATTATCAAGGCTATATTTTATATTATGAGCCGACTAAAGACGGGAAATATTGGCTTACTATTACTTTCGGACCTGATGAGGATTATATCTATTATTCACAACGAAAATACTGGCGGTGGAATTATGACACAGAACTGTCATCAGAAAAACGTGAAGAACTGTTCAAAGAAATGTTCCAGTCATATAGACCGGTATGGAAGTTTGATAGTCTTCGTGCAAATTCCGACAGTGTCAACACAATCTACCCATCGGCTCCGGATTCGCTGATTTATTGTCGTCAATACTATGAAGATGGTAAACTTGCAGCTGAAGGGTGGATGCTCCATGATTGGGATAGAGAAGGAGATTACACCGACAATATCGGAACGTGGAAGTATTACACACGCGATGGCATAATAATAGAAAAGTGTTGGCCTTAAACGGAATAAAGATATGAAACTGACCGATAAACAATATAGCAATCAGGTTTTTAAGCGCACCTCGTTTTGCAACGAAGGCATTGCCGTGTGGTGGACTAAAAAGAAATTTGAGCGATGCCAATTTCTTGGATGTGATTTTTCAGATGTCCTTGCAAGAGGGTGTCGATTTATAGAATGTGTTTTCAAAGGAGGTAAGTTACAACATTTCTCTATGGGTGGACGGACTTCGGTCTTGCTACGGAAAACGGTCTATCTGGGTTGCACTTTTGAAAATGTCAAATTAAGAAGTCTCGGAATTGCAGATTTCATTGGTTGTACGTTTATTAACTGCGACTTCAATACCACATTCATTGCCGCTTCATTTTCAAAGTGCAGATTTATCGGAACCGTTCATGGTTGCGTGTTTTGCGGACCGAAATTCGACAGCTATTATTATGGGGATAAATTATCATTTTTGGTGTCTAATAAAGGACGATTGGAGGATGTTGACTTTTCCGAAGCCAGCCTTACTGACGTAGATTTTCGCGGAGATATTGATTTATCAAAGGTTCTGATGCCTCATACTAACATAAACAGGATGTGATTATGAAGATACAGGACGTTAAAAAACATATTTTCTCCACCTTGGAGCCATTCGCCGCTGCTAACGGTTTCAAAATCCTCAGGGGTCGATTTGCATTGAGTCGAAAAGCAGGCAGACGTACTGATAAAATATTTTTCACTTATTGTTCATGGGGTTTTGAGGTAAACATATTTCCGTATGTCAGTGTGGACTATGGAGATATAACCACAATATGCAATGACTGTGGCTTCACTCTGAACCATTCTGCATTTATAAATCTTTTATTGCTTCAAAGAATAAAACTGCAAGGATTTAATCCGGATTTAAGATGGAAAATGCAGGTAGCCCAAACAGATCGCTTTATTCTTTCAGACGATGAGCCTGACGACTATAACCGGCTTGATGTGGGGCTGTCGCCATTACTTCCTATTGCGTTGGATTTTATCTCTCAATATGACCGTATCGATTCAATAGACCGGCTATTGAATACTATGCCAATTGAACAATATAGCCCATACTGTTCAGGGCTTGATACTCATTGTATGGTTGGACTAATTTCTGCCAAACTCTCCAATAACGCTGATTACGAAAACGTTAAACGAATGTACCAACGAATCGTGAAAAAAGAAGATTTCACAAACGAGATGAAATCTTCTTTTTCACGAATTGTTGCTTATCTTGAACAAATATGATACTGACCGATAAACGATTTTGGATATTTGTGGCTTTTGAAGCTTTTGTTTCAGTAGGAACAGGTTATAGTATGTTGTATATGGAATGGGACATATACTATACGTTTATATTCCTATTATGTAGTTTGTTGAGTGGATTCATTGCATTTAAGTGGTTTAGGAAAAGTATTATCAGACTTTCTTTGTCGGTCTGGATAGCTAACAGCCTATCTGTTGCAATCTGTTTTCTTTTCCCCAATCTAAGTAAATCCACAACACATTCAGATTACCTGATATTATTTATGATAATGTATTCGTTAATCTCAATTATCCCATATATTATTGTGACGAAAATTTATTCGCTTATTTCAAAACGACTATGACACATAAATTGGATGTATTTTGGATTGCGCGGGGAGCGTTGCTCGTTCTCATGGTCGGGTGTTACTTGTCCGAGGGTTGGATTGAAGATACTGCACAGCTTGGCGGAACTTATGTGTTGTCGCTGTTATCGTTCAAAGTACTATTATCTTTTTTTGACCTTTGCGCGTTATTAGTTTATGAATTAGAAATTTCACTATGAAAAATCAGCAAGATAACTTAGGCAGTCAGGATGGAAAGATTGATTTGAAGATGTGGATGGAGGAGCATCCGCAGGAATATGGCGAGTTTGCTGCGGCGATGGGCGAAGCGGACTCGCTGGAGGTGTTTTTGTTGGGTGCAGCAGCATTTCTTTCGTCGCCGGAGTTTCAGAAGCGATTGGAGAATATGATTGACCTTGACAATCTGGACTTGGATGAGCTTTTGAAGATTCTTCAAGAGTCGGATTTTGCTGAGAATATATTTGGCGAACAGGCAGAAGGGAGCGAATGGGCTAAATACCGGTTGCCCTTTGCCGCATGGCTCAAATATGGACGCTCTTCTGAAATGATGATAGATAATATTGAGGAAGCGGCAGAGTCGATTGACAACAAACAGTACCAGTGGCAGCTTGCAAAGTTCATGAAGACATTTCTTGCGAGGGAGGTAGAGGATAAACGACGCTCGCGCAAGGATTTGAAGGAGTATCTTGATTATCGCATGAGTGTAGATAACTGCAATTTGGCTGATTGGGCGTTGGAGGGTATTGATGAGTCTAAACCGACTGCTAAAATTACAGAAAACGCAGAATTATCTCATGACCTTCTTTCCCTTTTGGCATCTCACGGCAGTGAGATTGTTAAGCGCATTGGCAAATGGATAGAAACACATATCCGTGGTGTTGACATAGCGCACTTATATGTCGCACTTGTCGAGTCTGGCGAGCTGGATCCGTCAACACCTGTCAAACGATTTGTCAAGATATTATCCGCCACATTCCCTGAATGCAAAATCGTCGGCGAGCGTCAGGTGCAGAAGAGCGTAAACACGCTACAAGATTTATCTCCCAATCGTAAGCGATTTATCAAAGACGAGCCAGAACATCGCTTCGCTATTGACTCTATAAAGACCGATGTTTTACGAATTGACCCAGATGGAGTAGACTGAAATAGCCTCTTTTCGATTCGTTTGATTCGTTTTATAGTTCGCGAACTTAACGAACCTCCAATTCTTTTTAATCCAAGAAATTACGCTATACTTTTGCGTCATCGTTCCATTTCGGAGCGGTGGCGTTTCTGTCTTATGCCGCCAGTAGAAGCGTCGAACAATGTCGGCAATCAAAACAAAAATGCAAGATTTATTAGATATGCTCAATGAGGGTCGGGCCCATGTCAAGGTAGAGATGAACGCCGAAGACCTCAAAGCATTTTCGGAGGACTTGATCCGCCGCGCAAAGGATGAACTCGGCTCGATGGTCGAGGCAGCCAAGAAAGAACGTATGCTCACCAAAGCCGAGGTAAAGGAACTCTTTGGCGTATGCGATGCCACACTCTGGCACTGGGCAAATAAAGGTATCCTCAAACCTGTCAAGACCGGCAACAAGATTATGTACCCGGAATATGAGGTACGCAAAGCCCTCGGACAACGTAACATCAATATCTGAGCATCATGAAAGCGAATGGCTATTACAACCATCCACGCTTTCCGTTGGAAGCCGGATGCGGATTGATTGAGGAGGATAGCATTGCCTTTACCAGCGATTCCGGTAAAACTACCGAAGCTCCTTCTTTCCCTCTGGAGATATTTCCGAAAGCAATCCGCGACATAATAGAGGCTCTTGAGGAGTATGAGAACTATAATGTCGATTTCACTTCGGCTTCATTCCTTACAGTATTCGCGGCTGCTATGGGCAACACTTGGTCAGTCCGCTTCATGACAGGATGGGTAAGCCGACCGATAATCTACATGGTGCTTGTCGGCTCGCCGAGCTGTGGCAAGACACCTCCATTGCAACAGGCGGTCGCACCTCTTCTCAAACTCGACGGAGAGTATGACATGATCTACTGCAAGGAGATGGAAACCTACCGCCGATGGGAACGCATGTCGGCAAAGCAGCGTGAGAGACATTCTCTTCCTGAAGAAATGAAGATGCCTAAGCGAAAATGCCATGTAGTGGTTGACTCCACTGTAGAGGCTCTTATCGGAGCGTTGCGCGACAATCCGCGCGGAGTGCTGATTTACAAGGATGAGATAGACAGCCTTCTTTCCAATTTCAACCGCTACAACGGTTCGGACGAGGGCTACTTTCTCAGTCTGTTCAGCGGTACGCCTTTCAAGTACAGCCGAAAGTCAAACAACGAGCATATCTTCCTCGCCAATCCCTATTGTTCTATTATTGGCACTACACAGCCCGGTCGTCTGGGCGAACAGTTCGGCGGCAAGCGAATGATGAATGGCTTTTCATCCCGATTCCTGAAAGTCTATCCCGAAATTGACGAGATGCCGTCGTGGAACGACACCGCCATGCCGGACGGCGTTCTTGAAGAATGGGAACGAATTATCCGAAGGGTAATAACCGTCACTCCTTCAACAGACCAAGAGGGAAAAGCAACCTCAATAGAGCTACTGTTTTCCCAAGAGGCAAAGCTCCGCGTAATTCAATGGAAAGACGAGGTCAATAACAAGGCTTATGCTGAAACGGATTCAGATGCTGTCAGGGCGTTGTGCGGCAAACTGGAAACTTATCTCGTCCGCTTCTGCCTGGTCATACAGATTATGCACTGCATCTGTGGAGAATCGGGCATGGATAAAATTGAACCGGGAACTGCCGAACTCGCCATCAGGCTCACCGAATATTTCAGAAACATGGAGAGCCGGATTGCACCGGAGATTGAAACCGGTATCCTTGACAACCGGTTCACCGAGTTACTCGGAAACCTCAGGGATTCGTTCACCACGGCAGAAGCTGTCCGGGAAGCCCTGCAACTCGGAATCTCGGAATCTTCGGTCAAGAGATTCCTAAGAGACGGAGGCCGAGGATTCGTGAAGAAAAAGTCACACGGTTGCTATCGCAAAATATGACGCTTGAGCTGACACTATGAACTTTTGACATTATGACATTTTCGACCAAGGTCGAACTGACTGAGATACCCCGGTTGCTCACGCCTGATTTGGAGTATAAACCTTGCTTTGCAAGATATGCCGATTGTGTCCACAACGGCTATCCCGCCTCCCCCGAGGTGAGGGTCAATCCCGCTCGAAACTCGCAGTCTTTTGTCTAATGATACATTGCCCGTGAACGATGATAGACTGAAAAATGAATGATGAAAAACTGAAAATCTGCGGTTGATATATTATCAAGCAACACATTTATCATGAACCGTGATACTTCGGTTTATCGGTCATCGTCACATTGGATAATCGATACATTGGATAATATGATAATGAGCCATTGGACAATAAGTCATCGGGTAATGGAGCATTGGATAATCAGACAATCGAGTCACTAAGATATTATATCATCAAGGTGTCAGTTCATCAAATCATCAAGCAATCATTATACCAAGTCATATAGTCTTCATTGTATCAGATATTCAATCAACCAATCTATCAAACCATAATATCTTAAAAAGTTAATCTCTATGCCGGATAAAAAATCCATCACTATAAAAATACGTGTCGATTCGCAGACCCACGTAGAAATGCAGTCAAGAGCCGACCGATACACCGACGGTAATCTGAGTGCGTTTGTACGTTGTGCCACACTCAAATATGAAGAGCAGCCGATGGCTGACCGAGACAATCCCCGTATGATTGCTTTGATCAAGTCCGCTATCAAGCTCATCGAAAGGACCGGCACCAACACCAATCAGGTTGCAAAGCACATCAACGAACAGCAGAAAATGAATCCTTACTCGTTGCGGGCGGCTGATCTTCTTCCCTTCAGTCAGTTTTGCGAGGGTACAGATAAAATCCAACAGGTGCTGACATACCTCTATAATATGATAATATCAGGAAAATGATAGTCAAGAAGCTCAACGATGTGTCCGGCGGCGGTTTCCCCGGCGCTCGATATAACGAGAAAAAGATTGCCGATGGTGTGGCATCCCTCATGGCGATGGAGAACGTCAGCAAAGCGTTGCGTCACAATGTAGATACGCTGCACCGCTTCGGCCTTGATGCGTCGGCAGAAGTCGAGAGGTATCTGAAAGAAAGTTCAAAGACCTATGGCAATACAAAGACAACACGTTTCCAGTTCCATGTGTCGGCCTCGGTGAAAGGACGTGCCATGTCGCCTGAAGAACTCACCGACTTCGCGCGAGAGCTTATGGTGGGTATGGGCTATGCCCGTCAGCCGTATTTCATTTACGCCCATCATGATACCGGCAACAACCATGTGCATATTCTCTCAACGAGAATAAAGCCTAACGGTTATGCCATTTCTGACCATCAGGACAGGCGAAGGCTTAACGAGTGCGCAAATCGCATACTCTCTCCTGACATCAAGAAAGATATTGACCGAATTCTCGGCTACGACTACGAAACGGAGGGGCAGTTTGCCAATATCGTCAAGACTCATGGTTACAAGATAGAGAAATCGCTCGACGGCTACCGTCTGTTCAAGTGTGGAGGCGACGCCGGGAATATCGCCATCGATGACATTCTCAATCGAATCACCAGGAACAGCCCCAAGCGCAAAGACCGCGCTACGCAGCTTCGTGCCATAATCCGGAAATACAAGAGCGAGATAGCCGAGGGAAAATGTCAAAGTGTCGATAATGTCAAAGTGTCAAAAGGTAAGAATCGAAAGCCGGTAAAGGCAAAGTTGAACACCGACATTCGCAAAATACTTGATAACCACGGCAAACCGTTGAGCGAGGAGAACTGCCAGCGCATACAGACTCTCATTGATGTTCTCAAGACAAAGTTTGGCATAGACATCAGTTTCCAGAAGGACAAGGACGGCAGGGTGAGAGGCTACAGTATAATCGACCATGCC
>SSTG01000359.1 GCA_004801635.1 Muribaculum caecicola | reverse complement strand
GAAGGCGCCTCCTGACCCCACCGATCCACAGGGTAAGCACACCCCAGTCGAACTCGCAACGGAATCCATGCTCATAGTCCTGACGGATATATGCCTTTGCCGGCTTCTCCTGCGGCTTCGGCGCTGCCTCCAGCGCACGGACATACTGGCAGACTGTGGAATAGGCGATACGCGCACCTTCGTCCTGAAGACGTCTCCACATATCGAGCTTGCGCATCTGTTGCTTGTGCAGCCCGGCAGCGACGTTCTCACGGTTGCGGGCGATAAAACCGTCGATGCGGCGGCGTACCTCATCGGTCATCACACGTCTTACGCGGCCGCTGCTG
>SSTG01000358.1 GCA_004801635.1 Muribaculum caecicola | reverse complement strand
GGCTCTTGCTTGCCAGACATATCTTGAAGAATATAATGAGTAATTAACGTGAATTCGATATAAGCAATCAGAACAACGTCAATTGATTGTCCGATACGAACTCCAGAGAAATCGATGGTTTCTTTGGAAAAAAGCAGTAAGCAGCGATAGCACTCAAGGCATTGGTTATGAAATTTGCGAACGACCGGTGCCTTGAGTGTTCTATCTGAGCGATATTTTTAAGTTCATCGTTAACAGATTCAACAAGAGCTCTTTTGCGAAGCATAATTTTGTCAGCCACGGACATCAGCGAGTTTTTCATGTTGTTTTTAACCTTGGTAACGAGCTGGA
>SSTG01000357.1 GCA_004801635.1 Muribaculum caecicola | reverse complement strand
TGCGAAAATGATTTTTCGTATATGTCGGCTGGCGATGAATAAATTAACGTGAATTCGATATAAGCAATCAGAACAACGTCAATTGATTGTCCGATACGAACTCCAGAGAAATCGATGGTTTCTTTGGAAAAAAGCAGTAAGCAGCGATAGCACTCAAGGCATTGGTTATGAAATTTGCGAACGACCGGTGCCTTGAGTGTTCTATCTGAGCGATATTTTTAAGTTCATCGTTAACAGATTCAACAAGAGCTCTTTTGCGAAGCATAATTTTGTCAGCCACGGACATCAGCGAGTTTTTCATGTTGTTTTTAACCTTGGTAACGAGCTGGA
>SSTG01000356.1 GCA_004801635.1 Muribaculum caecicola | reverse complement strand
TCGCGGAAGTGGTCGCGGTAAAGCGCCGCCACCTACGGATGTACCTGCTGCAGAGCCACAGACCTCCCCAGGGCGGCCGGTTTGCGCAGGAATGTCCCCAGATAATGCATCAGGTCGATGACCCAGTCGCCGGAGCGACGGCTCCGGGCATGTGCGGCCACCTTGTCGCGACCGTAAAGCACCACGATGCGCTCGGAATACAGCTTTACCGCCACCTGAGAGCCCACCAGACGGTCAGGCACAGAGTAATGCACGCCGTCAACGGTTATCGTTGAATACTTTCCGACGCGGTACAGCCGCTGCTCGAAGCAGCCGATGTCACCGTGGTCCA
>SSTG01000355.1 GCA_004801635.1 Muribaculum caecicola | reverse complement strand
TCGCGGAAGTTGTCGCGGTAAAGCGCCGCCACCGACGGATGTACCTGCTGCAGAGCCACAGACCTCCCCAGGGCGGCCGGTTTGCGCAGGAATGTCCCCAGATAATGCATCAGGTCGATGACCCAGTCGCCGGAGCGACGGCTCCGGGCATGTGCGGCCACCTTGTCGCGACCGTAAAGCACCACGATGCGCTCGGAATACAGCTTTACCGCCACCTGAGAGCCCACCAGACGGTCAGGCACAGAGTAATGCACGCCGTCAACGGTTATCGTTGAATACTTTCCGACGCGGTACAGCCGCTGCTCGAAGCAGCCGATGTCACCGTGGTCCA
>SSTG01000354.1 GCA_004801635.1 Muribaculum caecicola | reverse complement strand
TAGCGGAAGTGGTCGCGGTAAAGCGCCGCCACCGACGGATGTACCTGCTGCAGAGCCACAGACCTCCCCAGGGCGGCCGGTTTGCGCAGGAATGTCCCCAGATAATGCATCAGGTCGATGACCCAGTCGCCGGAGCGACGGCTCCGGGCATGTGCGGCCACCTTGTCGCGACCGTAAAGCACCACGATGCGCTCGGAATACAGCTTTACCGCCACCTGAGAGCCCACCAGACGGTCAGGCACAGAGTAATGCACGCCGTCAACGGTTATCGTTGAATACTTTCCGACGCGGTACAGCCGCTGCTCGAAGCAGCCGATGTCACCGTGGTCCA
>SSTG01000353.1 GCA_004801635.1 Muribaculum caecicola | reverse complement strand
TTCCGAACAAAAAAATGGATGTGGGCAGACAAAAAAGACTGGAAAGAGTACATGCGACAACTGAAAGAATATGAAGCTGCAAAAAACAGAAGGCAAACCGGTACTGGGAACAAGCATGACTACCAATAACGGCAATCAGGAATCTTATGCAAAAAACATAAAAACCGGATTAACTATAATCCTTTTATTAAGGAAAGTGCAAAAGTAAGAGATAAAGGTTCCTAGAAAAACAGGAAAACATATTCAGTTCCGATATAAGCCAGGCTTAAAATCACTATAATAAATGTCCATGAAAAATTTCATCATTTTATTTAAACTTGCAATCATTATTT
>SSTG01000352.1 GCA_004801635.1 Muribaculum caecicola | reverse complement strand
CGTTGAGAGTCTGCAAACACCAGCGCATACTTATCCACAAGACTTTCAAAGGCATAGCCCAGCGTGGCAAGTGCTCGATGGGATGGTTCTTCGGCTTTAAGCTGCACCTGATCATCAATGATAAAGGTGAGATTCTGAACTTTATGTTCACACCCGGCAATGTCGATGACCGCGAGCCACTGTATTCAGAGTCATTTATTGAGAACGTCAAGGGCAAACTCTGTGGTGATAAAGGATATATCGGTAAACAACTGTTTGAGTTCCTGTTCATGAACGGAATCCAGCTCGTTACCAAGGTTAAAAACAACATGAAAAACTCGCTGATGTCCGTGGC
>SSTG01000351.1 GCA_004801635.1 Muribaculum caecicola | reverse complement strand
TAGCAGAGTGCATTTTTTGGATCTGCCTTTTTACAATGATTCGGTAAAAATTACAGAAGTAGTTGAAACTTAAGTTAATATAACGAATTATCAAATACAAATGAATCGCCAAAGCGTTCATTATAAAAAACTTAGCGTATGAACGTATTGGCGATTCTCAAAGACTTCACCTTTCGGTGTAAGTCGGTATTTGAAAATACTACAACCAAAATGAGCAAAAGGTTCCTCAACTGGCTGATTTTAACAATACGCACTGTAGCGTTGATTCCGGGCAAAGTCAATTTTACCCGGCTGTCGCGCTATGGCGGTCGTACTGCCAAGACCTTTGCCTCCA
>SSTG01000350.1 GCA_004801635.1 Muribaculum caecicola | reverse complement strand
GAAGTCATCTTGACATTTTGAATTTGTTAATATGTTTAAGAAATATCACATGGAATGCCAACAGATTCCACCCTTTCCAACTGGAAGCAGTTTTGTCGAAACGGTTGAGAACGGATCGAAAGGAATCCATCCATGCATTCGTTAGTTCGATACTATATCTGAGGGAGAGAAGTTCGGTGTCCAAAAGGTATTTCTCATCATTTTTGGTATGGTTGTTGAAGTCCACATTGGCAATGATTCCCACACTCTCGCACTTTCTTCTGAAATCGTGGCAGTCAAATCCGGCATCGGCATTAAGGAAAAGTCCATCGGTGGGAATGCCTGCGTTCCGCATCA
>SSTG01000034.1 GCA_004801635.1 Muribaculum caecicola | reverse complement strand
CATTGATTCTGGCGGATGTAATATTGTCAGCCAGATATATTTATTTGTCACAATGCATAAAAAAAGCGACCGTTATATAACGGCAAAAATAACTTCTATACTGATTGCGTCAATGGTAACATTTACCATTGTTGCGCAGTCGCCGTCGCCCAGACCCAAACTGGTTGTTGGAATTGTTGTGGAAGGTTTGCGCGAGGACTACATAGACCTGCTCAGGGGGTATTTTGGTCCAAATGGCTTTAACCGCCTGATTAATGGCGGCGTTATGATGGATAATGTAGATTTCGGTACGCAGCTGGATGCTACCGCTGCTTCTGCATTGATCTATACAGGTGCCGAACCGGCAGTAAACGGTATTCCGAGTGGAAGCGTATATGATACGGCTACAAAACGGCGTATTTCTGTTTTGCATGACAATGCCAGCATAGGCAATTATACCGACGAGACACTGTCGCCCAAGGCTATACGTGTTAGTACATTGTCGGACGAAGTCCGTATTGACGGTGGTGGTATTGGTAGTGTATATGCCGTAGCGCCGGTTTCTACCCAGTCGATAGTTATGGCCGGTCATGCCGGAAACAGTGCTTTCTGGATTGACGACACAAATGGTAAGTGGGCAACTACAACTTATTATAAGGATGTGCCTCCGCCAATGTCGGCACGAAACTATTCGCGTCCGCTGTCTTCCCGTTTGGACACGCTGACCTGGCGTCCTAGTATGGCTCCGGATAAATATCCGGATTTGCCGGCTTATAAAAAGTATTATCCGTTTCGCCATATGTTTCAGCGGAACGACGTTGACCGTTTTGCAAACTACAAGACTTCGGCCCCCGTAAATACCGAGGTAACCGACATAGCCTCCGATTATATAAAGGGTTTGCAGCTGGGAACCCGTGATGCTGCCGATATGCTGAACCTTGCATATACACTGGCTCCTTTTTCCAAGGCTAAGGATTCAGACAGCCGGTTGGAAACACTGGACAGCTATTTGAAACTTGATGCCGATTTAAGCAGGCTGTTTGATGTTATAGATAAAAATGTAGGGTTGGATAAAACGTTTATATTTTTGTCGGGCACGCCGTCGGCACCAAATACAAAACGTGATGATGACAAGTGGGGGATTCCAAATGGAGAGTTCAATCCCCGTCATGCGGTGTCGCTGCTTAACGTTTATCTTATGGCAAAGCATGGCCAGGGTGAATGGGTGACCGGATATGACCGTGGCCAACTGTTTCTTAATAAGGACTTAATAAAAGAAAAAGACATAGACCTAAAGTCGATTCGGGAGGAAGCGGCTGAATTTTTGGTAAGAATGTCGGGTGTTAGCGGTGCCTGGACAATAGAAGACATTGTTGCCGCAAGGGCAGGTGCTAATTCTTCGGCACTTAAACGCAATACTACGGTAGATTTGTCGGGCGACATTCTGATTGAAGTTAATCCCGGCTGGGAAATTGTAGAAGTTAATCCGTCGACAGGAAAAGAATACAGGACAACGGTACGCTCAGGCCTTATGGCCGCCCCGGTTTTCCTGATGTATAAGTCATTGGCACCTCAACGCTTGAGCCAGCCAATTGATGCACGGGCAATAGCTCCTTCTGTTGCACGCATTCTTAGGATTCGCTCTCCCAATGCGGCACAACTTCCGCCCCTGCGCTTTACGTTAAAATCGGAAAATTGAAATACGGACAAAGACAGTGTCTGCAAACTTAATCGATAACAATAAAAACAATATAAAAATGTCAGTATTATCCATACTAAATAAACTATTTGGAAATAAATCGCAGCGAGATTTACGCGAAATACAGCCAATTGTGGACCAAATAAATGCTCTTGGCCCGGACATGAAGAAGCTTTCTAACGACGAACTTCGTCAAATTGTGACAGATGTAAAAAAGCAGCTGGCCGATGCCGTGTCGGATGACAGCCAGGCTATTGCGGACATAAAAAGCCGTATAGAAGATCTGCCGTTTGAGGAGCGTCAGCCTCTATGGGATGAAATAGACAAGAGGGAGAAAAATATTCTTGACACATACGAGCGTGAATTGGATAAAGCGTTGCCCAATGTTTTTGCAGCTATGCGTGAAACCGCATCCCGATTCGCTTCTAATGCAACCATCGAGGTTACGGCAACGCAAATGGACCGCGACCTTGCCGCTTCCGGTAAGGATTTCGTTTCGATTGAAGGTGACAAAGCCATATATAATAATCACTGGCTGGCCGGAGGCAACGAAATAGTATGGGATATGGTGCACTACGACGTGCAGTTGATTGGCGGTATTGTATTGCATCAGGGCAAAATTGCCGAAATGGCAACTGGCGAGGGTAAGACACTTGTTGCTACGCTGCCGGTTTTCCTGCGTTCACTGACAGGCCGTGGAGTGCACGTAGTTACTGTTAACGACTATCTTTCGAAACGCGACTCAGAATGGATGGGTCCGCTGTATATGTTCCACGGACAGAGTGTGGACTGTATAGACAAGCACCAGCCAAATTCTTCGGAACGCCGTGCCGCATATATGTGCGATATTACTTTTGGAACAAACAACGAGTTCGGTTTCGATTATTTGCGCGATAATATGGCTATGGCCCCATCGGACATGGTGCAGCGCAAACATTATTATGCCATAGTTGACGAGGTTGACTCTGTGCTTATTGATGATGCCCGTACGCCGCTTATTATATCTGGCCCCGTTCCAAAAGGCGATGATCAGATGTTCAACGATTTTAAGCACAATGTTGAGCGTGTTTATGATGCCCAACGCCGTCTTGCCGGAAAACTGCTTATGGAAGCAAAAGAAAAAATTGCTTCAGACGATAAGGATGTGCGTAAGGAAGGTGCGCTGGCATTGTTCAGGGCTTACAAGGGTTTGCCCAAAAACAGTTCGTTAATCAAATATCTGTCGCAGGAAGGAATCAAGCCTCTCCTTCTTGAAACCGAGGCTTATTATCTGCAGGACAACTCCAGGGAAATGCCTAAAGCTACAGAGCCGCTGTATTTTGTAATTGACGAAAAAAACAGGTCTGTAGAATTGACTGACAAGGGTATTGACGAGCTTACCGGACATTCTGCCGACCCACAATTTTTTGTGCTGCCTGACATTGCTTCACAGCTTTCAGAAGTAGAAGGCGACGAGTCGCTTACGCCGGAACAGCGTCAGGAAAAGAAAGATGCTTTGCTTGACAATTATTCGATAAAGGCAGAACGTGTACACACGGTTACACAGCTGCTGAAGGCTTACACTCTTTTTGAAAAAGATGTAGAGTATGTTATTGACGATAATAAAATAAAGATTGTCGATGAACAAACCGGCCGTATTATGGAAGGCCGCCGTTATTCCGACGGACTGCATCAGGCAATCGAAGCTAAAGAAGGTGTAAAAGTAGAGGCGGCTACACAGACGTTTGCAACAATAACGTTGCAGAATTATTTCCGTATGTATCATAAGCTGGCCGGCATGACAGGTACGGCCGAAACCGAGGCCGGAGAGTTCTGGGACATATATAAACTAGATGTCGTTACCATACCTACCAACAAGCCTGTTGCACGTATCGACATGGACGACCGTTTGTTTAAAACCAAAAAAGAAAAATATGCTGCCGTTATAGAACATATAGTGGAGCTTGTTGGACAAGGCCGTCCGGTTTTGGTTGGTACAACATCGGTTGAAATATCGGAACTGCTTTCTAAAATGCTTACATTGCGGCACATTCCGCACAACGTGCTTAATGCCAAACTTCACCAGAAAGAGGCTGATATTGTGGCACAGGCCGGTAAAAAGAGCACGGTTACCATTGCCACAAATATGGCTGGCCGTGGTACCGACATAAAATTATCGGCAGAAGTCAAAGCCGCCGGAGGTTTGGCAATTATAGGTACCGAACGCCATGAGTCGCGTCGTGTTGACCGGCAGCTTCGCGGACGCTCCGGCCGTCAGGGCGACCCGGGTTCATCGGTGTTCTATTTGTCGTTTGAAGACCAGCTTATGCGTTTGTTTGCATCTGACAAGGTTGCAAAAATGCTTGACCGAATGGGCATTAAGGAAGGCGAAATGATTGAGTCGAAAATGCTGAATCATTCAATTGAAACGGCTCAGAAACGTGTTGAAGAAAATAACTTCGGAATTCGTAAGCGCCTTCTTGAATACGACGATGTGATGAACAAGCAGCGTCAGTACATATATTCACGCCGTCAGCATGCTCTTGTCGGTGAGCGTATAGGCATTGATATAAACAACATGCTTTATGATACGGTGGAGAATATTGTGAACGTATATGATTCTCCAACCGACTATCCGGAACTTAAAATGGAGATACTGAAAGTATTCTCTGTAGAGGTGCCGTTTTCAGAAGAGGAATTTCCAAAAATGTCGCGTCAGGATGTGCTAAATGCAATAACCAAGGCTGTTTACGACGGGTTTGAGCGTAAAAGCGAGCGCATTGTGGAGATAACATACCCGGTAATAAAGGATGCGGTTGAGAATCACGATGCCAAGGGCCGTATATTGGTTCCAATTACAGACGGCAAACGTATATTCAATATTCCGGCCGATGTTCAGGACGCTTATAATACTCATTGCAAATCTATTGTCAAAGAGTGGCATAAGGCTATAATGCTTGTAACTATCGACGAGGTTTGGAAAGAGCATTTGCGCGAACTTGACCAGTTGCGCCAGTCGGTTCAAAATGCATCGTACGAGCAGAAAGACCCATTGGTAATTTACAAGGTGGAATCGTTCCACTTGTTTGAAAATGCAATGAATACCCTTAATGTAAAAGCGGTTTCTGCACTAATGCGCGGCCAGATATATATTCCTGAACAGCCGCGACAGCCAGTGGCTCCGCGTGCCGCTGAAGCACAGCTTGAATCGGAAAAAGGTGTGTCAGAATCGCAACGCCGTATGCCTGAAATGCGTAAAGCAATGCCTGAACGTCCTAACGACTATAGCCGTTACCGTACAAGCCGCGAATCGGCCGGATTGCCTGGCGAGGCAGAACAGCGTGCTGCCGCTTCTGCCCCTCAAGGACAACAGACACATTCCCAGCCAATAGTAAACGGGCCCAAGGTGGGGCGTAACGACCCATGTCCGTGTGGCTCCGGTAAGAAGTTTAAAAACTGCCATGGGAAAGGTTTGTAATTCTTGGCGTTAAAGATAATATTAAAATAAGAACGACAAACCTGACGTTATGATTAATACGCCAGGTTTGTCGTATAAAGATATATAGGAAATTAAGTCTAATAAGCCATATCACAGTAATGAAAACAATTTCGCTAACATGCATTGCTGCTTTAAGTTTAGCTGCGTGCAACCAAAAACATGAAAATTTGAAATATCCGCAGGCTCCTGTCGACACAACTGTTGTTGACAAATATTTTGATATCGAGGTGGCAGACCCTTACCGCCCGTTAGAAAACGACACTTCTGCCCAGACTGCGAAATGGGTAAACGAAGAAAATGCCCTTACTCAGGCATATTTAGAAAAGATACCGTTCCGTAAAGACATAAATAAGCGTCTAACGTCGCTTAATAATTTTTCGAAAAAAGGCATTCCGTCTAAACATACCGACGGATATTACTATTTTTATGAAAATAACGGACTTCAAAACCAGTCTGTATTGTACAGGACAAAGGATATTTCTGCTGATTCAGCAGAAGTGTTTCTTGACCCTAATAAGTTGAGTGAGGACGGAACTGTGGCCCTTACAGGCATTAGCATGTCAAACGATGACAAATATACGGCATATACAATTTCGCGTTCCGGTTCGGACTGGACAGAAATTTATGTTATGGATACGGCTACCGGCAACCTGCTGCCTGACCATATAGAATGGGCTAAGTTCACAGGGGCGCAGTGGCATGGCAACGGTTTCTATTATAGTGCATATCCACGCCCGGAGAATGGTAAGGAATTCTCAAATGCCAACGAGAACCACCGTATTTATTATCATAAGCTTGGAACACCTCAATCCGACGACGTATTGGTTTATGAGGATGCTGCTCATCCGTTCCATTTCCATTCGGCCCAGGTGCCGGAAAATGAATCGGCTCTTTTTGTGTTCGGTTCAGGGGAAGGCCTTGGCAATTCGGTAATGATGAAGAAGCTTGGCGGTACAAACAGCAAATGGACTGTTATTGAACCGTCGCAGAATTATGAGATATCGGTATTGGATGTAATAGGCGACAAGGTTTATTTTTATACAAATTATGGCGCACCGCGTTACCGTATAATGTCGGCACCGTTAAACAGTCCGGAAATAAAAAATTGGAAAGAAGTTGTGCCCGAATCGGAAGGAGTACTGGTTGGGGTTGATTTTGTAGGTGAGGATAAAATGATACTTACCTATGAAACCGATGCATATAACCAGGCATATCTTTATAATATAAACGGTACTGAAATCAGTAAGATAGAGCTTCCTTCCATTGGGTCGGTAGGTTTTTCTACATCACGTAAGCATAACGAGGTTTTCTATAAGTTTACTTCGTTCATTAACCCAGGCAGTGTGTATGCGTTTAACCCGGCCGACGGAACCTCGAAGGCGGAACGTACGGTTACCCTGGACGGTTTTAACCCGGATGATTATGTAACAGAACAAGTGTTCTATACATCGGCTGACTCAACAAAAGTTCCGATGTTTATAACGTATAAAAAGGGATTGGAACGCAATGGCAAAAATCCGGTTTATATTTATGGTTACGGCGGGTTTAATATTTCGTTAACCCCAAGTTTTTCTGCAAACCGGTTGTTGTGGCTGGAAAATGGCGGAATTTATGCCCAAGCAAACCTGCGTGGCGGCTCTGAATATGGAGAAGACTGGCATCTGGCCGGCACTAAGCAAAATAAACTTAACGTATTCAATGACTTTATTGCTGCTGCGGAATATATGATTGACCAGAAGTGGACATCGCCTGACTATATTGTGATTGAAGGTGGTTCAAATGGCGGTTTGCTTGTAGGCGCGACGGTAAACATGCGCCCGGACTTATTCAAGGTTGCCATTCCTCGTGTCGGCGTGATGGACATGATGCGCTATCATTTGTTTACAATAGGGTGGAACTGGGCTTCAGACTATGGCACAAGTGCCGATTCAAAGGAAATGGCCCAGTATCTGCTTGACTACTCGCCGATACATAATATAAAGAATGACGGAACAAAATACCCGGCTATAATGGTGACAACTGCCGACCACGACGACCGCGTTGTGCCTGCCCATTCATTTAAATATGCGGCCGCACTTCAGGCCAGCAATACCGGCGATGCACCCAAATTGATACGTATAGACAGCAAGGCTGGTCATGGTGCCGGTAAGCCCATATCGAAAGTTATTGACGAATATACGGATATGTATTCTTTTATTTTCTATAATTTGGGCATAGAGCCTGAGTCTGTAAAATAAACTATTCTCATTGGCGTTTGTCAAACAAGAAGATGTGTCATTAGTATTAATGTATGCTTTGTGATACATTTTCTTGTTTGTATAATAAAAATTTAGATAAATGCGATTTTTCCCAGATTGTTATATTTCCAGATGTTTTATATCGGTGGTGTCGTTATTTTTGTTTACGTCCTGTTTTACGGGGATAGAGAGTACGCCAAAGATAACTGCAAAACATCTTAGCAAGGAAGGTATTGCTGCCGCATTGCCGCCCGAAGAATCTTTTTTGCGTAACATATGTGCCGATTCGCTTGGTTCATGGCATCCGGGAAAATTGTTCTATATAACCGACAGCCGTATCAGCATTGCGCTTGAACCCTCCAAAAAACCGATGCCATTGCAGGGTGAAACCATAGAGTTTGTGGAGTTTTATGAAGTGCCTTCAATGACCGGGAAACCGGATACCGAGCTTTTGTTCCGTCAAAAAGATTCAACAATGTGTGCATACCGAATAAATATGCCTGTTGAAGAATTGAAGAAAAAGGCTACCGGAATAGAGATACCGTTTACAATTGAAATGAGTATTGTAGACAAGGCCCGTGAGGCTTTGATTGACAGTGTGTTTTACATAAGAACGCCTGTATGGCATACTGTAGACGGTAATGATGCTGTTAAAGGGAAAAAGTTTATACCTGTACGGATAACGGCAGTAGAGCCAGGCAACCAGGTATATCCGCTGCGTGTATGCTTTACGCCGGTCGATGCTGGCGACGGCTCGCAATCGTGCGTGTATATGTCGGTGAGCGATAAATCCAAATCAGGTAGAAACTTTTCCATGCTGTTTTCTTTGTCAGATCCGCGATTACGTTATCCGGAGATAACTGATGAAGTGTGGGCTAGCATACAAAACGGCCGCGTTGCTAAATTTATGACACGGGACGAGTGCCGAATAGCGCTTGGAGCACCGAAAAGTATACAACGACGCAATATAATTACTGTACTTCAAGAAATGTGGACGTATGAAAACGGGGTATACCTGTTGTTTGACGATGGAATTCTGCAAAGTTACAGACAGTGATTTTATGTGTATTACATGGCTTTATAACGACTAAGTATGATTGATGTTCAATATAATGTAGACCTGGCCAGACATACCACATTTGGTATAAGTGCCAAATGTGATATATTTGCTGAATATGACACGGTTGACGACCTTGTCCAGTTGCTTTGCAGCCCGGAACTACAAAAAGTTCCGATAATAAATATCGGAGAGGGTAGCAATATCCTGTTTGTGAGTGATTTTAATGGAGCTGTGCTACATTCGCGCATATATGGAATAGAAATTATTTCAGATAAGGGCGATGAAGTATTAGTGCGTGCCGGATCGGGAGTTTGTTGGGACAGCTTTGTCGGATGGGCGGCTGAGAACTCTTTGTATGGAATTGAAAATCTTTCGTCTATTCCCGGAACCGTAGGGGCTTCTGCCATACAGAATATAGGCGCTTACGGTGTGGAAGCCAAAGATGTGATATTTAAAGTGGAGGCCTACGATACTGTTGAACATAAAAACAAGGTATTTTCGGTTGAAGAATGCTTGTACGGGTATCGTGATAGCATGTTTAAGCACACACAGCCACATGAACGCTATATTGTCACGCATGTGCAGTACCGTTTGAGCCGGAAAAAACAATTTAATATTTCGTATGGAGCCTTGTCGAAAATGGCTTCTGATATAGATTTGACTTTGCATAAGGTGCGTGACTTCATTACACAAGTCAGGAACAAGAAATTGCCAGATCCGGCAAAAAACGGCAGTGCCGGGTCATTTTTTAAAAACCCGGTGGTGCCAACAGCGATTTTTAACAAGCTGGCCGACCGACATCCAGATATGCCACATTACCCGGCAGAGAAGCAAGGCTTTATAAAACTGTCGGCAGGATGGCTCATTGAACATGCCGGTTTAAAAGGATTCAGTATAGGCGGAGCTGTTGTGTGGCCGCTTCAGTGCCTTGTTATTGCTAATGCCGGAAATGCCGATGCTTCTGATGTCATTTCACTCATGGAACATATTCAACAGTGTGTAAAGAATGAATTTCAAGTAAATCTTTTTCCTGAAGTACTGTTGATTCCGGAAAAGGCAATATTGAAGAAATGATACTGCGTTTTTTAGGAACAGGAACGTCGACAGGTGTGCCCCAGATAGGCTGTGGGTGTGAAGTTTGTACATCGACAGACTTGCACGACAAACGTTTGCGCTCGTCGGTAGTTGTTACTACTGACACAGGGGCCAACATACTTATAGACTGTGGCCCCGATTTTAGGCAGCAGATTATGAATGCTGGTGCCCCACATCTGGATTGCTGTCTGATAACTCACAGTCATTATGATCATGTAGGAGGCATTGACGATTTGCGCCCGTATTGTAGACAAGGGCAAAAATTCCCTATATATTGCCAGGACGATGTTGCCGGAGACTTGCGTTCGCGTGTTCCTTATTGTTTTAAAGAGCACCCATACCCAGGTGTCCCTGCTTTTAATATTAACATTATATCGGAAAATGAGCCGTTTGATATTTTCGGTACAGAAATAATACCGTTAAGGGTAAAGCATTTCCGGCTTGATATTTTAGGCTTTAGAATAGGGAACCTGGCATATATAACAGATGCTAAAAATGTTCCGGATGCTACAATTGATGCTATAGAAGGTATTGATACGTTGGTTATTAATGCCTTGCGGAGCGAAGAACATATTTCGCACATGACTTTGCAACAGGCTATGGCGATTGTTGACAGGGTTTCGCCGAGAGTAACTTATTTTACCCATATGGCAGACTGTATCGGGCTTCATTCCAAGGTAGAAGCGTCGCTTCCTGCTAATATGCATCTGGCATACGACAACCTGACTATAGAAATTAAAAAGTGATGCAACTTTTTTGAGTATACAGCGTATTAATAGTAGAAACTAAACTTAAAGCATATGAAATACATTCTAAATTTTATAACAGCATCGGCAATATGTTTGCTGGCAACATCATGCAGCATATTTTCGCCACAAAATAAAAAGAATGTCACTCCTGCGAAAGTAGTAGCCGACAATTCGGAAATATTTGATAACGAAGCTCCTAATGGCCCGGCATCGGCTCAGCCGTCAGCAGTTCCGAATGAGAGCCAGGTTGACGGCGAATGGACGCTGTTTGCCGTTAAAGGAAAACAGATAAAAGGTGAGAACAGGCCCGTTATAATATTAAATACGGCTGATCACAGGCTTTATGGCAACAACGGTTGCAATGTTATTAACGGTGATTTTGCTGTTGGAAAAGGTAGTTCGTTGACAATAAGTAATACGTTGTCGTCAATGGCGTTTTGTCATGATGCCCCTTATGAATCTGTTATAAACGAAGGGTTGGGAAAAGTTCGTAATTATAACGTAAGCAGGCGTGGACATGAATATTATCTCGAAATGACTGATGCCAACAACCGCAGCCTTTTCACATGGCGAAAACATAATATGGAGTTTATAAACGGTTCATGGACTGTTAAAGAAGTTGATGGAAACAAATGGCCTGACAATAACGATGCAAAAATGGTTATAGACATACAGGAACAGAGCATTCATGGAAATACAGGCTGTAACCTGTTGAACGGTAAACTTCTAATTGACCCAGACAAGAGCTATTCGATTCAGTTTCAGGATATAGCCACAACAAGAAAGATGTGTGAGCCCGAAGTTATGAAGCGTGAGGTTGCCTTTCTTGTAGCTCTTGAAAAAGTAGAATATGCCCGTAAGGGAAAAAATAATACCATCATAATGACTGATAAGGAAAACAAGCCTATTTTGGTGCTAAAACGTCTGGAACTTAATCAAAGCAATTAATAAGGACAAATCATTATCTTTATTGCGCTGTATCAAAAGCAAGTTTATATTTTGATACAGCGCAATAAAGATATAATTTTTTTTATGGTTATTCGTTAGAAATAATATCTAACATTCTTAAAATGGCTTCTTCTAATTCCTGTCAAAATAAAATTATATGGCTTTCCATTATTCAGGGGTGGGCTATTTTGCTTGTGATAATCGGTCATGTGAATGGTTTTAACTATCATGTCGAAGGGGAGTTGTATCCTTTTTCGCTGGCCGTACATAAGTTTTGTTATTCTTTTCATATGCCGTTGTTTATGTTTGTTTCTGGAGGGTTGCTTTATCTTACCAGAATAAGTAGGGAATGGGGAACGCTAAGGCTTTATAAAGACAAGGTTAGGCGGCTTATGATTCCGTTTGTGTTTTTTACAACTATAGCCTTTCTTATAAAAATTCCTTTTGCCGGGGTTTCAAAATCGGGACTTGACATGAGTGTTGCAGGATTCTTAAATGCTTTTTTCGACCCGAGTTCCGGCCCTCTTAAAGAAATGTGGTTTGTTGGAACCCTTATGTGGCTTATGCTCCTTTATCCGGTGTATAAAACGGCGTTGAAATATCCTGTAATGGAATTGGTATTGTTGGGTGTGTCGATAGTACCGTTTATTAGCGGAGTGGGGTTTAATATAAAGGGATGGTTTAGCTTATCCGGTATAGCAGATTATGGTTTTTATTTTTTGTCTGGTATACTGTTCTTTAAGTATAACTGCTTAAAGATTTTTGAAATTAAGTTATGGCCGGTAGTAATAGTAACGCTGTTATATGTAGCCGCTTTTGTATGCATTGATTCCGAGCGATTTAATGTAGTCACGGCTGTGCTTGGAATACTGATGTCTTTTGGATGGGGGGTAAGGGTTGTAAAAGTGTTCCCTAAATTATTTGGCTCGTTTCGTGATCATTCCTTTCAAATATTTTTGGTTGGTATATTCCCTCAGATGTTTTTGGAATTGCTTGTTTGGAAAAGGATACATTCAGAAGCTTTTTTAGTGCCGTTTTATTTTATAAGCGTTGTTGCTGCCCTTGCTGTCGGTGTACTTGTCAGCAAAATCGGGTCAAAAATATCTTTTCCATTTTTGCGCTGGTGTCTGGGGCTTAAATAATTCGGGCCATACGGAAGTGTGCAATTGTTTCCTGCTATGTAATTTGGACAGATATTACAAGTGCGAAGCTTATAATTGAGTATAGGGTTAAAATAAAAAAAAGATACGTCGTTTATAGGCGCATCTTCTCAAATAAGATAGTCAAACCGTTAAATTAAAATTCGCTGTTGCTGATTTTCATTAATTGTTCTTTTGTTGGATTTTTTGCAACAATCTTACCATTTGGGTCGATTAGAAAGGCGCTAAATCCATCGCGATCAAGATGGTAGGCGGATTTTATCCGGTTTGCACGGTTTCCTTCAGCATAAAATTGTGTGTTTCGTGACAATCCGTCTCGTCGGGATATTTCTTTGAATAGCACTTCGCTATTGTCCAGGTTTACTCCGATAAAACGAAATTGGCTTTTGTCTTGTCCGGTATTCAATGACGATTCAATAGATGCATATCTGTTTACGTCAATTCGCGATTGAGCATCTGTCGATGCCCAGAATTGCAGCAGCACCCATTCTCCTTTCATTTTGTCGATTGACATTACTGTGTCGCTGTTTTCAAATTTGAAAACCGGAGCAGTGCTTCCCTTCGAACCATCAACGGCCAGGTTGGTTGAAGCTGTAAAAAGAGACAAAAGCATTGCGAAGAACACTACAGTTAAAACTGTTTTCTTCATAATTTGAATTTAAAATTACCACTAGCCTGAAATCCTTGTTCTGCATGAATGAGACAGTCAGGCTGCCGATTTTCGGCAAGGACAACCTCTGTTGGCCTGTAGAAATAAAATTTCCAGTTGACAAAATTAGTCTTTTTTCCTGTGATATTCAAATTTTTACTTTGAAAAATATGTTTTATAACATTCTTTTATTGTTGTTAATGTGGGTTGGAAATATATAAATGTATCAAATTGTGTTTCGAATCGAACCTTGTTGTCTGGTATATGTTATTGTTTTATATGGTACAAATGTAATGATTAAACGACTTTTATTCATTAAACATAATTTATATGGAAATTTCCGCGCGAACGATACTGGTTTCATTATCCTTTATCGGCATATACTCTGTGGCTGCTTATGCTGGTGATTCTTCTACAACCCCGACAGGACCTGGTGATACATCGCATAAAATTGTGTACATAGGCAATGGCGACGATATGTCGCATGAGACACAGAACCAGATTATAAATAATTTTTATTACGACCAGTTCCGGCATTTTCAAGACCCGTTGGCTCCATATTTTATGCTTATGAGTAAGGATGGCAAGCTTGCAATGGGAATTGGTGGCGCTGTTTCCGTACAAGGTTTCTATGACTGGGGTGGCTCTATGCCTACTACGGGCTTTATTCCTTATAATATACCTGTTTCCGGCAACGTATATAGCAGCCACCGTTATGGTACCTCTATTGCAGGAACCACGTTGTTTGCGCGCGTGTTTGGCCATGCCGACCGTTTTGGCGAGTACCAGCTGTATATTGAAGGAAAATTCGGTGGAACATCGTCGAACTATTTTAAATTGAAAAAAGCATATATGTCGTTAAACGACTGGACTTTGGGCTATGCCAGCTCTACATTTTCCGACCCTGCTGCACAACCGCCTACTGTCGATCCACAGGGCCCTAATGCGGAAGTTAGTCATATAAGTGTGCTTTTAAGATGGATGCATACTATGCATAAGAATTTTGTTGCGGCCTTGTCTGTTGAAACTCCCGACTTGCAGATACCTGAGCTTGAAAACAGGTACAAGGGATGTTCTGCATATATGCCTGATTTTGCCGGTTTTATTCAGTATCAATGGGATGGTATTGACCAGCATGTCCGTTTGTCGGGAATTGTCAGGGGACTTGAATATCGCAATCTGGTTCAAGCGCAGAACAAAAAGATAACAGGGTGGGGTGCCCATTTAAGCACTGTACTGAAGCCTGTTGCACCACTTAAGGTATATGGTGCTGTTAATGTTGGCCAGGGAATCGGGTCGCTGATGAATGATTTGCAGAACAGCACTATGGATTTGATTGGCAAAGTTTACGAACAAGGCCAAATGTATGCGCCGTTGTCGTTGGGATGGTATGCCGGGCTTCAGTATAATTTTTCGCCCAAGGTATTTACAACTATAATGTTCGGTGAAATGCGGTTTCTTCCAAAACATCAGTCCACGGGTATGGGTAACGATCTGTATAAATACGGACTCTATGGAGCTGCAAACATATTTTGGTATCCTACATCAAGGCTTGCTCTTGCCGCGGAATATAATTACGGATATAGACGTGATTTTGATACAAAGCATCATGATGTGAACCGTATTTCTTTACTGGCTAAATACAGTTTTTAGAAAATTACATGTCTACACCGTATACGTTACTATGAATTACTGACATTACTTTTGGGAAATCAGACGATTCTTCAAGTCCGTCTGTGGCCATAAGCAATAGCGGCAATGATTCTCCGCCTTTGCGATAGGGCGGCTGTACATATTTTTGTGTTTCCCAAACACGGAGGCCGGCGCGTTTATAAAATTCAATACGTCGCCGGCTTGTTTCATTTTCCGGGTATTCAACTTCCAGAACCAGCGGTTTGCAGGTTTTGGAAATGACTTTTTTCAGTATTTCGGAACCGTAACCTTTGCCTCGTAATGATTTGTCTGTTGCAAAATGTTCGCAATAAATAAACTTTTCAAAATCCCAATATGTAAACAGCCCGACAGGACGGTTTTCAGAAATGGCTACGTTATAGTTGAATATAGGGCATGTATCGGTGTTAAGGCGTTGAAGCGCCGTGTCGCGGCGCTCGATTTCGGGAAATGAATCCAGCCATAGCTTTTCCGACCATGTATATAAATCGGAGCCAGTATTTATTTTTTCTAAATTAATCATAATATTTGAGCCTTTTAAAACTGCTGGCAAATATAGCTATTTTATTATAATTGCTGCCGGACTGTTGTATTTGTATTAACGGCTGATATGTCGATAAATTTTATTAACTTTGTCAACTAAAAAAAATTAAGGATACTAATTGTTGAATTAAATACACATTATGCTTACAGCAAAGCAAATACGTGAATCGTATAAAGAGTTTTTCAGAGGTAAGGGACATCAAATAGTCCCTTCTGCACCTATGGTTGTTAAAGACGATCCGACATTGATGTTTACCAATGCCGGAATGAATCAATTCAAAGATATTATATTGGGCAATGTCGCGCCCAAATATCGCCGTGTTGCAGATTCTCAAAAATGTTTGCGCGTAAGTGGCAAACATAACGATTTGGAAGAAGTTGGTATGGACACATACCACCACACCATGTTTGAAATGCTTGGAAACTGGTCGTTTGGCGATTATTTCAAGAAAGAGGCAATAGACTGGGCGTGGGAATATCTGGTGGATGTTTTGAAACTTGATCCGGCCAATTTGTATGCTACGGTGTTCGAGGGGTCGGAGGCTGAAGGCCTTGGCCGTGATGATGAGGCTGCGTCTATTTGGGAAAGGCATTTGCCACAAGGCCATATAATAAACGGAAACAAGCACGATAACTTTTGGGAAATGGGTGATACAGGTCCTTGCGGCCCGTGTTCCGAAATACATATCGACCTCCGTTCCGAAGAAGAAAAAGCTAAAATTCCAGGCCGTGAATTGGTTAACCACGATCATCCGCAGGTAATTGAAATATGGAACCTGGTGTTTATGCAATATAACCGCAAGGCCGACGGTTCGCTTGAGCCGCTGCCGGCAAAGGTTATTGATACGGGAATGGGATTCGAACGTCTCTGTATGGCACTTCAAGGCAAACAATCAAACTATGATACAGATGTATTTACGCCTCTCATAGGCAAGATTGCCGAACTTTCGGGACTTTCGTATGGAAAGGATGCCAAGGTGGATATTGCAATGCGCGTAATTGCCGACCATGTGCGTACCATTTCTTTTTCTATAGCCGATGCCCAGCTGCCTGGCAATGCCAAGGCCGGATATGTTATTCGCCGTATACTTCGCCGTGCCGTACGTTATGCATATACGTTCCTGGAACAAAAGCAGGCATTTATGTATAAGCTGGTAGATACGTTAATAGAGTCGATGGGTGATGCTTATCCGGAACTCGAACAGCAGCGAGAGCTTATAATGCGTGTAATAAAGGAGGAGGAAGATGCATTTTTGCGTACGTTGGAAAACGGTATCCGAATGCTTGACAGTGCAATTGACGAGGCAAAAAAATCAGGCCGCAGTGAAATTTCAGGTAAGGAGGCCTTTGTTTTGTACGATACGTATGGTTTCCCTCTCGACCTTACCGAGCTTATTCTTAAAGAAAACGGAATGACGCTCGATCATGCCGAATTCGATGCCGAAATGGCTCAGCAGAAAGCCCGTGCGCGTAACGCTGCCTCAGTTGAAACAGACGACTGGACGGTTGTTAACGAAGGCGAGCAGGAATTTGTTGGTTATGACACACTGACAGTTGATGCCAAGATTCTGCGTTATCGTAAAGTTAAACAGAAAAAACAGGAATATTATCAGGTAATATTGTCTGAAACCCCGTTCTATGGCGAAATGGGCGGCCAGGTTGGCGACAGGGGTGTATTGGTGGCTCCTGACGGGTCTGTAACTGAGATATATGACACAAAACGGGAAAATGGAATTAATGTTCACCTGCTTAAGCAGCTTCCTGCCGACGTGTCGTTAACATATAAAGCAGTTGTAGACGGTGATGTTCGGATGGCTATCTCATGCAACCATACGGCAACACATTTGCTCCACGAAGCGCTTCGCGAAGTTTTGGGTACGCATGTGGAACAGCGAGGCTCGTTTGTTTCGCCAGATGTGTTGCGTTTTGACTTTTCTCACTTCCAAAAGCTTACATTAGAAGAAATTTCGGCAGTAGAGCATTTGGCAAATTCGCGTGTACGTCAGGCAATTTCACTTGACGAACACCGGCATCTGCCTATTGCGGAAGCCCGTAATATAGGCGCTATGGCTTTGTTTGGCGAAAAGTATGGCGATGATGTGCGTGTTGTACGTTATGGCTCGTCTGTAGAACTCTGTGGTGGCACGCATGTTGCAAATACCGGCAACATCGGTATGATAAAAATTATGTCGGAAAGCAGTGTTGCTGCCGGTATAAGGCGTATTGAGGCCATAACCGGACTAAACACCGAGCTTGAGTTTGAAAAGCATCAGGGCATAATGCGCGAAATTGCAGCTATGTTTAACAATGTCCCAAATCTGGTGGGGGCATTGCGCCATGCTGTTGAGGAGAATGCCGAACTTAAAAAGCAGGCAGAAGAATTTTTTCAGGAACGTGTCAGCAATATGGCAAACGAGCTTCTTGGAAAGGCTCGCAGCATAAACGGTATTACTGTTGTTGAACAAACCGGACTGCGTATGCCTGATGTTGTAAAGAATCTGGCATTTAAGATTAGGGAAAAATCGCCTGAGCATACCGTATTTGTAGGGGCAACATACGATCCAACCAATAAGCCGTTGCTTACGGTAATGGTTTCGGAAGATTTGGTTAAAGAGGGTATGAATGCTTCTGTTACGGTGCGAGAAGCTGCCAAACTTATACAGGGTGGTGGCGGAGGCCAGCCGGGATTTGCCCAGGCCGGAGGTAAAAACAAAGACTCTATAGCAAACGCATTCGACAAAATGAAACAAATACTCGGTATTTAAGATACCTTGAACTTTATGTAAAGTATTCTTATAATGAACCTCTTGCAGGCCCATTATAAGTGCCATCAGCAACCCCGTCATGACAAATTCACGACGGGGTTGCCACATGCATGGCCTCCGGCCAATATTCATAAGTTGGTAGTACAGGCATCAGCCTGACTATTCTTGTCAGAGTTTAAAGTTTCAGGGATTCTGTGTCTATTAATAAAATAGATTATTTGTTTCTCTTTAAAAAAAAATAGTTATATTTGCATATATACAATGATTCGGTAAAAATTACAGAAGTAGTTGAAACTTAAGTTAATATAACGAATTATCAAATACAAATGAATCGCCAAAGCGTTCATTATAAAAAACTTAGCGTATGAACGTATTGGCGATTCTCAAAGACTTCACCTTTCGGTGTAAGTCGGTATTTGAAAATACTACAACCAAAATGAGCAAAAGGTTCCTCAACTGGCTGATTTTAACAATACGCACTGTAGCGTTGATTCCGGGCAAAGTCAATTTTACCCGGCTGTCGCGCTATGGCGGTCGTACTGCCAAGACCTTTGCCTCCA
>SSTG01000349.1 GCA_004801635.1 Muribaculum caecicola | reverse complement strand
GAAGTCATCTTGACTTTTTGAATTTGTTAATATGTTTAAGAAATATCACATGGAATGCCAACAGATTCCACCCTTTCCAACTGGAAGCAGTTTTGTCGAAACGGTTGAGAACGGATCGAAAGGAATCCATCCATGCATTCGTTCGTTCGATACTATATCTGAGGGAGAGAAGTTCGGTGTCCAAAAGGTATTTCTCATCATTTTTGGTATGGTTGTTGAAGTCCACATTGGCAATGATTCCCACACTCTCGCACTTTCTTCTGAAATCGTGGCAGTCAAATCCGGCATCGGCATTAAGGAAAAGTCCATCGGTGGGAATGCCTGCGTTACGCATCA
>SSTG01000348.1 GCA_004801635.1 Muribaculum caecicola | reverse complement strand
TCAGGATGGTGATGACCTCGGCATCGGAAAGCCGTCCCGGCTTATTGCGATGCTTATTGCCATCACAGAGCTGATGCTTTTTGAGTTCAGATGAAAAATACTTGCAGAAATCATCGGCAAGACAGAAAATTTCAGTAATTTTGTCCTCGGTAATCATAGCGGTAAATACCTGTAAATGTTGTAATTGAACACTATAAATTTACTAATTTTTCGTGAGACTACCAAGAAAATCAGCCACTTAGTTTTGCACTAAATGGCTGATTGTTTTATTATTGAATAACTGAATTCTTATATCGAACTCACGTTATTGTATTATTTTCCTTTTGGCTGAAAAGGGCCCCGATAATAGGC
>SSTG01000347.1 GCA_004801635.1 Muribaculum caecicola | reverse complement strand
ATAAAAGTTTTAACAATATTTTTCTGAATTTGCGCAATACATACATATATACAATGATTCGGTAAAAATTACAGAAGTAGTTGAAACTTAAGTTAATATAACGAATTATCAAATACAAATGAATCGCCAAAGCGTTCATTATAAAAAACTTAGCGTATGAACGTATTGGCGATTCTCAAAGACTTCACCTTTCGGTGTAAGTCGGTATTTGAAAATACTACAACCAAAATGAGCAAAAGGTTCCTCAACTGGCTGATTTTAACAATACGCACTGTAGCGTTGATTCCGGGCAAAGTCAATTTTACCCGGCTGTCGCGCTATGGCGGTCGTACTGCCAAGACCTTTGCCTCCA
>SSTG01000346.1 GCA_004801635.1 Muribaculum caecicola | reverse complement strand
TCAGGATGGTGATGACCTCGGCATCGGAAAGCCGTCCCGGCTTATTGCGATGCTTCTTGCCATCACAGAGCTGATGCTTTTTGAGTTCAGATGAAAAATACTTGCAGAAATCATCGGCAAGACAGAAAATTTCAGTAATTTTGTCCTCGGTAATCATAGCGGTAAATACCTGTAAATGTTGTAATTGAGCACTATAAATTTACTAATTTTTCGTGAGACTACCAAGAAAATCAGCCACTTAGTTTTGCACTAAATGGCTGATTGTTTTATTATTGAATAACTGAATTCTTATATCGAACTCACGTTATTATAGATTCTGATTCTTCTTGATGTATTTTTATCATGTTCTTGCCTAGCA
>SSTG01000345.1 GCA_004801635.1 Muribaculum caecicola | reverse complement strand
AAGGCGTAGGCGTGATTTTCAAACGAGATTTCGACACAATATTTCCATTTCTAAAGAAACAATGATTCGGTAAAAATTACAGAAGTAGTTGAAACTTAAGTTAATATAACGAATTATCAAATACAAATGAATCGCCAAAGCGTTCATTATAAAAAACTTAGCGTATGAACGTATTGGCGATTCTCAAAGACTTCACCTTTCGGTGTAAGTCGGTATTTGAAAATACTACAACCAAAATGAGCAAAAGGTTCCTCAACTGGCTGATTTTAACAATACGCACTGTAGCGTTGATTCCGGGCAAAGTCAATTTTACCCGGCTGTCGCGCTATGGCGGTCGTACTGCCAAGACCTTTGCCTCCA
>SSTG01000344.1 GCA_004801635.1 Muribaculum caecicola | reverse complement strand
AGCGAGGGTTGCAGAAATGGGGTGTGAAACAGTAGTGTACCTCCATGCGCAGCAGCGCATCTGTGTGCTCGCGGTCTCGCCCGAGGAACTTCTTTACGGCGGTACGCATGTTGTCATAGGCCATCACGCGCGGGGTGCCCCCCAACTCCCGGAAGCAGTTGCGGTGGGCTTCCATCAGAGCCAGGGTATCTTCGCGCGAAAACAGATATGCCTTGCGCATATTGCTGTGGTCAAGGGTGAATACCGCCATGTGAAGGCGCCTCCTGACCCCACCGATCCACAGGGTAAGCACACCCAAGTCGAACTCGCAACGGAATCCAGGCTCATAGTCCTGACGGATATATGCCTTTGCCGGCTTCTCCT
>SSTG01000343.1 GCA_004801635.1 Muribaculum caecicola | reverse complement strand
AGGAGAAGCCGGCAAAGGCATATATCCGTCAGGACTATGAGCCTGGATTCCGTTGTGAGTTCTACTGGGGTGTGCTTACCCTGTGGATCGGTGGGGTCAGGAGGCGCCTTCACATGGCGGTATTCACCCTTGACCACAGCAATATGCGCAAGGCATATCTGTTTTCGCGCGAAGATACCCTGGCTCTGATGGAAGCCCACCGCAACTGCTTCCGGGAGTTGGGGGGCACCCCGCGCGTGATGGCCTATGACAACATGCGTACCGCCGTAAAGAAGTTCCTCGGGCGAGACCGCGAGCACACAGATGCGCTGCTGCGCATGGAGGTACACTAATGTTTCACACCCCATTTCTGCAACCCTCGCT
>SSTG01000342.1 GCA_004801635.1 Muribaculum caecicola | reverse complement strand
AGCGAGGGTTGCAGAAATGGGGTGTGAAACAGTAGTGTACCTCCATGCGCAGCAGCGCATCTGTGTGCTCGCGGTCTCGCCCGAGGAACTTCTTTACGGCGGTACGCATGTTGTCATAGGCCATCACGCGCGGGGTGCCCCCCAACTCCCGGAAGCAGTTGCGGTGGGCTTCCATCAGAGCCAGGGTATCTTCGCGCGAAAACAGATATGCCTTGCGCATATTGCTGTGGTCAAGGGTGAATACCGCCATGTGAAGGCGCCTCCTGACCCCACCGATCCACAGGGTAAGCACACCCCAGTCGAACTAACAACGGAATCCAGGCTCATAGTCCTGACGGATATATGCCTTTGCCGGCTTCTCCT
>SSTG01000341.1 GCA_004801635.1 Muribaculum caecicola | reverse complement strand
TATAGGCCAGGCTGTTGTCTCGGGTGAACACCAGCAGTTCCATGAAGCTTCGCGGAGACTCGCGGAAGTGGTCGCGGTAAAGCGCCGCCACCGACGGATGTACCTGCTGCAGAGCCACAGACCTCCCCAGGGCGGCCGGTTTGCGCAGGAATGTCCCCAGATAATGCATCAGGTCGATGACCCAGTCGCCGGAGCGACGGCTCCGGGCATGTGCGGCCACCTTGTCGCGACCGTAAAGCACCACGATGCGCTCGGAATACAGCTTTACCGCCACCTGAGAGCCCACCAGACGGTCAGGCACAGAGTAATGCACGCCGTCAACGGTTATCGTTGAATACTTTCCGACGCGGTACAGCCGCTGCTAGAAGC
>SSTG01000340.1 GCA_004801635.1 Muribaculum caecicola | reverse complement strand
ACCGACACCAATATGATACCTGAAAAGATCATCGGTTTCTACCGCACCCGCTTTCAGATTGAGTTCGGCATACGCGATGCCAAGCAGTTCACCGGACTTCAGTCACAGCAGACCCGCGACAAAGCCCGGCTTGACTTTGCGTTCAATCTTTCCTTCACTGCCCTCAATGTCTGCAAAGAGGTCATAAGGAAGGATTATCCGGATCTTTCGGTAGCGCAGTTCAAACGGCTTATGTTTGAATCTTATCTCGCCTCAACAATTATTTCGACTTGCGGAAAATCTCCGCATCTCAAAATAATTCAGAAAATAAATCATCGGTTGGCTCAGTTAGCGGCTTAGCCAAGGCTGAACAACCTAAAATTTTACCGAATCATTGTATA
>SSTG01000033.1 GCA_004801635.1 Muribaculum caecicola | reverse complement strand
TGGAGGCAAAGGTCTTGGCAGTACGACCGCCATAGCGCGACAGCCGGGTAAAATTGACTTTGCCCGGAATCAACGCTACAGTGCGTATTGTTAAAATCAGCCAGTTGAGGAACCTTTTGCTCATTTTGGTTGTAGTATTTTCAAATACCGACTTACACCGAAAGGTGAAGTCTTTGAGAATCGCCAATACGTTCATACGCTAAGTTTTTTATAATGAACGCTTTGGCGATTCATTTGTATTTGATAATTCGTTATATTAACTTAAGTTTCAACTACTTCTGTAATTTTTACCGAATCATTGAAAGTATTATAAAAGTGTTATTTCTTCAGGTTTATTCTTGTCCCTGTTTTTCGATAACGTATATGTCGCGAAGGTTACGGGCCTTGCCGTCAAGGTCGAGCCCGAATCCTATTATAAATGCCGGAGGAATGTTAAACCCTACATAGTCTGGTTTTACGCCGCATTGTTCCGACTCTGGCTTGAATAGCAGCGTGGCCACGCTGAGCGATGCCGGCTGGCGGTTGCGCAGGTCGTCTAGCAGGTGCGATATTGTGTGGCCGGTGTCAACAATATCTTCCACAATTATAACATGTCTGTCCTTGATGTCCTCGGTGAGTCCTATCAGTTCCTTGACGTTTCCGGAAGTCTGTGTTCCGTTGTAGCTTTTAAGCCGGATGAAAGATATTTCTGAATCGATTCCCGTCTGGCGGAAAAGGTCGGCGGCAAACGGGAATGCGCCTGTTAGCACGCAAAGAAACAACGGACATTTGTCATGAAACCGGTCGGCAATCTCAGCTGCAATTTCTGATATGCGTTGCTGTATGCGTTCGTGAGTTATGAACGGTACGAAGTTCAGCCCGTTATAGCTGACTTTGTTGTCTTTATCGGAATTAGTCATTGCAAGGTCTTATTTATAAATGACAAAATTAGCAAAAAAAATCGCAGTTCCAAAACCTGAGCGCGTCATCATATAATATGTTTTCGAACAATTTTGACAAGTGGAAAAATATTACTATCTTTGCACCGCATTTTGCAATACTAAAAATTAAAAAATAATTATTTAAAATGGCAACTAAAATCAGATTACAGCGTCACGGACGCAAGGGATACGCGTTTTATCCAATCGTAATCGCCGACAGCAGGGCTCCACGCGATGGTAGATTTATTGAACGAATTGGCTCGTACAATCCGAACACTAATCCTGCTACAGTAACATTGAATTTCGAGAGGGCTTTGTACTGGCTAAACGTTGGTGCACAACCTACCGACACAGTGCGTTCAATTCTTTCACACGAAGGAGTGCTTATGATGAAGCACCTTCAGGGTGGTGTTAAGAAAGGTGCGTTCTCGGAAGAAGAGGCACAGCGCCGTTTCGCTGCCTGGAAGCAGCAACATCAGGCTAGTGTTGACGCAGTTTGCGCCGACATGGCAAGCAAAAAGGAACAAGATCTTAAGGCTCGTTTAGAGGCCGAGGCTGCCGTTAACAAGGCAAAAGCCGAAGTTGTGGCAAAGAAGAAAGCAGAACTTGCTGCTGCTAAGGCTGAGGCTGAAGCTGCAGCAGCTGCCGAGCAAGCTGCAGAAACAGCAGAAGAAACACCTGCTGAGGAAGCTCCTGCTGCTGAATAATGCCAGGTTGACTGAAACGTGTCCGTTACACGAATACCGACGGGCAGCAATATTGCTGCCCGTCGATTTTTATTATAAACTGACTTTTCCCAATTAATTTTGCGTTATGTTACAGCTTGAAACGGAACGCCTTGTTTTAAGGCAGTGGAAGCCGGCTGATTTGCCGTTATTTATTGAAATGAATAAAGATAAGGAGGTTATGAGATATTTTCCTTCTACGCTTACCGATGCGGAAACAATACAGTTTTACGAGCGTATTGTTGCCGAATTTGAACAGAAAGGATACGGCCTTTTTGCAATAGAGCTAAAGTGTAATGGCAAATTTATAGGATATACCGGGTTGCATGAAATAGGGTTTGAGGCCGCTTTTTCTCCCGGAGTGGAAATTGGCTGGCGTCTGGCCGCTGCCTACCATAACTGCGGATATGCAACCGAGGCTGCCTGTGCCGTTATAGGATACGCGCAAACCCTTGGTATAAAGAAACTGTATTCATTCACTGCGAGTGTAAACAAACCGTCGGAACGTGTAATGCAGAAAATAGGGATGCAGAAAACCGGTGAGTTTCTGCATCCGAAATTAGAAGATGTCTCCCCTCTTAAAGCCCACGTTCTCTATAGCCTGGATTTAATATGAGGAAATATCTTATTTGTCTTGAGTTTTGAATTTTTTTGCTAAAGATTGTAAAATAAGATTCTTTTTTATTTATTTTGCACCTTATATAAAAATGTTTGTTGCTTGAAAGCGATTGACAGTCTGTTGATATGGTATTGACATATAAACAGATTGTGCGATTTCTAATTTTAATACACCTATTTTTTTCACTTTTATTCATTTATTTGTTGTTATGTTTATTAATAGTAAAAAGTTAAGAAGCGGATGGCTGTTTGTATTTCTGATACTTGTAGCTGTCAGTATTTCGGGGCTGTTTGTAGGCTCATCGGAAGATTTTTACAACATGCCTGCCAATCATTTGTATGCCAATGTGGCATGGATGATAACTGCTACGATTTTTGTTCTTATGATGACGCCCGGATTGTCGTTTTTTTACGGGGGCATGGTAAGGGCAAAAAATGTAATTTCGACAATGCTGCAGAGTTTTATCGTTATGGGTTTTGTAAGCGTCTTATGGGTGGTTTTTGGTTTCGGGCTCGCTTTTGGAGACGATATCGGTCATGTTATAGGAAATCCCTGCGATTTTTTTATGTTTTCAAATGTTGGTGTCGGAAATGTTGTCGGAAGTACGGATTTATCCCAGATAGGCATTGCTACTACAACTATACCGTTGGCATTGTTTGCGCTGTTTCAGATGAAATTTGCAATAATAACCCCTTCGCTAATCACTGGGTCGTTTGCTGAGCGAGTGCGCTTTTCGGGATATCTGCTTTTTATGGTATTGTGGACAATTGTAGTCTATTGTCCACTTGCTCATTGTACCTGGCATCCACAAGGCTTGTTTGGTATGCTTGATGTGCACGACTATGCCGGTGGCATAGTCGTGCATGCAGCATCAGGTATTGCCGCTCTGGCTGGCGCGTTGTTTCTTGGAAAGCGTACACAGTCGCAGGATTCGGCAAAGCCGGCAAACGTCCCGTTTGTATTGCTGGGTGCCGCATTGTTGTGGCTTGGATGGTTCGGATTTAACGGAGGAAGCTCGCTTGCAGCCGACGGGATTGCCGTATCTGCATTTTTGAATACCAACACGGCGGCGGCAACAGCAATGGTTACGTGGGTAGCCTTTGATGCCATTAGGGGACTTAAGCCTTCCGCAATGGGTGCGGCTATAGGGGCTGTTGTCGGTCTGGTTGCCATTACTCCTTGCGCGGGATGGGTTTCTGTTGGACAGAGTATTTTTATCGCATTCGTCATTACCCTGTGCTGCAATATGGCCGTGGCCTGGAAAGGTTATGGAAAAATGCTTGACGATGCCCTTGACGTGTTTCCTACGCACGGTCTGGGCGGAATTCTCGGAACGGTGTTTACGGGTATTTTCGCTTATGGATTTTTTGCAAAAGACAACCCGGACATGATATCGCGTGCCGAGTTTTTCTGGAATCACATACTGGTTCTGGGTATTGTGTTTGTATACACCTTTGTGGTTAGTTACTTGTTATACTGGCTTACTGACAAGGTGATTACCCTGCGAGTGTCGCGACATAGTGAGGAAATCGGACTTGACAGGTCGCAACATGGCGAGGAATACGCGTCAGAATCAGGAACCGGCCTTGCCGAGGATGTCATGACCGACGATGAGTGGTTCCGGGGTATAGAGCGCAGCTAGACGAAGGCATACACCAAAACATAAACGGCACAATGAAATGCAGAATTCATTGTGCCGTTTATGTTTTGTGTATATGGAGCCCTTATGTCGGCCTGATTATTTAAGCCGTAGCAGTATTGTCCCACCGTGGGGATTGAAATCGAAGATGTATTTTCCTGATAGATGGGATGTTTTTAGGCTTTTGCCATCTTGTCGGGCAGAAATGCCGTTTGCTGAATCGTGATATACCACCATTGTAAGCGGCTCGTCAAACAAGTTTTTGTCAAGGCTTGTTTCTGGATGTATATTTATGTCGCTCCCATGTTGTTTTACGGTTAGCCTGATGTTGTCGCGTTCTTTTGTATAGGCGGCTATTTCTTTGAAAGTCCCTACCCATACGCTGTCCTCGCGTTGTTTTACATAATCCCAGTGCTCCCATAATCTCTGTGGGTTGACAAACGCATCGTATCCGTAAGTCAGCCCGTGGGTCATGCCTACGCCCCATTCGTGGTGTGCAATAAGTGTGCCTATCCAGTTAGTTGTTCAGATCTTCTAGCGAGCGTTTGCTGCCGACAGAACGTTGCTTTGTACGGGTGCCTACTCGGTTCTGTTCAACAAAGCTGCGTCCGGGTTCGCTTTTGTTGTTGTTTGGGTAGGCGAACGTGCGGGGTACAACTCCGATACAGACGTATATTGCACTGTCGTTCTTCTGTATGTTGTTTTTCAGGACTTCGAACGGGAAGCGCGCGAAATTCTTATGGGCCCAGCCGTGGTTTTACATATCGTATCCGCGTTCAGACATTTCTTTTACTTGTTGCCATGTAAGCCGTGTGGTGTCGGCCGGATTGTTTCCGGCGGTGTTTATTTTGGCCCCGTTTATGAAAAATGTGCCGCGAAAACCACGTTTTTCCAATTCAGGAGCGGCAAGTGTATAATGTTCGGCAAGGCCGTCATTGAATGTGTAGCTTATGGCACAGGCTTTGTCGTTGCGGTAGTTTGCAATTTTTACTGCCGGGCATTCACAAACAGCCGTTGCCGGGTTTATTAACAATCCGGCAACGGTATAATGTGTTAAGTCGCATGGAGCTTATTGGGGCTATTTTGAGAGCTGTTCGTTGAGAAAGTCGGTAAGCAGGTATTGCAGCTGTTCCGTGTATGGGAATGTGAACCGTTTTCCGTATCCGTGGCCGCCTTTGGGGTATATGTGCAATTGCGATGGTACGTCGTTGCGTATAAGGGCCTGGTAGTATCGGATGCTGTTGTCAGGGTGTACGGCGCGGTCGTCCTGGCATGTGAATATAAATGCCGGGGGAGTCTGTGGCGTTACCTGTGTCTCGTTGCTGTATTTTCGTTCCATTTCGGCAGAAGGCTGTTTGCCTATAAGGCCTACGCGTGTACCACGGTGGGTTATTGTAGTATCCATTGATACTACCGGGTACATTAGTATTTGAAAGTCTGGTCTGAGTGCTGGATCGGTATAATGTGTTGCCGCAGTTGTGGCAAGGTGTCCTCCGGCGGAAAAGCCCATTATGCCGACTTTGCCTGGAATTATATTCCATTTTTTTGCATTTTGGCGCATTGTGTCAATGGCGGCCATGGCATCGGACAACGGCACAGTGTTGCGCTGTCGGGGAAGTCGGTAGTGAAGCACCGCTGCGGCTATGCCTCGGTCGTTGAACCATTGAGCCCACTCTTTTCCTTCTTTTTCCATTGACAGGTGGGTGTATCCGCCGCCTGGGCATATTACTACTGCGGCGCGTGCCTGGTGGCCGGGAAGCGATACCAGCATGTAAGCCGTGTCGGCGGCTTCTGTGGCTATTGTTATTTTCTGTGTTTCGGCGGCGGCAAAGGCGTAAATGCCGGCAATGGCCGCGATGACTGCAATAATTCTTTTCATGTATATAAGGTTTTTAAGGTGTGGTTCTGTGTGTCACACAGGTTTCTTTGCCGGGTCGCAGGTTAGGCCGACACCGAGTTTTTTGAAAATCTTGTGGTCGACTTCGCCAAGCATTACGGTGGAGTGTACCTGGCAGCCGTGTAACTGGGGCAGGACTTCAAGCGCACGTCGGCAGTTGCTGTCGTGGGTGCTGAGCACGGAGAGTGCTACAAGCACCTCGTCGGTATGCAGTCGCGGATTGTGGCTTCGCAGATAGTTTATCTTTGTATACTGTATGGGCTCGATCATGTCCTGTGGGATAAGCTTTATGGAATGGTCTATGCCGGCCAGGTGTTTCACTGCATTAAGAATTAAGGCGGCACTGCATCCTAGCAGCGAGCTTGTTTCGGCGGTTATAATTGTGCCGTCGGCGAGTTCCACGGCCGATGAGGGTACTCCGCTTTGCTCTGCTCGCGAACGGGCTGCCCCGACGCAGCGTCGGTAGTCTAGTCCTATTCTGGCCTGCTTGAAAAGCAGGGCAATTTTGTTTACTTCGTTTTCGTTGCCGTCGCCCTGTGCCATTCGGTTAAGCGCGGTGAAGTAACGGCGTATTATTTCGTTCCGCGATGCGTCGCAGCAAATTTTGTCGTCGTCAATGCAGAATCCCACCATGTTCACGCCCATGTCGGTTGGCGATTTGTATGGATTCTCGCCATATATTCCTTCAAAAAGGGCGTTAAGCACCGGGAATATCTCAATGTCGCGGTTGTAGTTTATTGCGGTTTTGCCATATGCTTCCAAGTGGAACGGGTCAATCATGTTGACATCGTTAAGGTCGGCAGTAGCGGCTTCGTATGCAATATTGACCGGGTGTTTTAGTGGAAGGCTCCACACGGGGAATGTCTCGAATTTTGCATATCCGGCTTCCACTCCGCGCTTGTGCTCGTTATATAGCTGGCTTAGGCATACCGCCATTTTGCCGCTGCCCGGGCCTGGGGCTGTTACTATGACCAACGGGCGTGTTGTCTCAATATAGTCGTTTCGTCCGAATCCCTGTTCCGAGTCAATGAGGTCCACATTTGTAGGGTATCCCTCTATGGTGTAGTGGCAATATGTGGTTATGCCCATACGGTGCAGTCGCTGGCGGAAAGCGTCGGCACTGCTTTGCCTGTTGTAGTGGGTTATAACCACGGCGCTTACAAGGAAGCCCCGGTTTTGGAATGCTTCGCGCAAACGAAGCACGTCCATGTCGTAGGTTATGCCCAGGTCGTTGCGAACTTTGTTCTTTTCTATGTCGATTGCGCTGATAACTATTACAATTTCAGCATGGTCAACTAGCTGCGACAGCATTCGTAACTTGCTGTCCGGCTGGAACCCGGGCAGAACCCTGGAGGCGTGGTAGTCATCGAATAGTTTTCCGCCCAGCTCAAGGTAGAGTTTGTTTCCAAATTGAGCTATACGCTCTTTAATGTGCTCAGACTGAATCCTGAGATATTTTTCGTTGTCAAAACCGTATTTCATAATCAGTGCAAAATTACCAAATTTTCGTCATGCCGGAGTGAAATTGTCAAAAAAAATCCGTATGTTTGTGTTTAATTCCTGCCGTGGAGCAGTGGTGGGATGGTTAATAAAAAAACAATACATTCGTAATATGACAGACAATTGTACAGCGGCGAATGCCAATAAGGTTTTTGACTTGGTGGTAGCTACATATCACGAGCATGACGATGTTGATGCTAAGGTTGAAAACCCGTATGAAAACGGCTCGTTTGAACATACTCTTTTTGCCAAGTGCTGGATAGATGCCGTTCAGTGGCACTTGGAGGACATTATACGCGATCCGCAGATTGACCCTGTTGCCGCGCTGGCTTTGAAACGCCGCATAGACCGTTCTAATCAGGAACGTACCGACATGGTTGAGGAGATAGACACTTATTTTCGTCAGAAATATGCCTGTGTGGCTGTAGGCCCCGACGCTACCATAAATACCGAAAGTCCTGCCTGGGCATTCGACAGGCTTTCAATACTTGCCTTGAAAATTTATCATATGCAGGCCGAGACAATGCGTTCCGATGCCGCCGAGGGTCATGTGGCACGTTGCCGCGCGAAACTCGGCACGTTGTTGGAGCAGCGTCAGGATCTGACCACGGCTATCGACCAGCTTCTTTCGGATATTGCCGCCGGACGAAAATATATGAAGGTGTACAGGCAAATGAAAATGTATAACGATACAGATACCAACCCGGTGCTGTATGGACAAAAAAACTGATAAACCGAAAAGCATACTGGTTACCCGGTTCTCTGCCCTAGGCGATGTGGCAATGGCCGTCCCGGTGGTATATTCCGTGTGTCGGGACAATCCCGGCGTGCGGCTGGTTTTCGTGACTAAAAAGGCCACACAGGGTTTATTTGTAAATCCGCCTGAAAATTTAGTAGTGATCGGGGTCGATTTAAAGAATGACTATAGCGGCACCTACGGCTTGTGGAAGCTGCTGAAGCAAATGCGCAGCAAGTATGACATTGAAGCCGTTGCCGACCTGCACGGTGTGCTGCGCACATTTGCTATAGGCCTGATGGCACGTTTTTCCGGCTTAAAGTTTTGTTCAATACGAAAAGGACGTAAAGGAAAAAGGTCGCTAACCCGTGCACGGAACAAGGTGATGCTGCCTTTATTGTCGTCGCGAGCCCGTTATCGTGAAGTTTTCTACCGTCTCGGACTTTCTGTTGAGTACAGTTTCAATAGCATTTACGGTCAGGGAAAGGCTTCGCCCGATTTGTTTGCCGACATTACGCCTACAAAAGAAAAGAGCGAAAAATGGGTTGGTATAGCTCCTTTTGCACGACATAACGGAAAGATATATCCGCATGACCTAATGAAGGTTGTGGTAGATGAAATTGCTTCGTTACCAGGAGTTAAGGTGTTCTTGTTTGGTGCCGGGCCGCAGGAACAGGAAATTTTGGGAAGCTGGGTGTCCGGCCATCCGTTGAACGTGGTGTCGCTGGCCGGCCGCCGTTACGGTTTTCCAGTGGAACTTGCTTTGATGAGCCATCTGGACACTATGCTTACAATGGATTCTGGCAATATGCACATGGCCTCGTTGGTTGGAGTGCGTGTAATAAGCGTGTGGGGTGCAACACACCCGTATTGCGGATTCAAGGGTTTCCGTCAATCCGATACGGACATGATACAGCTGCCTATGTCGTGCCGTCCGTGCTCGGTGTTCGGTAACAAACCTTGCGCCAGGGGCGACTATCACTGTCTGCGCGGCATTCCGCCACAACTTGTTGCTGACAAGGTGAAACAGGTACTTGGTGTTATGACTGATAATAGTTATGGAAGAAATTGACGATTTCGACATACGCAATTCGCGCGTACAGCCGGAAACCGGCTCGGAAAAGGACATGGAGCGTGCTCTGCGTCCTTCGGCTTTTGATGCCTTTTCCGGACAGGACCCGGTTGTCGAAAACCTTAAGATATTTGTTGCTGCGGCTAAGTTGCGCGGAGAATCGCTTGACCATGTCTTGCTACACGGCCCTCCCGGTCTGGGTAAGACCACATTGTCGCAGATTGTTGCCAACGAGCTGGGTGTCGGATTCAAGATAACGTCGGGCCCGGTGTTGGACAAGCCAGGCGATTTGGCCGGTATTCTTACGTCGCTTGAGGAAAACGACGTGTTGTTCATTGACGAGATTCACCGTCTTAGCCCGGTGGTGGAGGAATACCTGTACTCGGCAATGGAGGATTACCGTATAGACATAATGATTGACAAGGGCCCGGGTGCCAGATCGGTGCAGCTAAGCCTGTCGCCGTTTACGCTCATTGGCGCAACTACGCGCAGCGGTTTGCTTACGGCACCTTTGCGAGCTCGTTTCGGCATAAATTGCCATCTGGAGTATTACGACCATGATGTGCTTTGCCGTATAGTGTTGCGTTCGGCCGGGCTGCTTGGTGTGAGGTGTACGCCGGAGGCTGCCAGGGAAGTTGCATTGCGCTCACGCGGCACACCGCGTATTGCCAATGCCTTGTTACGCCGAGTACGCGATTTTGCCCAGGTAAAGGGCAGCGGTGTTGTAGAACCCGAAATTGCCCGTTTTGCGCTTGAGGCACTTAATATTGACAGGTACGGTCTCGACCAGGTTGACCATAAAATACTTAACACGATAATAACTAAGTTCAAGGGCGGCCCTGTGGGCCTGACAACAATTGCTACGGCTCTTGGCGAAGATCCGGGTACTATTGAAGAAGTTTACGAACCTTTCCTGATAAAGGAGGGGTTTGTAAAACGGACTCCTCGCGGACGCGTAGTTACCGACCTTGCATACGCCCATTTGGGCCACAGTGTCGAAAACCGTCAGACAGGGTCCCTGTTTTAAATTTGGAAATGACGGTTTGCATTTGCGTTTGAAACGTTAATTTAATTTTGTACGCCGCCGATATAATAAAAAAGACTCACATGGCCGGTATAAAATCGCTTGCTAAAGACACTGCCGTTTACGGAATCAGCTCTATTGTGGGGCGTTTCCTAAACTGGTGCCTGGTGCCACTTTATACAAATGTTTTTTCATCAGGCGAATATGGCGTTGTCACATATCTTTATGCTATAGTGGCAATGGCGCTTATTGTGCTTACATATGGCATGGAAACAGGTTTTTTCCGTTTTGCCAACCATGACCGTTACAAAGATGCCGGAGAGGTATATTCCACGTCGCTTATTTCGCTAGGATGCACGTCGACACTGTTTTTTGCCGTATTGATGCTGTTTTTGAACCCTGTGTCCAGAGCGTTGGATTGTGCTTCGAATCCGGAGTATGTATGGATTATGGCGTTGGCTGTGGCAATCGATGCATATACCTCTATCCCGTTTGCTTATCTGCGTTTTTGTAACAGGGCCATGCGTTTTGCCATGCTTAAATTGGTAAACATAGGCTTGAATATAGGGCTTAACTTGTTTTTTATATTGTTGTGCCCGTGGTTGCTGAAAGTAGCTCCGGAAACTGTTGACTGGTTCTACAGCCCCGGCTTCGGCATAGGATACATATTTCTGGCAAACCTTATTGCTTCGGCAGCTACGCTGTTTATGCTGTTGCCGGAAATTACCGGTGTTAGATTCCGTTTTAACTTTACCTTGCTTAAGGAAATGATACGCTATTCGTTTCCGTTGCTGATTCTGGGCATTGCCGGCATTATGAACCAGACTGTCGACAAAATATTGCTTCCTATGCTGGTGGCTGACAAGGCCGATGCTATGAGCCAGTTAGGTATATACGGAGCTAACTACAAGATTGCCATTATAATGGTTATGTTCATTCAGGCGTTCCGTTTTGCCTATGAGCCGTTTATCTTTTCACAAAACCGCAGCCGGGGCGAGGACAAGGTGAAGTCGTATGCCGATGCTATGAAGTATTTCTTTATATTTGCATTGGTGATATTCCTCGCGGTTATGTTTTATTTGCCGGTTCTTCGCTATTTTATTGCTCCGGCATATTTTTCGGGCTTGAAGGTTGTGCCTGTAATAATGATTGCGGAACTGGCATTCGGCATATTTTTCAATCTGTCATTGTGGTATAAATTGTCCGATTGTACCATATGGGGCACATGGTTTTCTCTGATGGGGCTGGCTATTACGCTTTTAGGCAACATACTTCTTGTTCCGCATATAGGCTATATGGGCTGTGCCTGGGCTGCGCTGGCATGCTATTGTACAATGGCGGTTGTTTCGTATATGGTGGGGAGGAAGCGTTTCCCCATACCCTACCAGTTGGGACGTATGGGCTGTTATATGGCCATTGCCGCTGTGCTGTATTGTGCAGGGATGCTTGTTGAGACACCGTATCTGGCTCTTACATTATTTATCCGTACTGTTTTGTTGGTATTTTTTGTTGTAATTGCATTGCGTACGGAACGAATACCGCTGCCATTCATTAATAAAAATCCAAAAAGAGGTTTATGAAATTTGATTTAAATTTACTTCAACAAAAATTGGTTCATTATTTTGACTTTGGCGATTATCTACTGCCACAGGAACAGGCTGAAGCGGAAATCAGACAGGGAGTGTCGTTTCGCGGAATAAACATACTGATTCTTGTAGTGGCCATATTCATAGCGTCGCTTGGTCTGAATGTTAACTCGACTGCCGTTATAATCGGTGCCATGCTTATATCGCCACTGATGGGCCCGATTATAGGTATCGGCCTGGCTGTGGGCGTGCAGGATTTCGAACTTATGAAGCGTTCGCTGCGCAACCTGATGATGGCCACCATTTTTTCGGTTGCAACGTCTACGGTCTATTTTCTTATTTCACCGGTAAACGAGGGGCATAGTGAATTGTTGGCGCGTACGTCGCCGACCATATATGACGTGTTTATCGGCTTTTTTGGCGGTGCGGCAGGTATATTGGCTATAGGAAGCCGGTCAAAAGGAAATGTAATTCCTGGAGTGGCTATAGCCACGGCGCTTATGCCGCCTTTGTGTACCGTAGGATACGGCCTGGCTACATTTCAACTGAAATACTTTTTTGGTGCATTATACCTGTTCTTTATAAATTCCGTGTTTATTGCCTGTGCCACTACTTTGGGCGTTAGGTTTATGAAATATAAGGTACGGGCGTTTGCTGATGCGCAACGTGCGCGACGTGTCCGTAGGGCGGTTACCACAATTGCCATTATCACTATGTTGCCTGCAGTATACCTGACATACACCATGTTGAGGGAAAACATATTTCAGGCTAATTGTACGAAGTTTGTGTCGGAGCAGCTGAATTTTCCGGATACGCAGGTCCTTTCGTACAAAAGTTCTATGAAAGGACGTAACCGCAACCTTACCATTACGCTGGTAGGGCAGGCCATCCCTGTCGATTCCCTTACTGTGGCTTTGAACGACAAACTTCCATTATATCGTCTGCAAGGTACAAATCTGCGTATAATACAGGGACAGAATGCCTCGTTCGACCCGACTAAGGCTGCTTCGAGTATGTTGCGCGATGTTTATGAGATGAACCAGGAAAAAATAGAAAGCCAGCAGATAACAATTGACTCGCTAAGGGCTGTCAATGTGTATAATGCCAGAAACGATTCCATAGGAGCTGTACTTGCCCCGGAATTAAAGGTCCTGTTTCCGCAGGTTAAGGAAATTGCTGTGACAAGGGCAATTGTGGCAAATGTAGAAGATACAAGGCTCGATACGATGCACCTGGCCATAATACAGTATAGCAAGGCAATGTCCTTGGCCGAAACAACCCGTTTGCGCAATTATCTGGAAGCCAGGCTGCAGATGCCGTCCATAACCATAGTGCCAAGCAATGCACTTAGCCATTCGGATAAAAAAGATAAACGGTAATGAAAGTGTTGATTGTTAATACGTCGCAGCAAACTGGCGGCGCGGCTATAGCGGCATCACGCCTTAATAAAGCGTTGGGCAGTGAAGTGGAGTCGCGTATGCTTGTCCGCGACGCGTTACCTGGCACTGACGATGCTGTTTCATTGCGTGGCTCGTGGCGGCATAAGGCCCGGTTTGTTTACGAAAGGGGTGTAGTGTGGCTTAATAACGGAATGCGGCGCGACAACTTGTTTTCAATAGACATTGCCAACGTTGGTGAGGATATAACGCGGTTGCCGGAGTTTGTTGAGGCCGATATTATTCACCTGCATTGGATTAACCAGGGCATGCTGTCACTTGACGGCATTGCGAAAATACTTAAATCGGGCAAGCCCGTGGTGTGGACCATGCACGACATGTGGCCTTTTACCGGAATATGCCATTATGCGGAGGAATGTAAGCGTTACATGTCGCAGTGCTGCCATTGTCCTCAGTTGAACGGATACGGTAGGCGTGCCGATTTGTCGTGGCGCACGTTTTGCAAAAAGAAACAGGTGTACTCACAGGCTCCGATAGTATTTGTGGGCTGTAGCGGCTGGATTGCATCGCAGTCACGTAAAAGCGCGCTGCTTACAGGGCATAAGGTGACAAATATCCCCAATCCGATAGATACGGGTGTGTTTGCCCCAGACGACAAGGTTAAAAGCCGGAGTGCGCTTGGTCTTGACCCGGATAAGAACTATATCTTGTTCATGGCCATGAAGGTTACCGACCCACGCAAGGGCTTTTCGCTGTTGTGCAACAGTTTAAAATTATGGGGATTGAAATATCCGTCTACGGCGGCTAAAACAGAATTACTGGTGGTAGGGCGTAATGCCGGAACACTGTATTCTGGCTTAGGTATGCCGGTAAGGGCTTTCGATTATATATCCGACACGCGGACAATGGTGAATATGTATAACGCGGCATCGGTTTACGTGACACCGTCGTTACAGGACAATCTGCCTAATACCATAATGGAGGCCATGGCTTGCGGTGTTCCGTGTATAGGTTGCAGTATAGGGGGAATTCCGGAAATGATTGATAATGGCGAAAACGGAATAACCGTAGAACCCGGACAAAATGCTCCTGCAAACTTTGCCGAAGCTATTGAACATGTCCTTAACCGGAATGAGAATATACGTATGTCGGCAAATGCGCGTCAGAAAGTCATTGAATGCTATTCTGAAAATGTGGTTGCCGGTAAATATATTGAATTATATAATATGCTGTTAAATGGTAACAATTCTTTTTCATAGCACAATATTCGGTCCGATACACAGCCGCAGGCTTGGCACGTCGCTTGGTGTAAACCTTTCGCCTAACGACGGAAAAATTTGTTCGTTCGACTGCGTTTACTGCGAGGCCGGCTTCAATTCGCAGGGGGTAGGGACTACGGGCTTCCCTGGGCGGAACCATGTGAGGGAACAGCTTGAAAACAAGCTGGCGCAGATGAAAGCCGACGGCATGCCTCTTGACGTTATAACGTTTTCAGGTAACGGCGAACCTACGCTTCATCCTGAATTTGAATATATTATTGCCGATACGATAGCTGTCCGCGACCATTATTTCCCACAGGCAAAAGTGAGTGTGCTTTGTAATTCCACACGTTTACACATGCCTCAGGTAGTAAGGGCGTTGGAAAGTGTTGACAACTGTATATTGAAACTGGATTCGGCCGTTACAGCTACAATGCGTTTGATTGACCAGCCGAATTCACCTTCGTTTACATGCGAATACCTTATTCCTCAGTTGGAGGCATTTGGCAATAAATGCATAATACAAACCATGATGCTGCGAGGAAACCATGCCGGGAAGCATATTGATAACACTACAGCGGAAGAGGTTGACGCACTGATACAGGCCTACCGCCGCATAGGCCCAAGACAAGTTATGCTATATTCAATTGACCGTGCCACTCCTGAAGCCGATTTGCAGAAAGTGGAAAAAGAGGAACTTGAAACAATTGCGGCAAAGATGCGTGAAAACGGTATAAATGTAACCGTTAGTTGATATGGACAAACAGTGCATATTGCCTCAGGCATTGTCAACGGGCAGCAAGATTGCCCTTGTCTCGCCAGCTTCGGTAATAGACCCACAAGTGGCCCGGTCTGCGCTTGGGCCGCTCAGGGAGCAGGGATGGCAGCCGTATTTGTCAACCCATGCGTTAGGCCGCTACGGTACGTATAGCGGCACTGCTGACGAACGCATCGAAGACATTGCCGCAGCTCTTTCCGATACGGGTGTTGGGGCCTTGTTGTGTACGCGTGGCGGATACGGGGCGGTGCACCTGCTTGACCGTTTCCCAATCGATAAGATGCGGTCGAATCCACGCTGGCTAATAGGTTTTTCCGATGTGTCGGCATTGCATGCAATGCTGTTCAATGCAGGCATAGCCAGCCTGCATGCACCTATGTGCCGTCATGTAGGCGCTACCGATGCCGAACATCCGGCAACGAAGGCTCTTTTTTCAATATTGAAAGGAGAACTGCCTGACTATTTATTGCCTACATCGCCTTTGTCGGTCGGCGGTAATGCCCAAGGAGTGGTTGTTGGCGGCAATCTGGCTGTTTTACAGGCATTGGTTGACACGCCTTACAATGTGCTTGGAATTCCAGATACGATACTCTTTATTGAAGATATTGCCGAGCCGATATATAAAGTTGAACGTATTTTTTACCAGCTGAGGCTCTCCGGGGCACTACATCGTATATCCGGACTTATCATAGGCCAGTTCACCGAATATCGTCCAAGCGAGTCGCATTCCGATATGTACGGCATGCTGCAGCCGTTTGTAAGCGATTTGGGCATTCCTGTTGTCTTTGACTTTCCTGTCGGGCATGTTGAAAACAACCTGCCAATGATAAGCGGCATGCCGGCCAGGCTGGAAGTGGGGCCTTGTACCACACATTTGGATTTCGGGCATTTTTGAATTTTGCGATATTTGTTTGTTTATACAGTATATTTATATAAATTTGCGTAGCTGATAACAAGAGGGGTGCCGTGAGTCGTTATGACTGCCGGCTGAGATTACACCCTGTGAACTTGATGCGGTTAATACCGTCGAAAGGACTTGTTCATTTTACATGAATTTTGCCTTGACACCCCTACTTGCATTTATTGGCCGGGTATTAATGTTTCAAGGACAAAATCATGAAAATCCTTATTAATCATTCTCCTTTAGAGGTAGCCCCCGGGACATCGGTGGCCGATGTGCTTTTGTATCAAGGTATGTCGGGCGACGGAATTGCCGTTGCTGTCAACAACAAGGTAGTGCCGCGAGGCAAATGGAATACTACCTATCTGTTTGAAGGTGCCCGTCTTACAGTTATACGTGCTGTTTGCGGAGGCTGATGGAAATAATTGTTATAACATCGCCAGACGCTGTTCCGGGCGAGGCCGTGGTCATTTCCGAACTGCTTGATTCAGGTGCGGCCAACCGTGTGCATCTGCGCCGTCCTTATGCTTCGGCTCAAGAAATGGGTAAGCTTATAGAGGCGGTTCCTCAGAGGCTTTATGGCAAGCTGTCTGTTCACAGCCATTTCGACCTAGCCATACGCTACGGCCTCGGTGGAATTCACCTTAACTCTCATTATTCTGAAATTCCTGCCGGGTTTTCCGGTTTGATAAGCCGCTCGTGTCATAGCCTGGCCGATATAGAAAATGCAATGCAGGAGGACTATGTATTTCTTAGCCCCGTGTTCGACAGTATTTCGAAGCCCGGGTATGAGTCTAAGTTCAGTAATATGAGTCTTTATATTGCCAATCGGTTTTATTGTGGAAAGATAATGGCGTTAGGGGGAATAACACCTGAAAAATTATTGCCATTACAAGATATTGGTTTTGCAGGAGCCGCTATGCTTGGCTGTGTGTGGAGTGCATTTCTTTCGGGACATATAAATAGTTTTATTAGTAATTTGATTTGCATACGCAGACAATTAAACATATAGCGATGTTGCAGTTTATATCACATTATAATAGCCGGTACGGTTATGTGTCGGGAATCGGGGCGGTTCTGAACGGGGGCTGCCGTTGGGTTCAGCTGAGAATGAAATCGGCATCTGACAGTGAGGTTGTTGCCGCCGGATTGGCTGCCGGCGACATGTGCCGCAGGCACGGAGCCGTCTTTATTGTTGACGACCGTGTGCATTTGGTTGAACAGCTGGGTGCCGACGGTGTGCATCTGGGAAAGGGCGACATGCCTGTGGCCGAGGCTCGCCGTATTCTTGGCCCAGATAGAATAATAGGTGCTACAGCCAACACGTTTGCCGACATATGCAGTGCCGTAGAGGACGGTGCCGACTATATAGGCCTTGGGCCTTTCAGGTTTACTACAACAAAGGAGAGGCTAAGCCCGGTGCTTGGTAAAGACGGTTATGTAAAAATAATGGAGCGTTGTCGCAACGAGGGAATCACTGTTCCGGTGGTTGCCATTGGTGGTATACTTGCTGACGATGTGCCTGAAATTCTTGCTGCCGGAGTTGCCGGTATAGCTATGTCAGGAGCGTTGTTGAATGCCCCAAGCCCGGCAGGGGAAACTAAAAGAATCTTACAATTAATAGAAAGGAAACAGCTAATATGAACAAACTTGTTATTGGAGGCCGTACGTTTAAGTCGCGCCTGTTTGTAGGCACCGGTAAATTCCAGTCAAACCGTATAATGTCGGAGGCTATTAAGGCATCGGAAACAGAAATGGTTACAGTGGCCATGAAGCGTATTGACATGTCTAATCCCGACGACGACATGCTTGTACATGTCAAATTACCCGGCATACAGTTGTTGCCCAATACGTCGGGCGTACGTAATGCGGAAGAAGCCGTTCTGGCGGCACAACTGGCTCGTGAGGCATTCGGCACAAATTTTATAAAACTTGAAATACATCCCGACCCCAGATACCTGCTTCCCGACCCTGTTGAGACACTTAAGGCTACCGCCGAACTGGCAAAAATGGGTTTTGCGGTGCTTCCGTATATCCAGGCTGACCCGGTTCTGTGCAAACGCCTTGAGGAAGCCGGTGCCGCTACCGTTATGCCGCTAGCGGCGCCAATTGGAACAAACAAAGGGCTTGTAACGCGCGAACTGCTGTCTATAATTATCGAGCAAAGCACCGTGCCCGTAGTGGTTGATGCCGGTCTGGGAGCTCCGTCGCATGCGGCAGAGGCAATGGAAATGGGTGCTGATGCCGTACTGGTGAATACCGCCATAGCTGTTGCCCGAAATCCGGTAGCAATGGCGGCTGCTTTTGCCAAGGCCGTGGTTGCGGGTCGCGAGGCATTTGAGGCAGGTTTGGGTGTGCAGTCGCGTTGTGCCGAGGCAAGCAGCCCGTTGACATCGTTTCTTGACTAACTGATAAAAATTTTGAAAAGTGTTTTCTGACGAATTGCTGAATTACGGATGGGAGGATACTACCCGGCGTATAATGTCGAAACGTACTGCCGATGTTGAGGCTGCATTAGGCAAAGAAAGTCTGGATATTGACGATTTTATGGCCCTTGTGTCGCCTGCCGCCTCGCCTTATCTGGAACAGATGGCTTTGTTGAGCCGCCGCTATACAAGGCAGCGTTTCGGTAA
>SSTG01000339.1 GCA_004801635.1 Muribaculum caecicola | reverse complement strand
GGATTGCCGTATAGAATGAGGTTGCGTCCGTTTTTGATGAAGTCGAGTGTCTCGAGTGTCGGGAGCGCTTTCCGGGCATCGGCGGGCAGAGCGTCGGTGTCGATTTAGTTAAGATAGCGAAGTTGCGGGAACCCTGCGTTTTTGATGCGGTGACGGCGCTGGTTTTCAGAGCGGTTCTCTTTTTCGCGCCGGAGCAGTTCGGCTGTAAACCGCCATAGGTTCCATTGTTCGTCGGCGCTCTGTTGTATAAGCAGGTCGATGTCGCGCCGCACAAGCGGGAGTTTAAGGTCGAAAGCGCATGAGCGAATGAGCTCCCGAAGTCCGTCACGGTCTGTTTCATGTATGTCTGTCATTGTCATTCAGTGTATTGGTTGTTTTTTT
>SSTG01000338.1 GCA_004801635.1 Muribaculum caecicola | reverse complement strand
TGGACCACGGTGACATCGGCTGCTTCGAGCAGCGGCTGTACCGCGTCGGAAAGTATTCAACGATAACCGTTGACGGCGTGCATTACTCTGTGCCTGACCGTCTGGTGGGCTCTCAGGTGGCGGTAAAGCTGTATTCCGAGCGCATCGTGGTGCTTTACGGTCGCGACAAGGTGGCCGCACATGCCCGGAGCCGTCGCTCCGGCGACTGGGTCATCGACCTGATGCATTATCTGGGGACATTCCTGCGCAAACCGGCCGCCCTGGGGAGGTCTGTGGCTATGCAGCAGGTACATCCGTCGGTGGCGGCGCTTTACCGCGACCACTTCCGCGAGTCTCCGCGAAGCTTCATGGAACTGCTGGTGTTCACCCGAGACAACAGCCTGGCCTATA
>SSTG01000337.1 GCA_004801635.1 Muribaculum caecicola | reverse complement strand
AGTCGAATCAACATATGCAATGCCGGTACAAGCCCCAAGCAACACTTCCTTTATGAATACCGTGAGTGACAACAGCACGGACTTTTGCAATTCGACAAATCTGTTGTATGACACTGTCTTAGGGAACAGGTGGAGAAGGTGCTTGCAGACACACTGCGTGTAAAAGTGTTTGAGGCATCTGAATCCCTTGCTGTGAAAGAGAATCAGGATGGTGATGACCTCGGCATAGGAAAGCCGTCCCGGCTTATTGCGATGCTTCTTGCCATCACAGAGCTGATGCTTTTTGAGTTCAGATGAAAAATACTTGCAGAAATCATCGGCAAGACAGAAAATTTCAGTAATTTTGTCCTCGGTAATCATAGCGGTAAATACCTGTAAATGTTGTAATTGA
>SSTG01000336.1 GCA_004801635.1 Muribaculum caecicola | reverse complement strand
AACAGAGCGCCGACGAACAATGGAACCTATGGCGGTTTACAGCCGAACTGCTCCGGCGCGAAAAAGAGAACCGCTCTGAAAACCAGCGCCGTCACCGCATCAAAAACGCAGGGTTCCCGCAACTTCGCTATCTTAACGAAATCGACACCGACGCTCTGCCCGCCGATGCCCGGAAAGCGCTCCCGACACTCGAGACACTCGACTTCATCAAAAACGGACGCAACCTCATTCTATACGGCAATCCAGGAACAGGCAAGACTCATCTGGCGACAGCTCTCGGTATCGCCGCATGTAATGCCGGACACTCGGTGCTGTTCACATCCGTGCCAAGACTGCTCACGCAGATACGCGAGTGCCGTAATGCCTTGACACTGCGGTCGCTGGAAAACAAGT
>SSTG01000335.1 GCA_004801635.1 Muribaculum caecicola | reverse complement strand
TCCACCGAACGTTCCACCTTGCCTTTTTCCCAGCCCGAGCGAGGGTTGCAGAAATGGGGTGTGAAACAGTAGTGTACCTCCATGCGCAGCAGCGCATCTGTGTGCTCGCGGTCTCGCCCGAGGAACTTCTTTACGGCGGTACGCATGTTGTCATAGGCCATCACGCGCGGGGTGCCCCCCAACTCCCGGAAGCAGTTGCGGTGGGCTTCCATCAGAGCCAGGGTATCTTCGCGCGAAAACAGATATGCCTTGCGCATATTGCTGTGGTCAAGGGTGAATACCGCCATGTGAATGCGCCTCCTGACCCCACCGATCCACAGGGTAAGCACACCCCAGTCGAACTCACAACGGAATCCAGGCTCATAGTCCTGACGGATATATGCCTTTGCCGGCTTCTCCT
>SSTG01000334.1 GCA_004801635.1 Muribaculum caecicola | reverse complement strand
TCCACCGAACGTTCCACCTTGCCTTTTTCCCAGCCCGAGCGAGGGTTGCAGAAATGGGGTGTGAAACAGTAGTGTACCTCCATGCGCAGCAGCGCATCTGTGTGCTCGCGGTCTCGCCCGAGGAACTTCTTTACGGCGGTACGCATGTTGTCATAGGCCATCACGCGCGGGGTGCCCCCCAACTCCCGGAAGCAGTTGCGGTGGGCTTCCATCAGAGCCAGGGTATCTTCGCGCGAAAACAGATATGCCTTGCGCATATTGCTGTGGTCAAGGGTGAATACCGCCATGTGAAGGCGCCTCCTGACACCACCGATCCACAGGGTAAGCACACCCCAGTCGAACTCGCAACGGAATCCAGGCTCATAGTCCTGACGGATATATGCCTTTGCCGGCTTCTCCT
>SSTG01000333.1 GCA_004801635.1 Muribaculum caecicola | reverse complement strand
AGGAGAAGCCGGCAAAGGCATATATCCGTCAGGACTATGAGCCTGGATTCCGTTGCGAGTTCGACTGGGGTGTGCTTACCCTGTGGATCGGTGGGGTCAGGAGGCGCCTTCACATGGCGGTATTCACCCTTGACCACAGCAATATGCGCAAGGCATATCTGTTTTCGCGCGAAGATACCCTGGCTCTGATGGAAGCCCACCGCAACTGCTTCCGGGAGTTGGGGGGCACCCCGCGCGTGATGGCCTATGACAACATGCGTACCGCCGTAAAGAAGTTCCTCGGGCGAGACCGCGAGCACACAGATGCGCTGCTGCGCATGGAGGTACACTACTGTTTCACACCCCATTTCTGCAACCCTCGCTAGGGCTGGGAAAAAGGCAAGGTGGAACGTTCGGTGGA
>SSTG01000332.1 GCA_004801635.1 Muribaculum caecicola | reverse complement strand
GAAGGCGCCTCCTGACCCCACCGATCCACAGGGTAAGCACACCCCAGTCGAACTCACAACGGAATCCAGGCTCATAGTCCTGACGGATATATGCCTTTGCCGGCTTCTCCTGCGGCTTCGGCGCTGCCTCCAGCGCACGGACATACTGGCAGACTGTGGAATAGGCGATACGCGCACCTTCGTCCTGAAGACGTCTCCACATATCGAGCTTGCGCATCTGTTGCTTGTGCAGCCCGGCAGCGACGTTCTCACGGTTGCGGGCGATAAAACCGTCGATGCGGCGGCGTACCTCATCGGTCATCACACGTCTTACGCGGCCGCTGCTGTCATACTTTGGCTTGGTCAGCAGATAATCGTCTACCTCCCGGTCTGTCGGTGACGGGCCGGCCTCTCTCTCGAACTAGCGCAGA
>SSTG01000331.1 GCA_004801635.1 Muribaculum caecicola | reverse complement strand
TAAATTAGTCCGGGTTGGGTGGTTGTGAGCCATAGATAGTCGTGGGGCCGGCCCCAGTAGCTGAGGTGGTAGTAAACGCCTCCGCCTCCTTTGCGTTTTTGTTCGTCGGCATTGCTCAGGCGTGTTATGTAGCCGTAGTTGTCGTCGCACCACATAAGTGTTGCGTATTCCGGAACTTTTAGTCCGCGCTCGTATATCTCAAGTACTTCCTTATAGGGGACAAACACCTGCATTTGCTGTTCGGGCTTGCCTATGTATTTGCCAATCAGGGCCTGTTGGTCGTTGATTACCTGTTGCAGGGCGTTGTGTTTTTCGTCCATGGTGCGTACGCCTTCCATTGAGCCGTCGTGAATGCCGCGCATGCCTATAGTGAACATGTTGCCGCCTTCGGAATCTTTTACTTCTTTTAACCGCTC
>SSTG01000330.1 GCA_004801635.1 Muribaculum caecicola | reverse complement strand
ATTGTTTTATTATTGAATAACTGAATTCTTATATCGAACTCACGTTACTTATGAAGATTAAAATTGACAATAAACCAGACACGCTGCGCTTTATTCTGAAACCGGGCGCACCGGAAACCCGCTGTTGCGGATGCCCCAGCCCGGATACCAGAGACCACTGCCGAAGTCGAGGTAGCACGCGTAGCTTGTACTGCTGTCAGGCGTAGAACTCCAATAGCTACCGTAAGTATCAGTGTAGTCGAGCAACGAAGCAGACCGCCAGCCGGCGGCCGGAAGAAAGATACTGTTGCCACTAGGGCCAATTACGCGGTAGCCTTTCTTGCCCCCCTGCGTTGTCCACTCCCACTTGCATTTGTTGACCAATTCGTCGAACTCTGCCTTTGTAGGCAGGCGCCATGTGCCACCCCAGTTGGCCCGGGCGGCA
>SSTG01000032.1 GCA_004801635.1 Muribaculum caecicola | reverse complement strand
TGACTGTCTGCGGACGGTGCCCGTCCTTGCGCGCCTCTACGCGGTAAAGCCCGGCAGGAAGCTGGCCGCCCCACGTGCCCGTGCCCTTGAACCTGTCGTTGACGTAGACGGCGCACCCGGGTGTTTCGGGGCTGACAGTCAGCGTGGCCATTACAGACTGCAAGCGCACTTCTTTCACCGTCTTGCCCGTCGGGCCTATCTCTACCGTGCCCTCCTCGGAGGAATAACCATTGGACTCCACCCGGTAGCTGTGGCGGCCATATTTAAGATACACGCTTGTAGTACCTCCCTCCACAACCTGATCAGTACCGTCAACCTTTATAGTTACACCTTGCTCCGGTTTAACGTTAAGTATCAGATAGTTTGCACCTGGATCGGCCGCTTGCGGCTGGACGAATGACTGCGCCTTAAGTTTGAGCTCGTAGATGCGCTTGCCCTCCAGTGCGTTAATGCCGTAATCGCGAAAGTCGATACGCAACGGGTAGTGTCCCGGACAGCTTATCTGTAGAAACTTAGTGCCTGATGTCAGGTAAACACGGTACTCGCTACCGTCGAACGACACATCACCAACCGTATTCCCCGAAAATTTCACGCCTCCTACAGGCAGCAGCACCCTTACCAGGGCACATATATCGTTGTTGGCATCGGTGCGCTGCATCGACACCAGCATAGGGTCGGCTGTGGGCCGGCAATCCAGAACAACAAGGTCCTGCGACCGACTGTTGAACGGCCATATAAGCACCAGCAATAAAATGAGTGTGTGCAATCGGTTCATATCAGACTAGTTTTAAAGCGAGTGGCATCATCAGATTTGTCCGGAAACAACAGAGTCGACAGGCTCAGTTGTTTCTGTCATACTGTTGGATGTTTCAGTTGATTCACAGACAGGACCAGCGTCATGTACTACCGGCTCAACCGAAGTGATTACGTTTGCCGACGAACCACGCCACGGAAGTGTGCCCGAATAGCGCTTATACGATACCACAACCTGACGGCCCGTACCCTGATATTCCTGTAAACGGAGTGCGAGTTCCGGATTTTCGACAGAGAAGCTGAAGTCGCGTGAATAAACATTTGTACTGTCGGTGAAGGAGCTTTGTAGAATCATATCGCCTTCCCATGTTTTAAACAGGTGCCCGCGCTTTTCAACCTTCACCACATAGCCGCGCTCCCTTGCATCGGTAACATACGGGTTCATATACCTGAGCCAGAATGCCGTGCCAAGAACCAGTGCAAATATAATCACCGTACCTGTAAATATGCGTCGGCGACGGTTACATTTTTTGGGTTTCTCTCCATCCGGGCCGGGCTGGCAACCAGGATCGTGCTGTTTTTCCCACTTGATGGTTTCCTTCTCGCTTTCGCGGTAATCCTCAGGTATGGTGTAATGGTCGGGTTGTTCGTCGAAATTCATATGTTATGAGTTTTGTTGTTTACGGTTTTCTAAAGCAATTGAAAGGAACGAGTAAAGTCCAAGCAAAACTATCATAAGGTTTTGCGAGCCCCATACTATCATTGAAAATGCCGCGGCCTGGTTCATGCCAACACCATACAGGCCAAGTGCAAAAATTATAGCCAGATGCCACGGGCCCAGACCTCCGTTCGACGGTATGCCCATTGATATGCTTGATAAAACAAACGCCACCAATGCGGCTGTAAGCCCAAGGTTTTCTGTAAATGAGAAAGAATAAAACGCCATATAAAGCTGCAGGAAGTAACACCCCCAAACAGCCACTGTAAGCAAAAGCCACCGTCCTTTTCCGGGCATAGTGGCCACCACGGCAAATCCATGCCAAAGGTCTTTAACCCACGTGCGCACCTTGAGTACAAAACGGTTTGACGTGCTGACCACGAACAAAGCTACAATAGCCGCCAGACCCACAACAGCGCAAGCCCAGACAAGCGGCGAATTCAACGTGGAGGTTATTCCCTGATAAACCTGCGGATACTGCCTGGCAAAATCAATAAATGCGCCGCGAGCCACAAAAAATGTAAACAGCAGCAAAACCAGCACAGTAAGCGTATCGGCAAGCCGGTCGGCCACCATCGAGCCGAACACGGTGGTAAACGGCGCTTTCTGGCGACGGGCAATGTAGCCTGTACGCCAAAGCTCGCCAAGCCTTGGCAGCAGCAGGTTCACGGCGTACGTGCCGAATATACTCCACACAAGCGGTTTCAAAGGCGCATGTATGGAAAGAGCGTCAAGCTGTATGCGCCAGCGCATTGCCCTGAATATGTGCGAGAATACAGCCACAACCAAGGCCAATCCTATCCAGACATAGTTACAATTATGCAATTCCGTACGGATTACTTCTATATCTATTTTCGTATAAAGATAATAGCACAACCCTACGCTTAACGCCAGTGGAAGGCCGTACTTAAAAACCGGTCGCAGAATATTGCCTGTTTTCATATGCTGTCTTTATTTTCTAATACTTTTAACATCTGTGCAGGGGTAAGCCCGGTTTCCGGATGCATCCAGCCGGGGTCCAGTTCCTGCATGGGAATCAATACGAATTCACGCATATGCATACGCGGATGCGGTAACGTGAGCAGGTTGTCATTGCATACAAACGAAGTTCCTGTAGAAGCATCGTTAACCGCAACGATATCAATGTCAATAAGGCGGTCGGCATATGTGCCGTCTTTATTTCGATGAGAACCGCCGCCCATACCTGATTCTATAGCCTGCAACACGCGCACCAGCTCATGAGGCGACATGGCAGTGTGTAACAGCATACCCATATTCATGTATGCATTTGGCGATATATATCCCCACGGCTCAGTTTCGACAATAGCGGAACGGCAGGCGCTTACCACGCAGCCTGAATGCTCAACCAGGGCTGCCGCACGCCCAATATTGTCGCTCCGGCAGCCCTGGTTGGACCCTATGTTCAGATGCACCTTGAACATAAGATATAGTTTTCTACAATGTTTTCTTTACTTCTACTTCTTCGAAAGCCTCGATATAGTCACCTTCCTGCAGGTCGTTATATCCGGCTATAGAAATACCGCAGTCATAGCCGTTGAGCACTTCCTTGACATCGTCTTTGAACCTTTTCAGCGAACCAAGTTCGCCGGTATAGCGCACAATTCCGTCGCGTATAAGTCGTACTTTGCAAGCGCGCTTGATTTTGCCCTCGCGCACAATGGCTCCGGCAATGGTTCCGATTTTCGAAATCTTGTATGTCTGAAGCACTTCGGCGGTACCTGTCACTTCCTCTTTCAGTTCCGGTTCAAGCATGCCTTCCATAGCATCCTTAACCTCCTCTATTGCCTGGTAGATTACGGAATACAGTCGGATTTCCACACCCTCGTGTTCGGCCGCACGACGTGCCGCCTGCGACGGACGCACCTGGAACCCGATTATAATGGCATCGGATGCGGCAGCCAGTGTTACATCGCTTTCTGAAATAGCACCGACAGCCTTGTGCAGCACGTTGATTTTGATTTCATCGGTAGACAACTTTATAAGCGAGTCGGAAAGAGCCTCGATGGAACCGTCAACGTCGCCCTTAACTATTATGTTCAATTCGTGGAAGTTGCCTATAGCCCTGCGGCGTCCTATTTCTTCAAGCGTGGTACGCTTGTTTGTACGCAAGCCTAGTTCACGCTGCAGTTGTTCGCGCTTCGATGCAATTTCACGTGCTTCCTGCTCGGTTTCCATAACATTGAATATGTCGCCGGCTGTAGGAGCGCCGTCAAGTCCAAGCACCAGAACCGGTGTAGACGGGCCTGCCTCCTTTATGCGCTGGTTACGTTCATTGAACATTGCCTTTATGCGCCCGTGATGCGTTCCGGCAAGCAATACATCGCCCACACGGAGCGTTCCGTTTTGCACAAGCACGGTGGCAACATAGCCACGGCCCTTGTCCAACGAGGACTCTATTATTGAACCTGTTGCCGGACGGTTCGGATTAGCCTTCAAATCAAGCATCTCTGCTTCAAGAAGAACCTTTTCCATCAAATCGTCAACACCAAGGCCTTTCTTGGCAGAAATGTCCTGACTCTGGTATTTGCCACCCCAGTCCTCGACAAGGTAGTTCATGGCAGCCAGTTCTTCCTTGATTTTGTCGGGGTTAGCAGTAGGCTTGTCTATTTTGTTAATGGCAAACACCATTGGAACACCTGCTGCCGAAGCATGGTTGATGGCCTCCACAGTCTGGGGCATAACATTGTCGTCGGCGGCAACTATAATTATACAAAGGTCGGTTACTTTAGCACCACGGGCACGCATGGCGGTAAATGCCTCATGACCCGGAGTGTCCAGGAAGGTGATGCGTCGTCCGTCGGAAAGTTTCACATTATATGCCCCTATATGCTGGGTAATGCCTCCAGCCTCGCCGGCTATAACGTTTGCATTACGGATATAATCGAGCAACGATGTCTTACCATGGTCAACGTGTCCCATCACCGTTACAATCGGCGGACGGTTTTCAAGATCTTCTTCCGAATCTTCCTCCTGATGAATTGCCTCGACAACTTCAGCCGACACGTATTCTGTCTTAAACCCGAATTCTTCAGCAACAATATTTATTGTTTCGGCATCGAGACGCTGGTTTATTGACACCATGACGCCCAAGTTCATACAAGTTGCAATAACCTGGTTTATAGGAACATCCATCATCATGGCAAGGTCATTTGCCGTAACGAACTCTGTCAGCTTAAGTATCTGGCTTTCTGCCTGTTCGGCTTCTGCAGCCTCACGTTCGCGCGAATGGAAGGCTTCACGCTTTTCCTTACGCCACTTTGCACCTTTCTTCTGACCCTTGTCCTTGTTTATCAGACGAGCCAGGGTTTCTTTTACCTGACGCTGAACATCTTCCTCCGATGCCTGTGGTGCTACAGGCGCATGTTTCGAAGGTTTGTCTTTTTTACGGTCGCGGCGCGACGGCTGCGACGGGCGTTCCGAAGGATTTGCATTCTGACGGTTGCCAGCGCCACCTGCCACAGGTTGCTGGTTGGAGGTCTTTTCAATGTCGACTTTCTCCTTACCGATGCGGCGGCGTTTTTTGCGGTCGGCACCCTGTGCGGCCGCACCATTTTGAGCACGGTCCTTTGCTATACGCTCGTTACGGCGCTCCTCTTTTGTTTTTTTCTTGGGACGCGTTTGCTGATTTATTGCAGAAAGGTCGATTTTGCCAATCACATTCAACTGCGGACCACCGGTAACCGGACCGGTAGTAAATATTTCCGGCTCCTTGGAAACCGGAGCGACTTTTTTTTCAGCCTCGGGCTTTTGCTCCGTTTTTTCAATCCGGGGTTCTACCACAGGTTTCGATTGTTCTTTTGCCTGCGCGGCAGGGATAGCCACAGGTTTTGCTTCCGGAGCATGATTCTGGGCCATAACAGGTTTTTGCGGAGCTTTAACTTCCGGTTTTAATTCAGGTTCAGGCTTGGTTTCAGCCATAATTTTTTCTTCTACTTTCGGAGCTGGTACTTCTTTTTTCACTTCCTGCTCAGCTTTATTCTGAGTTTTGGCCTCCTTTTCTTTTTCCAATTCGGCAGGTTTTTCCGTTTTTTGTTCAGCAACAGGCTCCTGTTTAACAACGGGCTTACGCACCACATTCCCACGGGCATCAAGATCAATCTTGCCCACAATTGTATGACGTGGTACTGTGGTTACGGGTGTCACATTTTCCGCAGACGCAGGTGCCGCGGGCTTTGTTTTTTCTTTCTGGCGCTCCGACGACAACTTTTCAGATTCCTTTTTTACATCCTTGTCAGCACCATATGCCTGGAGCAGCATTTTGTGTGCTGCTTCATCAATCTGGCTGTTAGGATTCATCTTAACAGATATACCTTTTGACTGAAGGAATTCTATTACGGTCGGCAGACCGATATTGAGGTCTCGTGCTACTTTACTTATTTTTATATTCGCCATATTGTGGTTTGCGGTGGGAAAAATGTGATTTGTTAAGATGCTGCGTATATCTGGATGGCTGACGCGTGCAGACGGCTATTCCTCAAATTCGGATTTAAGGATTGACAGCACACTGTCTACGGTGCTTTCTTCCAGGTCTGCCTTTTCAATAATCAACTCACGCGACATGGCAAGTACGTTTTTGGCGGTCACGCAGCCGATATTTTTAAGTGTTTCAATAACCCACGGATCAATTTCGTCCTTGAATTCGTCCAGATATATGTCATCATTGAATTCGTCGCCGTTATCGCGATATACGTCAATGACGTAACCGGTAAGTTTTGAAGCAAGCTTTATGTTGAGCGCTCCCTTGCCTATTGCCAAAGGCACTTCTTCCGGGCGCAGGAACACTTCCGCCTTCTTATCGTTTTCGTTCAGCCTTATAGAGGTTATCTTGGCCGGGCTTAGGGCTCGCTGTATAAACAACTCCGTATTGGTTGTATAATTTATAACATCGATATTTTCATTACGAAGCTCCCTTACAATTCCATGAATACGCGAACCTTTCACGCCCACGCACGCACCTACCGGGTCGATATGGTCGTCATAGCTCTCTACGGCAATCTTTGCCCTTTCGCCTGGAATACGGGCCACTGCGCGTATATTGATAAGTCCGTCGTTTATTTCAGGCACCTCCAGCTCAAACAGACGGCGGAGGAATTCTTCGCTTGTCCGGGAAACCGTGATACGTATGTTGTTGTTTTTATTTTCAACCTTCTGTATAACGGCACGGATATTTTCGCCCTTGCGGAAAAAGTCGCCTGGAATGGCCTCGCTTTTAGGAAGAATCATTTCGTTGTCCTCGCTATCGAGCAGAAGTGTTTCCTTGCTCCATGTCTGATAAACCTCGCCAAGAACAAGTTCTCCTTCACGTCCTTTGAACTGGGCATATATTGCCTCTTTCTGAAGGTCGAGAATTTTAGACTGCAGTGTCTGGCGCAGCGTAAGTATTGCGCGGCGGCCAAAATCGGCAAATATTATCTCGCGCGTATGCTCGTCGCCAACCTGAACGTCAGGGTTCTGGTCGGCACGCGCATCCGACAGGGAAATCTGCGTATAAGGATTCGAAACCTCGCCATCGGGCACAACTTCAAGATTTTGAAAAATCTGAACATCGCCCTTGTCTGGATTAAGAATCACGTCAAGGTTTTCATCAGTACCGAACATTTTAGCTAGCACATTGCGGAACGATTCCTCAAGTACGGAAATCATGGTGGCTTTGTCGATGTGCTTAAATTGTTGGAAATCGGCAAATTGTTCCACCAGGCTTGTGGTTTCCTCTTTCTTGGCCATTTGTTGGAATAGTGTTATATTGTTTGTTATTTAAAATCAAATGAATATTTAACGCTTTTGCATTCTGACGCTTTCAGCGCCACAGGCTCGTCAACCATTACCGGCTTCTTTTTACCTGGCTCCTTAATTTTTTTTGGCACCAGAAGCGTAAATTCTATATTTTCAGCATCGCCATCAACCTGCGACAATACTCCACGGATTTTTCTGCCGTCTTTTGTCAAAACTTCTACCGGATTCCCGACATTTTTAACATATTGCCCACGTACTTTGAAAGGCGAGGTAAGTCCAGCCGACCCTACCTCAAGTTCGTAATCGTCTTCATCTCGGTTGAAGCGTGCTTCTATTTTGCGTGTTAACGAGGCACAAGTATCTATATCAACACCTTCCGGGTTGTCTATTTCCACTGTCACGTTATTATCAGGAGTCACCCTTACATCAACCAAAAAATTTCCAGTATCCTGCAAAGACTCCTCTACAAAGGCAGTTAAATCTTGTTTGTTTATCATTGCTGTGCTTTTTGATGCCTGAAAGCCATGCGAAACAACAACATTTTCAAAGCTTTCATATACAAACTCGGAGGGAACTTTCGCCCCCTCCGATGCTGTTTCCTCTGCAAAGATACGCATTATTAGTCCTAATTGCAAATGCGGCAAGTGCATATACGGTTAAAGAGTCATTTAAATTAAAAAGTTTTAACAAACTTTAACCCAAACAAATGCCAGAATTTTCACTTATCTACAAACACATGTATGGCCGTTTTCCAATTAAAACCGCTGCAACAAAAATAATAAAGTTCGGAATAGCCATAAAAACTATTGCCGCGACAATATTTCGAAACGCTCAACCATTATTTCCGTAACAGAGCGTTTTATTGCCGCACGGTCTTCCCACGTACGCGTACGGAGCTTGCCTTCTATGTACAGGCGAGTACCTTTACGGATGAATTTTTCGGCAGTTTCGGCATTCCTGTCCCACATCACGATGCGGTGCCACTCAGTACGCTCAGGAATCTGGGCACCGGAAGCCGTTGTATATGCGGCATCGGTAGTTGCCAGCGAAAACGATGCAAGCGGACGTGTATCTATGTAGCGTATTTCAGGATCCACGCCCACATTACCTATCAATATCACCTTGTTTACCGACATAATGCTACTATTGTTAAATTAATCCTTCGATGGCAAAGAAGCCCTAAGGCCCTTTATTACCGACTGCGAGAAACCGGCTTCCTCCATAGCGTTAAGTCCCCTGATAGTTAAACCGCCCGGAGTTGTAACCTTGTCAATTTCAGCCTCCGGATGCGAGCCGTTTTTGCCCAACAGCGCAGAAGTTCCAGCCAGGGTGTCAATGCACAGGCCCAAAGCCTGGTCTGGAGAAAGCCCAAGTTCCACGGCACCTTCCACTGTAGCCCTCACAAAACGCATCACATATGCGATGCCGCACGATGTAACGGCCATTGCGGCGTTCAACCGTGACTCCGGCAACTCGACAACAGTGCCCAGCGGCTCGAAAACAGCATTAACAAGCTCCACCTCCTTATCTGTCGCATTATCTCCGCGGCACAACAAAGTTGTACTTGCAGCAACAGATATAGCCGTATTGGGGATAGCCCTGAATATAACGCGGTCGGAGCTGTAACGCTGCAATGTTGAATCAATCTGGCTTAACGACACCCCTGCCGCAACAGACACAATAACCTGCTCACGAAACGCTATACGCGGAGCAATTTCCTCAAGAACGCCGAGCAAAAGCCACGGTTTTACGGCGAGTATTATTACATCAGCACCGGCTACAGCCTCGGCATTGTCAGTGGTCGTATTCAGCCCCTGGCCACAAGCCTTTTTCAACTTGTCAAGCGTGGAGGCGTGCGCGGCAGTCACAGTAATGTTTTCTGCAGCAACTGCATTTTGCGCAACCAGTCCGCGCACTATTGCGCCGCCCATATTCCCGGCACCAATAACTGTTATCTTCATGTATGCTTATTATTTTATATTGAGTTCCGCCTTGAAACGGTGCATAAATTCATCAGCCTGTTCAATTGTCAATGTCAGCGGAGGCAACAGCCGTATTATATTTGTTCCGGCCGCACCGGTAAACACATGCCTGTCGTTTATCAATCGCAAGCGCAAATCCTTTACAGGATAATCCATTTCAATGCCTATCATAAGCCCGATACCGCGCACATCCTTTATTCCTGGCAATTTACGCAGTTCGTCTAGCAGGTGCTGTCCTACTTTTGCCGCGTTGTCAACCAGCTTTTCCGTTTCAATAACGTCAAGTACAGCCAATGCGGCCGCACATGCCAGATGGTTTCCGCCAAATGTTGTCCCCAGCTGCCCGTACACAGGTTTGAACTTGGGGCTTATCAGCACGGCCCCCATCGGGAAGCCCGTCGCTATACCTTTGGCCACGGTTATGATATCAGGGCGCACACCGGAATACTGGTGTGCAAAAAAACGGCCCGTACGGCCGTAGCCCGACTGTATTTCGTCGAGAATAAGCACCGTACCCGTAGAATCGCACTTTTCACGTACCGCGCGCAAAAAACCGGACGACGGTATGTGTATGCCACCCACGCCCTGAACACCTTCCACAATAACAGCCGCCACATCGCCTTTTTCAAGTTCGCTACACACTGCGTCGATGTCGTTCAATGGCAGGAATGTAACGTGCCCGTTTGCATTGACCGGTGCAACTATTTTTGGATTGTCTGTAGCCTCTACAGCCATAGACGTGCGGCCGTGGAAAGCCTTTCCAAATGCCAGCACACGGCTGCGTCCCGTATGGAACGATGCAAGTTTTATGGCATTCTCGTTGGCTTCGGCACCTGAATTTATCAAAAACAACTGATAGTCCGGATAGCCACAGGCCCGTCCTAGCTTTTCAGCAAGCGCCTGTTGCAACGGATTCACAACCGAATTCGAATAAAACATAAGCCGTGAAGCCTGTGTGCATATGGAATCAACCACTTTAGGGTGACAATGCCCCACGCTTACAACGGCATGACCCCCATACAGGTCAAGATACTCGGTATTATTTTCATCATAAACATAACACCCCTTGCCACGGGTTATGGCAATATCGTATAACGGATAAACGTCAAATAATTGCATAATATAATATTAAAATTATTGTCTGTTAGAACGCCGAAGGCTTTAACTGAAGCCCTGTGCGCTCATGCAGCCCGAAAAGAAGGTTCATATTGTGTACAGCCTGACCCGACGCACCCTTAAGCAGGTTGTCCACAACTGACGTTATCAGCAATTTGCCGTCAATCTTGTCAAGATGTATAAGGCATTTGTTTGTATTCACAACATCTTTCAAATCAACAGGCAACGAAGTTACAAAAGTAAAATTATGATCGGAATAATACTCCTGATAAAGTTTTTCTATTTCAGCCAACTCAACAGGGCAGTCCATATATGCTATAGCCATAATACCGCGCGAAAAGCAGCCGCGAACAGGAATAAAGTCTATGTCGGCCTTAAAACTGTTTTGGAGCTGTTTCAAACTCTGGCGTATTTCGGCCAGATGCTGGTGCTTGAAAGGCTTGTAAATAGACACATTGTCGTTACGCCACGAAAAATGGCTTGTTGCCGACGGCTTCACCCCTGCACCTGTAGACCCGGTTATAGCCGTTACATGCACTGCGGAGTTCAACAACAGGTTTTTGGCTAACGGCAGCAGTGCCAACTGTATGGCAGTTGCAAAACAACCCGGATTGGCAATATGACGGGCACCGCGAACTATAGCCTTGCGGTTAAGTTCCGGCAAACCGTAAACAAAGTCATGGCTGTCCGAAGCAATACGAAAATCCTGCGACAGGTCTATTATACGCAGCTCGTCGGGGATAACGGCCGACTGCATGAATTTCGCCGATTCGCCGTGCGGCGTACAGCAGAACAGCACGTCGATGTCGGCCAACGACCCTGCCGAAGTGAAACGCAGGCCGGTTTCCCCGACAAGCCCCTTATGGACATCGCTCACCAGGTTTCCGGCATTCGACTCACTGGCCACCCACACAATTTCAACATCGGGATGGTTAATCAACAATCTTATAAGCTCGCCTGCCGTATATCCGGCACCACCTATTATACCTGCCTTTATCATGCCTCCCGTGGTTTGTCGTTACGCTGTTGTACAGCATGATAAATTTTCATCTGGTTTCCAAGAATACGCGTAAAGCCCTTTACATCGTCGGCAGTCCATCCCTTCGACACCTCGCCATACTCGCCAAACGCGCTTTTCATAAGGTCGAAATCGCTTTCAACACCCACAAGCACAAAACGATATGGATAAAGGTCCACAAGCACGCGGCCAGTGACATTGCGTTGTGAGGACTCCAAAAATCTTTCTATATCGCGCATAACAGGCTCCAGATACTGGGCTTCGTGCAGGAACATGCCATACCAGTTGCCCAATTGCTCTTTCCAATACTGCTGCCATTTTGTAAGTGTATGCTTTTCGAGCATTTTGTGGGCACCAAGTATCACCATGGGCGCACCGGCCTCAAAACCTACGCGGCCTTTGATACCTATAATAGTGTCGCCTACGTGCATGTCGCGGCCCAAGGCATAAGGGGCCACAATTTCTTCTATTTTCTGGATAGCGGCAACCTTGTCGTCGAAAACACAGCCGTTAACAGCCTCAATCTCCCCATCCTTAAAATCAATAGTAAGACGCGAAGGCTCAGTAGCCGTCATCTGCGTTGGATAAGCCTCTTCCGGAAGGGTCTGGTTTGAATGCAGCGTTTCCTTTCCACCAACAGACGTACCCCACAAACCTTTATTTATAGAGTATTCAAGTTTTTTGAAATCGGCAACATATCCATGCTTTTTAAGATACTCAATCTCATATTCGCGAGTAAGGTTCATATCGCGCGTAGGGGTTATTATTTCTATCTCCGGAGCAAGAATCTGGAACGTAAGGTCGAAACGCACCTGGTCGTTTCCTGCCGACGTACTGCCGTGAGCCACACAGTCGGCACCAACCGACTTTGCATAGTCAATAATGGCAAGCGCCTGGAAGATACGTTCGGAGCTTACAGAAATAGGATATGTGCCGTTGCGGAGAACGTTTCCGAAAATCATATATTTTATGCTTTTCTGATAGTACTCCTGAGTTATGTCGAGTGTTGCATGCTCAACTGCGCCAAGTGCCAATGCCCGTTCTTCAATAGCTTTCAGTTCGCTTTCCGAGAAACCGCCAGTATTGGCTATTGCCGTATACACCTCGTATCCGCAATCTTCCGAAAGATACTTTACCGCAAACGAAGTGTCCAGGCCTCCGCTGAAGGCCAGCACTACTTTTTTATTGTTGTTTTCTGACATTATATTAGTTTTAATAATTTATTATTCTTTGTTTTCTATAGGGTCGTTAGGGTGATATTTTGTTTCAGCCGGGTCATAAAGCAAACCTGTGCAAAGACACTTGTGTCCGCCGTTGCGCTGAAGTATGTCAAAGTTCACACAGCTTTCGCAACCGCGCCAGAAGGCAGCATCGGTAGTAAGCTGGTCAAACGTCACAGGGCGGTATCCAAGTTCGAAATTCATCTTCATTACGGCAGCCCCGGTTGTCAGTGAGAATATTTTGGCTTTCGGGAACATTTCACGCGACAGGCGGAATATCCGTTGTTTAATACGCGTGGCCAGGCCAAGCCCACGAAACTTGTCGGCGACAATAAGCCCCGAATTGGCAACAAACTCCTTGTTGCTCCAGCATTCAATATAGCTGAAACCGGCAAATTCGCCCTCATATGTGGCTATAACTGCCTTACGCTCCAGCATTTTTTGTTTAACATATTCAGGCGAACGCTTCGCTATGCCTGTTCCACGCACTTTTGCAGCACGGTTAATGGTGTCAAGAATTTCTTCGACATACTTTACATGGTCGCCAGAGGCTACACTGACCTCTATTTTTTCGGAATCAATCATTATACTGCCTGTATATGGTTAAGTAAGTCATAGTTATTTTCAATCAACAAACTGATCTCTGGCCGCATCAAGAACTTCCTCAGGAAAAAAATCAGAAAAATAGTCAAATACAGCCGAAAGAGGGAAAGAGTCGTTCAGAACGGCAATCACCGTATCCGCACCCGAAATTGTGCCGAGAAGCATCGGGGTTTCAAGTTGGTCTATATCGTAAGCTAGGCCGGCAGCATAACCGGTACGGGTCTTTATTACCAATATATTTCCAGAACGGGCTATTGTTGTAACGGCAGGATGCCGCTCCATCTGCGCTGTAGAAGGAACAGCCTCCCAAACCTCGTCAACAGGAGTGTCGCCCGACTGGTTTACAATATATCTGTATCCGCCCATTTCCGTAGCGGCCTTCGTTGCACGTAATGTTTTCAAATCGCGCGACAAAGTTGCCTGGGTTATGTTATACCCCCTTATAGCAAGCATGCGTGCCAGTTCTTCCTGACTGCCTATACAGTTATTTGTCAAAATTTCAAGGGTGGCCTGCAAACGTTTTCTTCGCTTGTTCATGTAATATATTGGTTCTAATAAAGTATTAAAAAAAGACAGCCTCATTCTAAACAAAAGAGGCCAATCTCCTTTAAACAAGTATTACGCTCCGCATACATTTAACCCGGTTAATTGTATGAGAGATTGCAAAATTAGTAACAATTTATTATATATGCATAATTTTTTATGTATTTTTATGCAAGCGGAATGCATTTTTACGGCACCATAAGGCTATATTGCCAACGTACGTATCACAAGGTAGGCAACAGCTGCCAACAAGCCGCCAACAAGCGGCCCCAGCACCGGCACAAAACCGTAGTCCCACCGGCTGGAGCCCTTGCCCTTCATAGGAAGAAGCGAATGCACAATCCGCGGCCCCAGATCTCGCGCCGGGTTAATTGCATATCCCGTTGTGCCACCCAGGCTCATACCTATTGCAACAACAAGCAGCGCCACAGGCAGAGCACCCACACTTCCAAGCCCCACTTCCGAAGCATTTGCATCGTCACCAATAAACAACACGACAATTACAAGCACAAAAGTTCCTATTATTTCGCTAACCATGTTCCTTCGCAGGTTTTCAATTGCCGGTGTCGTAGCAAACACGCCCAAATTCGCTTCAGGAATATCTGTCGCGTCGAAATGGTCCTTATAAAATACCCACACAGAAAACGCGCCTGCCATAGCGCCCAGAACCTGTGCAACAACAAACGGCCCCACTGCGTACCACGGAAATTTTCCGGCAACAGCCAATCCCAGCGACACTGCCGGATTAAGGTGCGCCCCCGAATAAGGACCGGCAATCAGAACTCCGCAGAAAACAGCCAGTCCCCATGCCAAAGTAACAACAATCCAGCCACCACCCTCTCCCTTTGATTTTTTCAGACTAACACACGCCACGACACCACATCCCAGCAATATAAGTACGAACGTACCCAAAAACTCGAATACACATTGAGTAAACAATGAAATATTGTGCATAACAAAGCATTTTAAACAACACTATCCATAAACAATTATATACCTATGCAGAACATCAGGGAATTTCGTCATACTCACGCAGCACACGCGCAACGGCATCATGCCAGCCGCTGATAAGCCCAGGCACATAACCACCTGATAATTCAGGCAAGAATTCCCGTTCCACAGCCCACTGGCTCCGTATCTGGGGCACATTCTCCCAAAAACCCACGGCAAGACCGGCAAGATAAGCCGCACCCAGCGCCGTAGTCTCAGTTACGCAAGGCCTGAGAACCTTTGTCCGCAATATGTCGCTCTGAAACTGCATAAGCAAGTTATTTGCCGAAGCACCTCCGTCAACTTTCAACTCCGTAATAGGCAATTGTGAGTCACGCTCCATAGCCTTAACAATATCATACACCTGAAAGGCAACCCCTTCAAGCGCCGCCCTGGCTATATGTGCCGCAGTAGTGCCACGACTTATTCCCGAAATAACACCACGTGCATACTGGTTCCAATAAGGGGCGCCCAAACCCGTAAGTGCCGGCACAAAGTACACTCCGCCAGTATCCGGCACAGACGAGGCAAGCTCCTCTACATCGGCCGACGAACTGATACATTTCAAACCATCGCGCAGCCACTGCACCACCGATCCGGCTACAAATATAGAGCCTTCCAACGCATACGACACCTTTCCGTCAAGTTGCCATGCCACAGTTGTCAAAAGCCTGTTACTTGAAAATATAGGCCTATCGCCTGTGTTCATAAGCAAAAAACACCCGGTTCCATACGTATTCTTCACAGCTCCAGGCTCAACACACATCTGCCCGAAAAGCGCGGCCTGTTGGTCGCCGGCAATTCCGGCTATCGGAACACGGTGTGCAAATATGGTAGTAGTGGTGTAACCGTATATCTCGCTCGACGACTTCACCTCAGGCATCATCGACACCGGTATACCGAACAACCCAAGCAGTTCTTCATCCCACTGCATTGTGTGGATGTTAAACAACATTGTTCGCGAAGCATTGGTTACATCCGTAACATGGACCTCGCCACGGGTCAGCTTCCACACCAGCCAAGAATCAACAGTTCCGAACCTCAATTTCCCATCCTCGGCCTTCTTCCTGGCACCTTGAACGTTATCCAAAATCCACTTTATCTTTGTAGCGCTGAAATATGCGTCTACAATCAAGCCCGTTTTCTGCCTTATCCAGTCCTCAAGCCCGTCGCCACGAAGGCGGTCGCACAGCTCCGAAGTGCGCCTGTCCTGCCACACAATGGCATTATACACCGGTTCACCAGTTTCAGCATCCCACACAATAGTGGTTTCGCGCTGGTTTGTTATGCCGATAGCCGCTATATTCTTACCATTGATATTTATTTCCGAAATAGCCTCGGCTATAACCGAAGCCTGCGACGACCATATATGGTGTGGGTCGTGCTCAACCCATCCTGAACGAGGAAATATCTGAGGAAACTCGTGCTGGGCTACAGAGCATACCTTTCCAGCCGCATCAAACACTATTGCACGCGACGAACTCGTGCCTTGGTCAAGAGAGAGGATATATTTTTCCATGATACCTTGAAGTATTTGTCATTTACAGGAACCTGTTTCATTTATAACACTGCAATCACAGCAAAATGTTTCACTCACAATCATAAATATACCTAAATTTACCCCGGCCAAACAATATTCGCACCAAAATCTCCTGACATTTCACAACCAACTGTCAAGAATTATGACTAACTTCGCAACAGGCATACACAATTAATAATATACTTTAAAGCTTTAGATTCCACAAAGCATATAACAAACTGGCAATTATAGTTTACTTGTATATCTTTAGATTGTAAATAATTATGATATTACAACCTTCAATAAAAATCAAGGCTAAACCTTTTCTGAAATGGGCAGGTGGCAAAACCCAATTGCTACCAATTATTGACTCATTTCTACCTAAATCATTCCAAAAAGAGAACAACATTACATATATCGAGCCTTTTGTAGGCGGTGGAGCTATGCTATTCTTTATGTTACAAAAATATAGAAATATCAAACATGCCATTATAAACGATTTAAATCCCCACCTTGTAAAAGCATACAAAGTTATTCGAGACGAACCTCACATATTAATTGACTCATTACAAGAAATCCAATCAAAATACCAAACCCTAGATGGCTATGAAAATCAAAAAGCGTTCTATCTTGACATTCGCACACGTTTCAACACTTTGGCATTAACCGACATAGAAACTGCTTCTTATTTAATATTCATGAACAGAACCTGTTTTAACGGATTATATCGAGAAAATTCCAAAGGGAACTTCAATGTTCCATTTGGGAAATACTCAAACCCTACTATATGTGATCCATCTTTAATATTAGCAAATAGCGAACTTCTCCAAAAAGTAGAAATTACACATGGAGATTTCTCTAAAACTGAAACATATGTAAATGGCTATACATTCGTATATTTAGATCCTCCATATAGACCTTTGAATGCAACATCGAATTTTAACGCTTATGTTAAGACCGCTTTTGATGACAGCGAACAAATACGATTAAGGAATTTCTATGTTTCGCTATCAGAGAAAGGTTGTCATGAGATACTTAGCAACTCAGATGGCAAAGGTTACCATAAAGAAGATATATTTTTTGATGAACTTTATAAAGACTTCAAGATAGAACGCATATACGCCAAACGTAGTATAAATGCTAATCCAATCAAGCGTGGTTCTATAACGGAATTACTAATCAGAAATTATACAATATGCCAAGGCATCAAATAATACACCATTATCATTTCTTTTACAATTATGGCAGAACGCATTCAAGAATTTACAGAACAGTTTAAGGAAACAAACTTTTCCTTAAAAGACTATGTTGACTTTCCTAAAATTATCGCCAATGTTGACGCAATATCTATTAAGCTCAATCAACTGAACTATTTGATTGGACAAGAAGATATGGAATCGGCGGTAAAACTACTCTGGGACGAGAATCCCAAAGTATTTTCTATTCTTGATGTACTTATAGCTGTCAGGACAAAAGATAGAAAGAAAACCATTGATGAAAACGGAAATAGCATACTACTAAGCGACTATTTTAAATCTCCCGAACAAGTTATAGAATTTCTTAACCAAACCGGATTGACAAAAGTTTTTCAAACTAAACAAATAAAAAACCTTGTAGATTATGTCTTTGGAATAGAAGTAGGCCTTGATTCCAATGCTAGGAAAAACAGAGGTGGGCATATAATGGAAAATCTAGTTGCTAAAATTCTAAGAAAGCACGGCATTTCGTTTGAACGAGAGGTTTATTACACTATATTTCCCGAAATAGTAGAAGCGCTTGGCGTTGACAATAAACGTTTTGACTTTGTTGTAAGAGCCAAAGAAAAAATATATTTAATTGAGACCAATTTCTATACTAGCGGAGGTTCAAAGCTTAACGAAGTCGCTCGTGCATATTCCGAACTTGCACCCAAAATCAATGCTGTACCCGGATTTGAGTTCGTTTGGATAACAGACGGTGTAGGATGGAAATCCGCCTTAAACAAATTGGAAGAAGCCTTTATCCATATCCCGAATATATACAATCTATCCAATCTAACAGATTTCATAACTTTAATAAAATAATCATGGCTCACGATTACTCTTGGCAAAAAATATTTGAATACAACAAAATCTTCGACCATGACTTTGACATAAATCCCTACATACTTACTTCTAAACAAATAAAAAATGCATGTCAGGATTTTAAAAATACTTCAGAAAAAGAAGTCCGAATTCTATGCAAACAAGATTCTCGAGAAAATAGGCCTAATATATTTACAATGATTCGGTAAAAATTACAGAAGTAGTTGAAACTTAAGTTAATATAACGAATTATCAAATACAAATGAATCGCCAAAGCGTTCATTATAAAAAACTTAGCGTATGAACGTATTGGCGATTCTCAAAGACTTCACCTTTCGGTGTAAGTCGGTATTTGAAAATACTACAACCAAAATGAGCAAAAGGTTCCTCAACTGGCTGATTTTAACAATACGCACTGTAGCGTTGATTCCGGGCAAAGTCAATTTTACCCGGCTGTCGCGCTATGGCGGTCGTACTGCCAAGACCTTTGCCTCCA
>SSTG01000329.1 GCA_004801635.1 Muribaculum caecicola | reverse complement strand
TGGAGGCAAAGGTCTTGGCAGTACGACCGCCATAGCGCGACAGCCGGGTAAAATTGACTTTGCCCGGAATCAACGCTACAGTGCGTATTGTTAAAATCAGCCAGTTGAGGAACCTTTTGCTCATTTTGGTTGTAGTATTTTCAAATACCGACTTACACCGAAAGGTGAAGTCTTTGAGAATCGCCAATACGTTCATACGCTAAGTTTTTTATAATGAACGCTTTGGCGATTCATTTGTATTTGATAATTCGTTATATTAACTTAAGTTTCAACTACTTCTGTAATTTTTACCGAATCATTGTCAAACACAAATATCACCCTGGTAGAAAATACTTATGCTAGTTCTGTCTGAACTGCACCCCAAAAGTTGAACACAAAACTTTTGGAGTGCAGTTTTATTATGAAGCATACATTTGAAGAAAAAC
>SSTG01000328.1 GCA_004801635.1 Muribaculum caecicola | reverse complement strand
GAAGGCGCCTCCTGACCCCACCGATCCACAGGGTAAGCACACCCCAGTCGAACTCACAACGGAATCCAGGCTCATAGTCCTGACGGATATATGCCTTTGCCGGCTTCTCCTGCGGCTTCGGCGCTGCCTCCAGCGCACGGACATACTGGCAGACTGTGGAATAGGCGATACGCGCACCTTCGTCCTGAAGACGTCTCCACATATCGAGCTTGCGCATCTGTTGCTTGTGCAGCCCGGCAGCGACGTTCTCACGGTTGCGGGCGATAAAACCGTCGATGCGGCGGCGTACCTCATCGGTAATCACACGTCTTACGCGGCCGCTGCTGTCATACTTTGGCTTGGTCAGCAGATAATCGTCTACCTCCCGGTCTGTCGGTGACGGGCCGGCCTCTCTCTCGAACTCGCGCAGATACTTGCGCACGGTCTTGCGGCTCATGCCGTTGCGGCG
>SSTG01000327.1 GCA_004801635.1 Muribaculum caecicola | reverse complement strand
AGGAGAAGCCGGCAAAGGCATATATCCGTCAGGACTATGAGCCTGGATTCCGTTGTGAGTTCGACTGGGGTGTGCTTACCCTGTGGATCGGTGGGGTCAGGAGGCGCCTTCACATGGCGGTATTCACCCTTGACCACAGCAATATGCGCAAGGCATATCTGTTTTCGCGCGAAGATACCCTGGCTCTGATGGAAGCCCACCGCAACTGCTTCCGGGAGTTGGGGGGCACCCCGCGCGTGATGGCCTATGACAACATGCGTACCGCCGTAAAGAAGTTCCTCGGGCGAGACCGCGAGCACACAGATGCGCTGCTGCGCATGGAGGTACACTACTGTTTCACACCCCATTTCTGCAACCCTCGCTCGGGCTGGGAAAAAGGCAAGGTGGAACGTTCGGTGGAATATATCCGGCGCCGTGCATTCTCGTTCGAGGTCCGGTTTGACTCCCTGGATGCCG
>SSTG01000326.1 GCA_004801635.1 Muribaculum caecicola | reverse complement strand
CTCACAAAGATCTCCCTTGCATGTATAGCCTCGTTTAGCGGTCGTCAGATACGGCAGGATTTCCATTCTAATGGTTTCTTTATCTATGAGTTCTATCAATTCAAGGAGTGTTTAGGTGTGTTTTTTCTCATTACACTTAACACTCCTTATTGTATTTTGTATGTTTAAAATAAGTCAAGATGACTTCAGTGTCGTATTCCGATATTTTTACAAATTTGTCATAAAAATAATCTTACTTTTTGTATATTTGTATGAATACAATATAGAAGTCATCTTGACTTTTTGAATTTGTTAATATGTTTAAGAAATATCACATGGAATGCCAACAGATTCCACCCTTTCCAACTGGAAGCAGTTTTGTCGAAACGGTTGAGAACGGATCGAAAGGAATCCATCCATGCATTCGTTCGGGCGCATGGTAATAGACCTGTGTTTAGGCGTAGATATTGCACAGACGGAATATGA
>SSTG01000325.1 GCA_004801635.1 Muribaculum caecicola | reverse complement strand
CTGGAAAAGAAAGTGACAGCGATGGAAGAAAGCGGCAAAAAGTCGGTTATTAAGACTTGGAGCCGTGCTTCCATGATCGCCCCAGAATTCGTTGGGCATACTTTTGCAGTTCACAATGGCAACAAGTTCATTCCTGTTTACGTGACAGAGAACATGGTAGGTCACAAGTTAGGCGAGTTCGCCCCTACACGTACCTTCCGTGGTCATGCCGGAAACAAAAAGAAATAATAAGGGCCATTGATATAAAATTTTTTGACAAAAAAAGAAAATAAATACAATGGGTGTAAGAAAAAGACAATCAGCCGAATTACATAAGGAAGCTAAAAAGAACCAGGCATTTGCCAAGCTTCTTGATGTACCTAGCTCTCCCCGTAAAATGCGTCTTGTCGTAGACATGATACGCGGCAAGGAAGTGTTCCGCGCGCTGGGTATACTCAAATTCTCCAACAAGGAGGCAGCAGCACGTCTG
>SSTG01000324.1 GCA_004801635.1 Muribaculum caecicola | reverse complement strand
AGGAGAAGCCGGCAAAGGCATATATCCGTCAGGACTATGAGCCTGGATTCCGTTGCGAGTTCGACTGGGGTGTGCTTACCCTGTGGATCGGTGGGGTCAGGAGGCGCCTTCACATGGCGGTATTCACCCTTGACCACAGCAATATGCGCAAGGCATATCTGTTTTCGCGCGAAGATACCCTGGCTCTGATGGAAGCCCACCGCAACTGCTTCCGGGAGTTGGGGGGCACCCCGCGCGTGATGGCCTATGACAACATGCGTACCGCCGTAAAGAAGTTCCTCGGGCGAGACCGCGAGCACACAGATGCGCTGCTGCGCATGGAGGTACACTACTGTTTCACACCCCATTTCTGCAACCCTCGCTCTGGCTGGGAAAAAGGCAAGGTGGAACGTTCGGTGGAGTATATCCGTCGGCGTGCATTCTCGTTCGAGGTCCGCTTTGACTCCCTGGAGTCCGCGCAGACGCATCTGGCG
>SSTG01000323.1 GCA_004801635.1 Muribaculum caecicola | reverse complement strand
CGCCAGATGCGTCTGCGCGGACTCCAGGGAGTCAAAGCGGACCTCGAACGAGAATGCACGCCGACGGATATACTCCACCGAACGTTCCACCTTGCCTTTGTCCCAGCCCGAGCGAGGGTTGCAGAAATGGGGTGTGAAACAGTAGTGTACCTCCATGCGCAGCAGCGCATCTGTGTGCTCGCGGTCTCGCCCGAGGAACTTCTTTACGGCGGTACGCATGTTGTCATAGGCCATCACGCGCGGGGTGCCCCCCAACTCCCGGAAGCAGTTGCGGTGGGCTTCCATCAGAGCCAGGGTATCTTCGCGCGAAAACAGATATGCCTTGCGCATATTGCTGTGGTCAAGGGTGAATACCGCCATGTGAAGGCGCCTCCTGACCCCACCGATCCACAGGGTAAGCACACCCCAGTCGAACTCGCAACGGAATCCAGGCTCATAGTCCTGACGGATATATGCCTTTGCCGGCTTCTCCT
>SSTG01000322.1 GCA_004801635.1 Muribaculum caecicola | reverse complement strand
CGCCAGATGCGTCTGCGCGGACTCCAGGGAGTCAAAGCGGACCTCGAACGAGAATGCACGCCGACGGATATACTCCACCGAACGTTCCACCTTGCCATTTTCCCAGCCCGAGCGAGGGTTGCAGAAATGGGGTGTGAAACAGTAGTGTACCTCCATGCGCAGCAGCGCATCTGTGTGCTCGCGGTCTCGCCCGAGGAACTTCTTTACGGCGGTACGCATGTTGTCATAGGCCATCACGCGCGGGGTGCCCCCCAACTCCCGGAAGCAGTTGCGGTGGGCTTCCATCAGAGCCAGGGTATCTTCGCGCGAAAACAGATATGCCTTGCGCATATTGCTGTGGTCAAGGGTGAATACCGCCATGTGAAGGCGCCTCCTGACCCCACCGATCCACAGGGTAAGCACACCCCAGTCGAACTCGCAACGGAATCCAGGCTCATAGTCCTGACGGATATATGCCTTTGCCGGCTTCTCCT
>SSTG01000321.1 GCA_004801635.1 Muribaculum caecicola | reverse complement strand
AACGCGACATCCGTATCGTGGTCTGTCCGGTTGAAAACGCAGACCCTCTTCTTTACTTCTCCACCGACACCAATATGAGACCTGAAAAGATCATCGGTTTCTACCGCACCCGCTTTCAGATTGAGTTCGGCATACGCGATGCCAAGCAGTTCACCGGACTTCAGTCACAGCAGACCCGCGACAAAGCCCGGCTTGACTTTGCGTTCAATCTTTCCTTCACTGCCCTCAATGTCTGCAAAGAGGTCATAAGGAAGGATTATCCGGATCTTTCGGTAGCGCAGTTCAAACGGCTTATGTTTGAATCTTATCTCGCCTCAACAATTATTTCGACTTGCGGAAAATCTCCGCATCTCAAAATAATTCAGAAAATAAATCATCGGTTGGCTCAGTTAGCGGCTTAGCCAAGGCTGAACAACCTCAAATTTTACCGAATCATTGTGTAATGGGTTGTGCGAAAATCCCGTACTGTTTATT
>SSTG01000320.1 GCA_004801635.1 Muribaculum caecicola | reverse complement strand
ATCGTTTTAGATATTGTATTTACAGTTTATACAATTCAATGATTCGGTAAAATTTGAGGTTGTTCAGCCTTGGCTAAGCCGCTAACTGAGCCAACCGATGATTTATTTTCTGAATTATTTTGAGATGCGGAGATTTTCCGCAAGTCGAAATAATTGTTGAGGCGAGATAAGATTCAAACATAAGCCGTTTGAACTGCGCTACCGAAAGATCCGGATAATCCTTCCTTATGACCTCTTTGCAGACATTGAGGGCAGTGAAGGAAAGATTGAACGCAAAGTCAAGCCGGGCTTTGTCGCGGGTCTGCTGTGACTGAAGTCCGGTGAACTGCTTGGCATCGCGTATGCCGAACTCAATCTGAAAGCGGGTGCGGTAGAAACCGATGATCTTTTCAGGTCTCATATTGGTGTCGGTAGAGAAGTAAAGAAGAGGGTCTGCGTTTTCAACCGGACAGACCACGATACGGATGTCGCGTT
>SSTG01000031.1 GCA_004801635.1 Muribaculum caecicola | reverse complement strand
GACGAATTTTTACTGAGGCGGTTTTCTGCGTCTATTTATTGTTGTTGTAATAGGGTGTGCAGTCGCCTGTTATTCGCATACTCTGATTTTCACTCATGTTTTTGAAATAAGAATGAATTTCGGCTTTGAATACTTTAATCATTTTGTTCATAGTTGTTAAATTTTAATTATTACCTTAAAACAATCTTATAGATATATTCTTGTTTAAATAGTGAATCTAGGTTGTTTTTATAGGGTTCACTCTTGAGCCCTGCTCTGTTATATATACACTTGAATCGCCAACAAAGTTAGAGCAAAAATCAAAAAGATGCAATAAAACTATGTTGTTTAACATATGAATATTGATAATTACCATATACACAATAGGTTATTTTAATTAACAAAGATGTTAATATAATTTAATATAGAATTGTCTGTTTTGCTTTTGCATCAGCATGGATGTTGGTAAATAGGCTTACCGTATCTGGTTTTCTATTGTTAAGTATGATATTAATCTGTTTATTTAGATATGAAAGGTAAATTAAAGCGGCAAATATTATTTAAGTTAAATAAAAACTTTTTATATTAGCCTGATGTTTGCATTGTACTGTTGATTTCGTTTCCATTTTGGGACGGCGTTAGTTGGTACTGTGGTTAAATTAGTGACAGACAAGCCAAATTCAATTATATATGCATCGAAGCAATTGCTGCAAAAACTGGTGGATAGGCCGTGTTTACAGGTTCTATCGCGACGGATTCAGGCAAATGACAGTCGGACGGCAGTTATGGGCCATGATATTGATAAAGCTTGCAATAATATTCCTTATTTTTAAGTTGTTCTTTTTTCCTGATATATTAAGGAGTGACTATTCAACCGATGCCCAAAGGGCGCAGGCTGTTCGTTCTTCGTTGATAAATCCATGAAAACAAAATTAAAATATTTCTATAATACAAGAAGCTTATGGACAATTTAATGAGCGTTGTCGACTGGTCGAGGGCACAGTTTGCCCTGACTGCCATGTATCACTGGCTGTTTGTGCCGCTTACTCTGGGTATATCCGTTATTGTTGCCATTATGGAAACAATATATGTGCGGACAAAAAGTGCAAAATGGCTTGAAATAACCAAGTTCTGGATGTTGCTGTTCGGTATAAACTTTGCCGTGGGCGTGGCAACAGGTATTATTCTTGAGTTTGAATTTGGTACAAACTGGAGTAACTATTCCTGGTTTGTGGGCGATATATTCGGTGCTCCGCTTGCCATTGAGGGTATTGTTGCCTTTTTTATGGAATCCACATTTATTGCCGTTATGTTTTTTGGCTGGAACAAGGTCAGCCCCAGGTTCCACCTGGCTGCTACCTGGCTTACGGCAATAGGGGCATCGCTTTCCGCATTGTGGATTCTTATTGCAAACGCATGGATGCAATATCCAGTGGGTATGAAATTTGACCCGGCACAAATGCGCAATGTCATGGATTCTTTTACCGAGGTGGTTTTCTCGCCGGTTGCCATGCATAAGTTTTTTCATGCTGTGGCCGACGGATGGGTTGTTGGCGCGGTGTTTGTTGTAGGGGTGAGTTGCTGGTTTTTGTGGAAGAAGCGCCGCCGCAATTTTGCCTTGAGTTCCATAAAGGTGGCCGGATGGGTAGGCCTGGCCGGAATGATTGTAACTTTGTGGACCGGCGACGGAAGCGCTGTTGATGTTGCCCGAGTGCAGCCAATGAAACTGGCGGCCATGGAAGGGCTTTATCGCGGAGGCTGCGGTCAGAGTATTGTTGCTGCCGGAATACTTAATCCGGATTATGACGGGAAGGACGGTAGTGACGAATTTATTTGTGCCTTACGTATTCCGAAGGCACTTTCTCTGCTGGCCACACATAGTGCCGACAGTTTTGTGCCAGGCATAAACGACCTGATTGACGGAATTGAACTCACTCCGCAAGGCGATACTATATGGCATGAATCGTATGCCGAACGTATTGCCATAGGAAAACAGGCTCATAAAGCCCTGCGTGCCTATGACGCGGCTTATGCGGTAGCCGACACTGCGGCTATGGCAAAGGCTGCGGCCGAACTTGAGAGTAATTATAAATATTTCGGCTATGGCTATCTTGACTCGCCTCATGAGGCCGTGCCTCCGGTGGGGCTTACATTCTATTCGTTTCACATAATGGTTATATGCGGCGGTTACCTGATGGTGCTGTTTGTGGCTGTTTTATGGCTTGTTTATAAGCGTAAGGCATTGTTGGAGAAACCATGGGTGCTTTGGATAGGCATGCTCTCGATTCCGGTTGTATGGATATGTTCTGAATGCGGATGGATAACTGCCGAGGTAGGCCGCCAGCCGTGGATAATAGAGGGGCTTATGCCTGCTAAAGCTGCCATATCCAATATAACGTCGGCAACCGTAATGACAACGTTCTGGATGTTTGCCGTGGTATTTACCGCGCTTTTGGCTGCCGAGATATGCATTATGCTCAAGCAGATTTCCATAGGCTCGAAAAAAGAAGATACAAAAGATTAGTTAAACAGGCTCTAAAATTACAGTTATGACTGAGTTGGAATTTCTTCAATCATATTGGTGGGTGATAGTGGCGGTGTTAGGCGCGGCCCTGGTGTTCATGATGTTCGTACAGGGAGGGCAGTCTATGCTTCTGTGCCGAGTCGACCCTCTGGAACGGACAATGATGGTTAATGCCCTGGGGCGTAAATGGGAGCTTACGTTTACCACGCTGGTTGTTTTCGGCGGTGCATTTTTTGCCTCGTTTCCGTTGTTTTATTCTACCAGCTTCGGTGGGGCATACTGGTTGTGGATGATGATTTTGTTTAGCTTTATCCTACAGGCCGTCAGCTATGAGTTCCGTTCGAAGCCGGGAAATATTTTCGGTACGCGCACCTACGACGTGTTTCTTTTTATAAACGGTTGCGTTGGATGTTTTCTGCTGGGTGTGGCTGTTTCTATGTTCTTTTTTGGAGGCAGTTTCACCATAGGAATGGGAAATATACTCGATACGGGCAGTCCGGTAATTTCTCGCTGGGCACCGATGCATGGTTTCGAAGCTGTTTTCTATTGGAAGAACTGGGTGCTTGGGCTGGCTGTGTTCTTTCTGGCACGTACACTGGCATCAATGTATTTTATAAGCACTATATCGGGTTCTGCGCGTTTGTATGGCTTTGCCCACCGCCAGGTGCTGGTGAACGGCGTTGTATTTGTTGTACTGTTTCTGGCATTTCTGGCGCTTTTGCTTACTGCCGGCGGCTACCGGCAGTCGGGCGGTTTGTGGAACTTTGAACAGGTTGGCAATATCTACCTTGTCAATTTCCTTGACATGTGGTGGGTGGCCGTAATGTTTCTTGCCGGTGTGGTGGCAGTGCTTTATGCAATTGCCCGTACATATTTTTGCCGTAACTACAAGGGTGGCATATGGGTTGCCGGAGCCGGAGTGGCGCTTGTGGTTATAAGCTTGTTCTGTGTAGCCGGTTTTTGCGGTACGGCTTATTATCCGTCGTTGCTGTCAATGTCCAGTTCCCTGACAATACACAATAGTTCGTCAACATTATTTACTCTTAAGGTTATGTCGTATGTGTCGCTGCTTGTGCCGTTTGTAGTGGCCTATATTGCATATGTGTGGTATAAAATGAGTCGTAAGCCTATCACCCCTGACGAAATGGCGTCTACCGATCACAAATACTAAAATAACGTATGGCCGGTGTTACAGGCGCGCAGTGTGTACCCGGATATTTTGTTTTAATTCAATGTCACTTCCGCATATGGAATCTCTTTAAAATAATGCACATGCAAACGCCCTCCGACGGTATATCATAAATACTGTCGGAGGGCGTTTGCCTATGCCGGCTAGTGGTTGTTAAGCTTGAATGTGGCTTCCTCGTCAATGGCTTCGGCAAGAACCGATATAGGATTTTCTACTTTGGCGTTGGTCGACATTTCTATCTGCCATTTGCATGTTTCGCAGTCGGTTGCTACAAAGTCGGGGCACTCCTGTTCTATCTGTTTGAAAAGCGGTTCGCCTATCAGTTGGGAGTAGTTATAGTATTCCTTTTTGAATCCGTAGGTCCCGGCTATGCCGCAACAGTTTGAATTAAGTATCAAAAGGTCTACACCCGGAATCATGCGCAGCAGTTCGGTGGAATAAACAGTCCAGCCAAGCTTGGCCATGTGGCATGGTGTGTGGTAGGCTATTCTGCGCTTATATTCGGGTTTGAAAGCAAGTTTAACGCGTCCTTCGTCTACAAGGCGGTAAATGAACCGTGTTGCAAGTTGTATGTTGTCGCGTACGTCGTCGTTATAAATTTCAAGAATATGCGGATATTCGTCGCGCATTGTAAAAATGCATGTAGAGCTTGTGCCTATTACATCCATGCCGCCGGCTACGGCCTTTCTTACCAAGGCCAGGTTTGTTTCGGCATCGCGCCGTGCCGATTTTGCCAGACGGTTTGATATTTTGGCAACTCCGCAGCAGCGTTCCTTGTCGAGCAGCTCCACACCGTAGCCTATGGCGTTTAACACCTTTACCAGGTCTTTGCCTAGCTTGGGATAATTGTATTGCACGTAGCATCCGTGGAAATATGCAACTTTGTGCGGCATTGAAGCCTGATGCGCACGGGCTTCGCGGTTAAACCATGTGGAAAATTTTTCTGACGAGTAGCTGGGAAACTGCCTGTGACTGTCAATGCCAAGAGAGGCATCCATGAACATTTTCACAGGCTTAAGCTTTAGCATGCCGTTTACTACGGGGGCAAACGCTCCGACAACCGTGCCCATGAAGTCGGTGTTTGCCAGCATTGTGTCGCGGAGCGATGGACGGCCTTTTGTGTATTTTATACGTGCTTTCTGAATTATATCGCCTATTTTTACCTCTGACGGGCATGCAATTTCGCACCGTTTGCAGTTTAGGCAGTATTTCAGCCCTTCGTCGTAATACAATGGTTTTTTAAGGCGGAACCTTTCACCGTCGGGCCCTGATTGTTTTGGCCCGGGGTAATCGGGGTTTACCACCGTTACCGGACAATAAACCGTGCATATGGTGCATTTTATGCAGTCCTCAAAATTGTTGTCGCTTATGTTGCGGTGCTGTATGTCCATAATTAATTGTTTTTCCACTATACTAATAATATTCTGACGGCTGCAGCTTTTGTGTTTTTGTCTCGTTGCAGTTGCAAATTGTGTCGGCCGCGTTTAATGCGGTCAGCAGCGTTATTCCGGCTCCAGACTCCTCTTTTACGGCATTGCTTCCAGAAAGTATGCTTCCGGCGGCAAAAAGGTTGCTTACCGTCTGGCCGTTACGGCTCACGCGGAACCGGTCGTCTGTCCGTACGCCGAACGACATATATTGTTGGCTGGTATAGATGTTCATGTGGCTCCATTGCGGACGGTTGCTGTCGGCATCTACGTCAAGGCCGAACAGAGGCTCATACACATGCTCCGGGTCCGCCTCTAGCCCGTGGCTTATGAATGACCCTGATGCCAGTATGAATGTTTCGGCCTGTAGGGGCATATCGCCCAGGTTGGTGGTGTAAACCTCGGTGAGGCGGTTGCCCGAGAATTTTCCGCAACGTACGCTGTCGCCCAGCAGGTATGTTCCGCCAAGGTGTTCAAACAACCGCCGCAGGCACATCTGTGTACGCATTCCGCTGACCGACATAGGCATAGTGCCTACAAATTTCAGGTTGCATTGTGCAAGTTCCAGCATTCTGCGGAGGGGTGTTTCGCTGAACACTCCCACCACCGACGGCATGAGCACGGTGTCGGCACTGGATTCTTTTGCCATTTTTGAAACACTTTTGGCAATTTGGTCAATGACTTCGCCGCGTATTACACGGGCTATGTTTGTTGCGCGCATTTCTGTTGAACTTTTGCGCAAGTATTCTATTGCCGGGTGCGACAGGTTGCGGATGTCGCATTCTATGCCGGTTTTTGCCAGTCCGTTGGCCAGGAACTGCGGATAGTAGTCAATGAATCCGGCTATGTTTATAATGAGGCACCGCCCCCAGCCGGGATTGTCAGGATTGTCGGTGGTTGCCAGCCCGGCCATTGTGAGCCATGCCGGTTTGAACATGCCCAGCGGAGTCAGACGGAAATGGTTGCGGTCGGCTGTCCCGTTCAGCGTAATGCCGGCTTCTTCAAACAGGGGCTTTATACGTGGCAGCAAGCGCTGTATGCGAGGAAAGCCCAGCCGGGCATACGGGTGCTGTTCGCCCACCGACATAATGCCTTGCAACGGGTTTATTATATCGCGACCCGTTTTCGAGCGTCCCATAAGGTCAAGAGACCCTGAGTTGAAATGCAGTGCGCTTTGTCCTGTGGAGACGGCTGCTACCTTCTGGCCTCTTTTAAGGAGTTCTATGCCGGCCGTAAGCCCGGCAAGGCCTCCGCCTATTATTACGGTGTCGTATCTCATATATGGTTAGTTTTCTGTTTTATTACAATCAGTTCCTTTGGGCGCGTACAGCTTGTCAATGCCGCACACCCCTTCGTAAAGCCACGACATGAGCTGTCCCTCTACAAGGGTTTCTCCCCAGCCCACGGGGTACATTCCTTTCCACCGTTCGGCAACAAACGAAGCCAGGTCGGTGAGCGAGCGTTCGGCACATCCGTTGGCCTTTGCCAGTAGTCCTGCTGCACGGCAGGCGCACAATTCGCCCTGACAGGTGCCCATGCCAAGACGCGTACGTCGGCGCAAGTTTATGAGCGAGTCCACATGAAGTTCCTTTATGGCATATTCAACTTCGCCCACCGACACCTGTTCGCATTCGCACACCAGCGTTTCGTCGTCGGGGGTTGAAAAGTCAATGTGCCGGCTCATGGTGCCGTGCCGTTCTTCGGCGGCAAGCTGTTCTATGCCTATTGAAATTATGTGGCTGCGCTTTTCTTTTAAGCTGTCGCGACCTTCTATAGGCGACGATCCGGGCAACGGCAGTTCGGCCGTCTGGCACCGGGCTTCTGAGCAAAGTTTCCTGCAAACCATGTCGGTTGCCAGCTCGGCCATGAGCCGGTAGGTAATCAGTTTTCCGCCGGTAATGGTTATGAACCCGTTAAGCCCGTCGCGTAAGGCATGGTCCAGGCATACTATTCCGCGGCTTATGCTTCGTCCTGAAGGGTCGTCGTCTGACGCCACAAGGGGCCGTACTCCGGCATATGCGCGCAGAATACGCGTGGAGGCCATTTCCGGCGACAGTTTTGAGCCTTCGTGCATAAGTATGTCCACTTCCTCCGGTGTTACCTCCAGATGGTCTATCTCGTTGTAAGGAATATGTGTTGACGTGGTTCCGATAACCGAAATGGTGTCGCCGGGCACAAGTATGTCGGCATCGCCTGGCTTGCGGCACCGGTTTATAACCATATTGTTTATACGGTGTCCGAAAATAAGGAGCGATCCTTTAGCCGGGAACATATTTATGGTTATGCCGGCCAGCTTTGCCAGGTGGTGTCCCCAAATACCTGCAGCATTAACAACCACACGTCCGTAACGTCTGGATATTTCACCGTTGCGTGTGTTCCGCAGGTCAACGCCTTCTATTGTGTCGCCGTTACGTATAAAGCCAACCACCTCGTGGTAGGTGAGTATGTCGGCACCGTGCATGCGCGCGTCCATAACGTTGGCCACCGTAAGCCTGAAAGGGTCGATTGAACCGTCAGGAACGCGTACGGCACCGGTTAGTTCGCTGTTTACCGACGGCTCAAGCCTCAGTGCCTCTTTGGGGTCGATGGCATCAGCCTGTATGCCGGCCTTCAGGCAGGCGTTGATAAATATATGCTGATAGTCGAGGGAATCCTCCGGCAATGTTATGAAAAGTCCTCCGGTATCTTCAACACAATGCGAGGCTATGTGCCTAAGTATACGGTTTTCCTTTATGCATTCTGTGGCCGATTCCGGATCGGTAACGGCATAACGGGCTCCGCTGTGCAACAATCCGTGGTTGCGGCCGGTGGCTCCGGCTGTAAAGTCGAAACGTTCAACAAGCAGTGTGCTGAGGCCGCGGAGTGCGCAGTCGCGTGCAGTTCCGGCTCCGGTAGCACCGCCGCCTATAATTATTACGTCGTATAATTTTGAGGGAGTGTTCTGATTCATGTCTGGAAGATTACTTATACATAAGTAATGTAAAAGAGTACTGTTTGGTTCATTTGCATAGAAATGCGCCGCAGGCAATTTTATTGTGCCCTAGTGGGTTTGCACATGGAACCTCTTCGAGGTTCTTTTGTATGTTTGCATGTATCCCCACCGAGGCTTCGCCACGTCGGGGTCATACATGTGTATAACCCCGACGTGGGCAGCCGTGCAGACATCGTTGGGGAACCACGGATATATGAGGGCATGTACCTCGTAGAGGTTCCATATGCGAAAACTACATGGATTGCCTGGCGGCTTTTCGTATGGATGGTGACAGCCGGGTTATGTGTTTTCGGTCATGGCTAGTGACAGCACTGATATGCGCAGTTGCGGATGTGCCTGGTGCAGGGCGTGGCAGCACGCAAGAATTGTGGCCCCGGTGGTAATTACGTCGTCTACAACAAGAATATGTTCTATTCCGTTTTGCGGCTTTCCTTTGCAAAGGTATGTTGCCGAGGCGTTTTCCCAACGCCTTGTTCGTGAAAGTTGTGTCTGGCTGCCGTGGCCGGAGGCACGGAGCAGGTGGGTGTGTACCGGTATGCCGGTAATGTCGGCGATGCCGCGTGCTATATGTTCGCTTTGGTTATACCCTCGCTTTATGTGTTTCCACCAATGAAGGGGCACAGGCGTTATTGCGTCGATTGAGTTGAAAAAACTTTGTTTGTCCAACCGTGCTGCAAACATGCGCCCTAGTTCCCGGGCCACGGCCGGCCTGCCACCGTATTTGGCCGTGTGTATGGGCTTTGTAAAAATGTCGCCACGACGGTAAACAAACATTGCGGCAGCTTTCTCTATAGGTATTGTCGATGCCAGATGGCGGTGTACGGCGTTGTCGGTGTGCGGAATACAGTTTATGCGCGGCAGGCTGCCCTGACAATGCAGGCAGATAACTTTTTCGCCATCCACAAGCCTGCGGCCGCAAGCAAGGCATATGTCAGGAAATACAAATCCTAGTATTTTGTGTGCTAATGTTCCCGGATTCATACATTTAGTTTCTGCCAAAGTTAGCCAACTTTGGCAGAAACTAAACAAAAACATTTAATAAATTATTCAATTGTCTGCTTGCCTACGTATCTTACAAAGCAGGCATCGTCAGGTCCGCTTCCGCCTTCTTTAAACACGTTTACGTCGTCAAGTACGTTTACGTCGAGGTTGAAGAAGTTCATGTCAAGGCCTATTGCCTTTTCATGAATATCGTCTTTGCCGTCTACACCGGTGGCTGTCTGTATTGTCTGTGACCAGTATATAGCCCCACGACGTTTATATAGGTCGTGGAACAAGCCTCGCCATTCAACCCCTGGACTGAATTCTCTTACGCGGCCGCATGAATATCGCAATGTGCCGGCTCCGCCTATTTCGTCAACATTGCGTCGATGCCCGTAGCCGGAGCGGCCAATCGGGAAAAACATATTGCGTGTATTGTTAGAGGCATTGCTTGTGTTGTTGGTGCTTTCCACAGAGGAGTCCCAGTAATAAACGAATATGCCCATCATGCCGCGTTTTTCTCTTAGCGTTTTTGCATCGTGGCGGCAATAGCCGTATGCGTCGGCTGTGGTGTATTGTGGTGCAACAGCCCCGTCGGCATATAATATGCCAAAACCTTGATTCATGTTGTCTGCATTATACAGATTCTCTATGTCGGATATGCGTGCCACGTCGGTGCCGGCAAATCCGGTAGCTACACCTTTGAAATCACTCCACTTCTTTTCAGGTGAAAGGAATTTTGTGCCTGTAAGGTCGGTAGGGTCTGAGATTTTGTATGACGTGGGGGCTTTGAAAAACCAAGGAGTTACATTTATCCACTCCTTGTCGTATTTATTATTGATTACGTCGATGGCGTTATCAAGGTTGCCGAATTTAAACAGCGAGCCTTCGTCGCGAGGGTCGGATGCTTCCAGGTTTTTGTGAATCAGGTTGCACGTATGCCATTCTGTTCCTCCTGGTTCGAGAGCTTGCGAAGAATAGCCCTGACGCACGAATATAAGGTGTACGCAAGAGTAGTTATGGTAACGCACGCGTATTATGGCGTTACGCACCTTGTTGTCGCGGTTCATCTTGTTGAATATTACGTTGAAATCTATCGGTGTGTCGGTTGAACCCTTTATGGTGCTCTTTCCGTTTAGGGTTATAAAATTATGGTCGCCTATAACTTCTGCCATCCAAGGCCCGTCAGAATTGAAACTTGAGAATGTCGTTGAGTTGTCACCGCCAAGGTCAAGAAGGGTTACATGGAAATTATCGTTGTTTCCCGACCGGCGGTAGATGCCTTTCGGATTGGTGATGCGTGAAACTTGTTTGACACGTAGAATTTCATAGGCAGTGGAGTTGTCGGATAGGGTTACGGTAATTTTTACGTAGGCAGAGCGTGAACTGCCTTCATAAGGGTTATTGCCTGTATATCCCGATGCTTTGACAAGGTTTTTGGCTCTGGTGAAAACCGGTATGTTGAAGCGTAGCGACCCGTTTTCATGAACAACCTCGTAATGCTCGCGACCGGTGTTGGTGTTGTCAACCGTACCGTCGAAGTAGTAGGTGCGCTTGCTTCGGTCAATGCCGTTAGACTCTTTCGAAACCCCGTAGAAATAGCGGTCGTTCATATATTTGCCTTCTTCTACTGTAGTCCAGGTGGTGCTGCTTTCCCAGGTGTCGGTAAGTTTGAGTATGGGTTTGTTTGTAGCGCGTAGCGACAGGAACCCGTTGCCAAGAAACTTGGTGCGGCCTCCAAGGCCGTCGGCATTGCTGGCTGGATATTTGTTTCTTGTATACGAATCAGGGTTAAGCGGATCGGAACCTTCAACAAAAGGAAGCTGTTCTTTCATTGCCGATTCAGAGTATGACGATTTCTCGTCGTCGGGCCACCAGTTGTTGCCGATTATTTCGGCTGTTAGTGATTTAACCGTTTTCCCCTCCGGCGGAGTATAACGGAAACGAAGCGTGGAGTCGTGGTTGTAGAGATACGACACATAGTATGGGTTGCGGATTTCGAATCCGGAGTGTTCGTTGTATTCAATATGCCAGTCAACATCGTTGCCGTTACCGCGTATGCATAGTGTGAGTTTGTAATGGTGGTTGCGCTCCACGTCGAAATTTTTCAGTACGTCCTTGCCAAGCATAAAACGGTAGCGTATTGTTCCGGCAGATACCTGTTCGTTCGACGACATGTTATAGAATGCCTCTACTTCTATGTAGCTTCCGTTGGGCATGTTGTCTTTTGTCTCGTCGGCTCCGATAACGGTTCCGTCTTCGGCAGGTAGTTGTTCTTTATTGCGTTCGTCCAGGCTGTTGCCCTGCATGTTTTCATATAGAAACAGTGCATCGGCGTTTTCGGCATGGAAGTCCTTGCGAACTTTGTTTTCCATAATGTATGGAGAGCCTTTCGATATTTTGGGCCATTGGGTGTAGTCGGTTCCTTCGCCGTATGAAATATAGTCGCCTGTCGACGGACGATAATCGCTGTTCTTGTTCGAAATAAGGTCTGCGGTGGACTTTGCGGCATTTACACCCCCAAGGTTGCAAGAATCGGGTATGTCGTGTATGGTGGCACGCTTTATGTAAATGTATATGTTTTCGCGCAGACCACTCCCGTCAAAATCTATTGTGACCTTTGAGGCGCACCTTCTCAGCCATGAGTGCAATATTACATCAGGCCCGTTGACAGATACCGTGCGGTTGTTTGTCTCGGAGCCTGTTGACGGCCGTCCTTTTTCAGTGCTATTGCAAAAATAACCAAGCATTTCGCAGTTGTTGCGCCAATTGTCGTTGTCCCATGAGGTGTTGGCGTTGAGAAATGTTGTGCGTTTTTTTACGGCTTGGGCAAACTCGCCCCCTTCAGAAAGTTGCTGATAGGTGGTTGAAACGCGGTTTTCCCCTTGGTAACGCCCCAGGTTTGCCACGCCGTAAACATAGAACTGTCCGTGCGGCATTTTCAGGTTGAATGTGGCATGTATGGTATTTTTTTCGGCTGTAGGGCCTTGCGAGGTGTCGTCGTCACCTCGTGGCTCGCTTTTTACCTCAAGGTTGTGTTTCTCTTTTGTAATTTCCACGGGAAAGCCCTCGAGCAGGTTGCCGTCAAGGTCGTAGGCAACAACGCAGAGGTCGTCGAGCCTGTCCATGTTTTTTCCAGGAACGGCACGGCTTTCCAGCTCTTGCGAGGCGTATGGGTCAAAGCTTAGTTTTGCGGTTATCAAAGTTTCCCCGTCGGGATATTTCCCTGAATGGATATTGTCAAATGTGTCGTCGACACATCCTGCAATTAGCAGGAGTGCCGGCATCAACAGCCAGATTGTGTATTTGGTCAATGATTTCATGTATACTAACCTGGATTATTTTTTGATTTGTATCTGTTGTATGTTGTATTTATATGGCACATGGCTGTCTGTTTCCTTCAAGCGGTTTATAATGGCCTTTCTGCCAAAGGGTTTGCCAAGGCTTCTTGTGCCGGCATCTGTCATGCCGTCGGTTCCGGTGTCCCAGTCGAGTGTCTCCGCTGTTTTGTAGTAGCGGAGTTCTTCTATGAATTCCGGGTCCGCTTCAGTACCGATGTTTATTTTTACAACGTAAGTGCCCATGTATTTTTTCATGTCGTCAACGTTTCGGAACTGGAATCCGTTGGCCTGTACAATTGTGTCGCCGCGAGTGTCAACCGGGCTTAGCGTAGGTTTGCCTGGCTTGCCGTCAACGCTCTCTGAATATTCCACGTAGTGGTATGCGCCTTTTTTGTCGAGTACGAACAGGGGCCTGTCGTTAAGGCCGTGCTCATGCACCGGAACTTCTTCGCCGTGTAGCTGGCCTCCTGTGCTTTCTTGCCGCAGTATCACCATGTTGCCTCCGGATGAGTCTTTTTCAAAAACATACTCGTAGTCTTTTTCGTGGCTGTCGTCGTGTATGTAGTCTTTTAGAACCACTTCCTTGCAAAGGAGGCTGCCGTCGGCAAAACGGTGTATTACCAGGTCGCCGTCTTTGTCTTTAGTCACCTTTTCATGGTCGACTACCACATCGTATGTGCCGTCGTCGTGCCATTTGAGTATTATGTTTCCGTCTGCATCGCGGTCTAGGCCGAAGAACGGGTCTAGCTTTACTTCGGCATATGGCTGTATGTCGGCAATCCACGAAAGGCTGCTTTCGTTGCGCTTAACTGAAAACTTATACCAGTAGTTGCGCAGAATGTCGAACGGCGAGGCTTCCTGAATGTCGGCCGACGGTATCTGGTAGTGTTTGAAATTTATTGTGAATGTGTTTCCGTCGGCGTATGTGACATCGATATGCGAGCGTTTCTTTTCGTCAATCCCTACGTTTTTGTATTCCGGAACATAGATTACGAAGTGCTTGCCGGCTCCGTTGGCTGTTGTTGAGAAGCCTTCTATACTTATGCTCTGTCCGGTAGTGCTGTTGTCGGGTATAGACGGAATGACAACATAATCGTTTTCAGGGCCGAATTTTACATATTGGCTCTGGTGGGTTACGCCAAGCGGTGCCTTATAGGCATAAGTGTTGTAGCCGGTAAGTTTGACGCTTTTTATAGGCGATATTGTGCCTTCGGCATCGTATATTTCTATTTTTGCATAGGCGCGAAGAAGATAAAGCGGATCGCTGTGTACTACGGGCTTGTCGTTGTAGAATGTTACGTCGGTGTATTCGTTGACACCGAACATCGGTATTCGCTGGTCGCGCGTGAGCGTGGCCCCGGTTGGAATGTATTCGGCAACTGCCTCTGCCGATTTCACAAGTTGGTCTATTGTGGTTTCTCCCGGTGTCAATGATTCTTTTTCCGGGTACGTCCTCCAGTTGGCCAGCATTACAACCTTGAATGACGGTTTGCTGTATGGGTCAGGGAATATTGTGTCGACACGGAATGTCAGTTCGTATGTCCGGTATGCCGGATTTGAGGCTACAACGTCGAGTTTTGGCTTGTGAAGCTCGGAAATAAGTTTGTTGTCGGTGGTGAACAGGTATATGCGCAGGTCGGGGGTTTCTGACGACAGGTCGATGTAGTTTTCGTATGCCGTACCGGGGTCGTAATTTCCGTCTGACGGCGGTATGGCTGCCCTTGACTCTGTGCCTGATGCGGAATTTCCCACCTTTATATAAATTCCCATAGTGGTGCCTGCCTGTTCTTCTTCAACGGATACCGGTGTGTCGGAATCGGACGAACATGCAGCCGTAAGGAGCAAACCGCAAAGGAGTGCTTCTTTGACAATACGGAAAATATGTGTTTTTACCAATGACATTTTTCGATTGATGGTGAGAATTGTCTGTTTTATTTGTTACAGGCTGAGTGTCAGCTGAAATCAATGTTGTTTATCCTTACTATCCAGTCATTGACCACTATGTGTGTGTTTATCCACGACTGGTTGGGGCTGAGGAAGAAGAATAGCTCGTAGTTGCTTTCCCTGTCAAGGTATTCTTGCCCGTCCTTTATGTTGTAAGGTGGTTCTTTATAGTAGTCGCTGCATAGCAGTTCGAGGTATTTTATCAGTGGGAAGTCGACAATGGCCTGCTTGTCGGCTTTGCGGCGTATGACGAGGCGCGTGGCGCTTTTAGACATAAGTCGCGATGTGCTCAGTTCGGCGTAGGCAACCACTACCGGTACGGGTACAACGCTGTTGCCCACAATCGACACGCCGGTTTGCTTTTGTCCCGTTGTCCATGGGGTATAGCTTAAAGGCGCTATATTTTCCGTTATAAGAAGATTGTCGTGGTTGAACAGCGAGTTGTTGTCTGTAATTTCGAATTCAAACTCGTTAACATCGACTGTGCCTCCGTTTTCCTGCTGGAGTACAATGCGTATGTTATTGGTGTTTTTCATCATTTTTACGGTGCCCCGGGCATATGAATCGGCTGTTGCCAGAGTTAGGTCGCCGAAAAACATGTCGTGCAGTTTGCGCTTTCCGGGTTCTGCCGACAGAACACGCTGACGGTCTATTTCCACACGGCGGTCGGTGTCTATGCTTGTTTGTCCGGGCTCGTCGGTTATTGAAAAGGTTGCCTTGTCGCAGGCAAGTCCGCCGTATGCCACAAAGTGGTAGCTGCCTGATTCAAGGTCGAGTGTCATGCGGTAGTCCTCGTCGGCCAGTTCTGGGCCGGTAACGGTGCGTGTGGTTACGTATTCGCCGTTTTCATTGTACACGTACAGTGTCAGGCAGTCGACCTGCGAGGGGAACGCGTTGGCAAATTCCATATTGTAGTCGTAAACAAAACGAAGCGTAACGCCGTGTTTACACGGGTCAAGCCCGTCGTAAACCATGTCTTGGCACGACTGTAGGGTAAGGCCCACAGATACGGCGCAGAGTGCCGCACCTGTGAGACTTGAAATTATTTTGTTTATCTGTTTTTTTAGCATGTCGGTTGTTTGAACAGGCTCTTAGAACTCGATGTTGTTGACGCGGACCGTCCATGGAAGTACTTCAACGCTGAGAGTCAGGTATGCGTCAGACGATTCGTCGGGGTTGTCGGGATTTTCAGGGTCGGGGTCGTTGTCAGACAGGCGCGGATGGCCCAGACGGCTTATGTTTGTTACGGCGAGCTTGTAAACGTTGTTACGTACAACGGCAAATTCCATGTTGCCCATTATTCCGGCCTGGCCGTTGTCGTTGTGACGGTTCCAATAATAATAGTAGCAGTAGTAGCCCCATCCGTCGTCGTCTTCGCTTGACTGGTATAGTGTGATACCGTTGTCTGTAGCTGCGGATTTGAAGGCTGCCAGAAGTTCGTTACCGGGTTTGCCGGCTGCTTTCCATGCGTTCCATTTGGCATTGGGGCTTTCGTTGTCGGCTTCAATGTTATCTTGAGTGCCGTTGCCATATACGGCTTTGAAGAACGAGTTGGTTGTAATTATTGTAGAGCCGTCTTCGGCTGTGGCTGCTGCCAGGGCTGCCTTGCGTAAGTTTTCCCAACCAACATATACATTGCCTCCGTAAACGTACAGAATCGGGTCGGTGTTGGTGTTGTGGGTAAGTCCTTCAGCTGTGTAGTCGATTACCTTGGCTAGGTACTGGGTGTCGGCATCTGAAGAGTTGAGGGCTTCTTCCGTGGCAATCATCTTGCCTTTGAACACTATACCGGTAGAAAGTCCTGCGATCATGCGGCTTGTGTTATTTACTGTGTTTTCTGTAACATAGCGCCATATGTGGTACGATTTACCGGTGAATTCGTCGTTTTCTTTTTTGAGTACATCGTCAATATACGACGAGTACCACTGGCCGCGTGCTGTTTCGTCAATTTTATTATTGTCGGCGTTGAATAGCGGGAAGTTGTAAGCCGCATATCCGGGTTGTTTTGTGTCGTAATTGACGTCAATTACATAGTTTCCGCCGGCATTGTTGATCCATGGCAGTTCGGGCATGCCTACTCCTCCGTCGGCATTGCCGGCAGATGCTGTAACGCGGCGGAAATAGTAGAACGAGTTGCTCATGTTGACCAAAGCCATGCGGTTTAGCGTTATGTCTACAATGTTCATAGGGGTAGTGTTCCCTTCAAATGTATGCTGTACGACATGGTATGTGTTGGGGGCGGTGTTTTCAGGGCTGCCGTCCTTAAAATCCAGACGGGCTACCGAGCGTTCTACGCGGATGGAGCCGTTGTTGGGCAGGTATTCGCCGCTGGGTGTAGTTGTGGCTATAGACAGGTCGAGTGCGGTGTGTTCCGATGAATATGCATCCCAGTCCTTGAGTGTTGCCGGTAGGCGTTTAGGAGCCAGGGCGGCGTTTGACATAAGCACGTTTCCGGCCGTCCAGATTGTTGTGTTTTTGTCGTTGGCGGAGCCTTCCTTAATTTCGCATATGGCGTCAATCCATTGTTTGTCGTTAAGGGCTACTCCGGGCTGTTTGCTGAATTTGTCAAGTATTTCCTGTGTGTAGTTACAGATAACGAACACGTTTACCTCGCGGTTGGTTTCAGTGCCGGCATAATATTCCGACAGGGATGTTTTCGATATTTTTGTTGTTGCTTTTACGTTGCTTCCTGTCTGTGTTGCTTTGCCATTGTCGACAGTTCCGTAGGTGATGAAGCCGTTGTCGCTCTTGCGTGCGAGTATCACAAGCATGTTTGTCACCTTGTTTTCATAATCTTTGCCGATTTCGGTTTTGTCGGAGCTTGACGATGTGCCGTCGTTTGGTGTGTCGGTCACGCTGCGTGAACCGCCTGCCGTTGGGAGTGACACACTTACTGACATATACACTTTTTCGCCATTGTCTATAATGTCGGTGCCATTGCCGGCTGGCTCGTCGGAAGAGCAGGCAGACATCAGGCATGCCAGTGACATAAGTGCTGTGCCAAGGTAAAATTTACTTTTTTTCATTGCGATTGTTGTTTGTAGATTGTGTTATTTCTTAATATTATTATGTTTTATTGTTGTTTGCCGGCGGTGTGACGTCCTTGCCGCTGCCGGCGTTCAACTAGCTTGCGTGTTTGTGCTATGGCATCCGGAGCCGATGCTACTTTCAACTTGGCTGCACGTTGGAAGTGCTGCAGGGCTGTTTCAAAATCGCCTTGCGAAGCTTTCAGGTTTCCACGGGTGTATATGGCCTGTGGCGAGTTTCCGGCTTTTTCAAGGTACCGCTGTGCCGATGCATAGTCGCCGCGCGTTATTGCCGACGCTGCGGCATTAAGGTTGGCCGCTTCCGAGTTGGGATACATGCGTACGGCAGTCTCGAACAGGTCGTTATAGGTTTGTGACCCCGGGTCGAGCGTGCGTGCTGCCGTGAAGAATTCTTCAAGGCTCAGGTTTTGCGGCTTTGTGTACATTATTTCTATAATCTCTTTGGGATCGCTGTAAGAGCGTATGGTGTAGTCGATCTTATAGTCGGAGTGACGTAGTGCCGGATATACTTCAGCAAGCAGGAAGGCGTATTGTTCGGGGTAGGCTGAGCGTATCCTGGCATCGCGAGCGTCGGGGGCTAGCGGCCCGTCTATTATTTGCATTATTGCCTCGCGGTTCTTTAGTCCTGACGTTTCAACAAAGTTGCGCAGGCCTTCCCAGTCTTCTGGTTCGTACGATGTGGTTATGAATCCAGGTTCGAAGCGGTACAGGTTCTCTACGTATGTCTTCAGGGCCTCGGTACGGCCTTTTGCCAGGCGCACGTTGTTGTTCCAGGGGCCTTCGGGCGATGCAAAGCCTTTTATCGACAATGCGGTTATGGTTATGTCGCTGTCGTTGCGTACGGAGTCGATAGAGGCGCGTATCTTTCCTAGCTCTACAGTGTTGTTACGATAGTCCGGACGGATTTCGGTGCGGTTTACGGGGAAATCGATAAACGCGCGTCCGCGTAATTCGCGTGTCTTTACGGCTTCGGCCTGTGGCACAATGTATTCGGCCACAGGGTGGAATATGAGTGGGCTGAAGTCGAGCGAGTCGACAGTCATTGCATATTCGTTTTTTGTTTCCTTGCAGCATCCGGTTAGTTTGCTGCGTAGTTCGATACGTGCTGTCTCCATCCAGTCTTCGTAGGGAAGCGAGGCTGCATATGGCAGTGTCATTCCTTTTTCAAAGCGTATAAGGCGAAGGCTGTCCGATAGTTTTTCGTGGCGGCGGGCCTGTATGTAGCGCACACGTCCGGCAACAATAAGCGCCGGCAATGCGGTTTCTGTGCCGTTGTTGCCTATAATTACGGGGTTTAGCCGCAATTCGCGGTTCGAACCCAGGTTTTTGTCGGCAAAGTTTATTGTGAAGTTGCAGTTCAGAAATGATTCGGAGCGCTCTATGCGTACGTTGCTTACGGTAACGTCCTGGGCGCTGTCCGGATTTTCCATCGTGTCCGAAGCTTTTGCATTGCCGGCAATTGACAGCAGTGCCGCGACGGCGAAGTATGTATAGTTTTTAAATTTTCCCATATGTTTGGCAGTGGGGTGGTTTGTTAAAACACGTAAACTAGGTTTATTGCCGCTTTTGTGGGGCCTACATAGTTGTGTGGCCTGTTCTCGTCGAGTTTGGTGCCGCATTTTGCACATGGGTAGCGGTCGAACCGTGTATAGGCCCATCCGAACCCTATTTCGGCCTCGATGTTCCAGTGGGTGCCCAGCGGCAGGCTGTAGCCGTAGGCAATTCCGGCTCCGGCAAACCATCCCTGGTAGCGGTTGTGCTCGAGTTTTTTCAGGTTTGACCCCAGAAAATTCAAACCGGTCTTTATGCCGCCTACGTTGTATTGCCCTCCCAGCAGGTGGACACCGACAAAATGTCCGGCCAGGGCATCGCAAAACCAATAACGGGCTTCGGGTTGCACTAGCCAGTGTTTCCACCGCTTGCCTGCCGACATTGTCCATGCGTTGATGTTGCCCGACAAGTCGACAGACCATCGTGGGGCTACGGCGATTTCAGCACCGGCGTTAACAGTCAGTGTTGCGTCGTAAAGCAAGTTCGTTTTCAAGGCCACATCGTTGTCCGATGCGACGGCACCGGTGGCAGCCAGCATCGCTACGATAATGGTTA
>SSTG01000319.1 GCA_004801635.1 Muribaculum caecicola | reverse complement strand
GTTTTTCTTCAAATGTATGCTTCATAATAAAACTGCACTCCAAAAGTTTTGTGTTCAACTTTTGGGGTGCAGTTCACCTTGGCTAAGCCGCTAACTGAGCCAACCGATGATTTATTTTCTGAATTATTTTGAGATGCGGAGATTTTCCGCAAGTCGAAATAATTGTTGAGGCGAGATAAGATTCAAACATAAGCCGTTTGAACTGCGCTACCGAAAGATCCGGATAATCCTTCCTTATGACCTCTTTGCAGACATTGAGGGCAGTGAAGGAAAGATTGAACGCAAAGTCAAGCCGGGCTTTGTCGCGGGTCTGCTGTGACTGAAGTCCGGTGAACTGCTTGGCATCGCGTATGCCGAACTCAATCTGAAAGCGGGTGCGGTAGAAACCGATGATCTTTTCAGGTCTCATATTGGTGTCGGTGGAGAAGTAAAGAAGAGGGTCTGCGTTTTCAACCGGACAGACCACGATACGGATGTCGCGTT
>SSTG01000318.1 GCA_004801635.1 Muribaculum caecicola | reverse complement strand
GCCGTATTTTACCGTTTAGGCTTAAATTATTACTAGAAACTTTTATTCAATGATTCGGTAAAATTTGAGGTTGTTCAGCCTTGGCTAAGCCGCTAACTGAGCCAACCGATGATTTATTTTCTGAATTATTTTGAGATGCGGAGATTTTCCGCAAGTCGAAATAATTGTTGAGGCGAGATAAGATTCAAACATAAGCCGTTTGAACTGCGCTACCGAAAGATCCGGATAATCCTTCCTTATGACCTCTTTGCAGACATTGAGGGCAGTGAAGGAAAGATTGAACGCAAAGTCAAGCCGGGCTTTGTCGCGGGTCTGCTGTGACTGAAGTCCGGTGAACTGCTTGGCATCGCGTATGCCGAACTCAATCTGAAAGCGGGTGCGGTAGAAACCGATGATCTTTTCAGGTCTCATATTGGTGTCGGTAGAGAAGTAAAGAAGAGGGTCTGCGTTTTCAACCGGACAGACCACGATACGGATGTCGCGTT
>SSTG01000317.1 GCA_004801635.1 Muribaculum caecicola | reverse complement strand
AATACCTTTTGGACACCGAACTTCTCTCCCTCAGATATAGTATCGAACGAACGAATGCATGGATGGATTCCTTTCGATCCGTTCTCAACCGTTTCGACAAAACTGCTTCCAGTTGGAAAGGGTGGAATCTGTTGGCATTCCATGTGATATTTCTTAAACATATTAACAAATTCAAAAAGTCAAGATGACTTCTGTGTATCAAAACAATACTCTCATCCTAAGACAATATTCTACCGTAGCCTAAAGGAGCCGCCTTGGTTGCTATTGGCGGCAGATTTGGCAGGGAATTAATATTATATTTGGTCTTGTTATACATTATGTTTATCTTGAAGGTATTGACAAAACTGAATTTCAAATATGTAAAGACACTGTGTCGCAGAATTCCTTTAAAAGTGTAATTTACAATGATTCGGTAAAATTTGAGGTTGTTCAGCCTTGAACTGCACCCCAAAAGTTGAACACAAAACTTTTGGAGTGCAGTTTTATTATGAAGCATACATTTGAAGAAAAAC
>SSTG01000316.1 GCA_004801635.1 Muribaculum caecicola | reverse complement strand
GGTGTGCGCATCGATAATATCGGCTATAATAATCTGCTCGGCTGTCAAGATGCGTTCAGCAATACGCATTGCGACAGGAGTGGCCGTATTATTCGCGTCGGCAGAGTGTTTTGCCATGCCATCCATAGGGCGTATATTCAACAACCCCGAAATGCGCAGCATAGCCCTGACACGCGACATGAGGCAGCTTGACAACATCAGCTTCTACCATAATGCCGACGAACCTCTGCGCATAGAACTTGTTTATGCCGCCAACCGCAAAATAAAGCCTCTCGACCTGGATTGTCAAGAAAAAGTAATAGCGGCACTTCCTTGTGCCATAATGACACACAAGTATGCTACTCAGGAGCTATCACCCACGATTACAGAAAAAATAGACACCGTATACGTCGGCCAGTTCGACGACAACCCCCGTCCGCGCGGAAACCGACGGTATAAGTCAGATGTAATATACCACCTTACAATACTCAAAGAAAAGAAATGAACCAGACTGCTAATTACCGATTGACCATAGTAGTGCCAGTCTATAATGA
>SSTG01000315.1 GCA_004801635.1 Muribaculum caecicola | reverse complement strand
CGGATACTGTTAATACTCATGCTGTTGATAGGCACGGTTGCCGGTGTGTACGCACAGGGTGCGGATTCAACACTTACCGAACTTGCTGAACAGCCGCCGGTAGGCGAGGAGAAGAAAATCGACCCTAAGGCGATTATCTTTGAGCACCTTGCTGATGCTTATGGCTGGGAAGTGCCCTTTTGCCATCATTTGCGCATTCCGCTGCCGGTTATAGTAAGGGATTATCAAGGGCACTGGCATCTGTTCAGTTCGGCCCGTATACAGCATGGGGAAGAATTCGACGGTTTCCGTCTTGGTGCTGGCGACAGTAAATGGCACAATAAGGTAGTTGGCCAGCGTCCGGTTACGGTTGACGGTTTCACGGTTATGGAAGAATACCGTCCGCTCGATATTTCCATAACAAAAAACGTATTGGCGCTTTTTATTACAGTGGCAATAGTGCTGTTAATGATATTGCGTGTTGCCGCGTGGTATAAGAGGCAGCAGTATAAGGCACCGCGACGGTTTTCCGGGGCGGTAGAAGCCTTGATTGAATTTGTT
>SSTG01000314.1 GCA_004801635.1 Muribaculum caecicola | reverse complement strand
AGGAGAAGCCGGCAAAGGCATATATCCGTCAGGACTATGAGCCTGGATTCCGTTGCGAGTTCGACTGGGGTGTGCTTACCCTGTGGATCGGTGGGGTCAGGAGGCGCCTTCACATGGCGGTATTCACCCTTGACCACAGCAATATGCGCAAGGCATATCTGTTTTCGCGCGAAGATACCCTGGCTCTGATGGAAGCCCACCGCAACTGCTTCCGGGAGTTGGGGGGCACCCCGCGCGTGATGGCCTATGACAACATGCGTACCGCCGTAAAGAAGTTCCTCGGGCGAGACCGCGAGCACACAGATGCGCTGCTGCGCATGGAGGTACACTACTGTTTCACACCCCATTTCTGCAACCCTCGCTCGGGCTGGGAAAAAGGCAAGGTGGAACGTTCGGTGGAGTATATCCGTCGGCGTGCATTCTCGTTCGAGGTCCGCTTTGACTCCCTGGAGTCCGCGCAGACGCATCTGGCGACAGTCTGCGACAGGCTCAACACGGAGGCGTCGAACATGTCTGCCGAAGAAAAGCGCCTGCGCATACC
>SSTG01000313.1 GCA_004801635.1 Muribaculum caecicola | reverse complement strand
TTGCTGGACCGACCAGCAGGTACAGTCGTTCATTTCGCGCTATGGGGAAAAGACCAAAGTGATGCGCTACAAAGGTCTTGGTGAAATGAGCGCCCAGGAATTACGCGACACAACAATGTCGCGCGAACGAAGGCTGCTGAAACAGGTAAACATAAACGATGCCGCCGAGGCCGACCGTATATTCTCGATGCTGATGGGCGAAGACGTAGGGCCACGACGCGATTTCATAGAAGAACACGCAAATTACGCCAACATCGACGCATAATTCCGCGTTATATAATTCGACAAACCGGGCTATGTCCGGTTTTCGCACATAAACAAATTTAAAAACAGAGTTACCAAATATATGGCCAAAAAGACATCAACCACAGCAAAAAAGCCTGCACGCCAACTGTTTTCCCTAATAGACGAATGCATAAACGCCCAAGGCAACAAACCTTTCAACTATAAACAGGTTGCACACGCCGTAGGTGCAGAAAGCCCACAAATGCTCAAGGCTGTGGCCATGCGTCTGGCCGAACTTGAATACGACGGAAACATTATAG
>SSTG01000312.1 GCA_004801635.1 Muribaculum caecicola | reverse complement strand
TTGACAGTTCGCCACATGTATTTGTAATGTATGGCCATAAGCCGATATATTGGGCTTGATAAATTCCGGCAGATCCTGGTTTTACACTATCGGAATGACACAGCCGGTTTATGCACGTTTACAGACTGGATTATTGGCCGGAGGCCATACATGTGTGTAACCCCGCCGTGGCGAAGCCACGGCGGGGTTACTGGCTGCAATGTGGGCGAACCTCGTAGAGGTTCCATGTGCAAACACACTATGTCGAACACATGTTAAATAACGTGAATTCGATATAAGCAATCAGAACAACGTCAATTGATTGTCCGATACGAACTCCAGAGAAATCGATGGTTTCTTTGGAAAAAAGCAGTAAGCAGCGATAGCACTCAAGGCATTGGTTATGAAATTTGCGAACGACCGGTGCCTTGAGTGTTCTATCTGAGCGATATTTTTAAGTTCATCGTTAACAGATTCAACAAGAGCTCTTTTGCGAAGCATAATTTTGTCAGCCACGGACATCAGCGAGTTTTTCATGTTGTTTTTAACCTTGGTAACGAGCTGGA
>SSTG01000311.1 GCA_004801635.1 Muribaculum caecicola | reverse complement strand
TTAAGTACATGACAAAAATTTGAAAACATCGAATTTTGGGGTATAAGTCGGACGCATAAGTATGGTCGAAATCTCTTCCAATCCATATTTGACAAGCGACTTTGCCTTTCTTCCATGTTTCAGAATCCTTATCGGTTTAATATTTATATCTTTATGTTCACCAACGAGATACGCCCATACAAGAGCCATGCAGACCATCGCGACAAGTCTTGCGATGCGGTCCATATCACGCATATGGGTATCCTCGATGTTGAAGCCGGAAGATTTCATGGCTCTAAAGGCCGTTTCTATCTCCCATCGTTTTTTGTATGTCAAAATCGCCTCCTCGGGCCGATTGAAGCATATGAGAATCTGCAATTCCGGAACACCATCGGAGTTTTTGATCCGGCTGCCGGCAAGATAGACATACTCACCTTTGTGAAGAAAGAGCGTATGGAAGAATTTCTCCTGACCGACCTTCAAATCATTGAACAGCCACCAGGCTCGGATTCTCTCACCGGTGGAAGGCTTGACAATCCAGAAGTTCTGACGTATTCGGATGTAATACC
>SSTG01000310.1 GCA_004801635.1 Muribaculum caecicola | reverse complement strand
CAACGGAATCCAGGCTCATAGTCCTGACGGATATATGCCTTTGCCGGCTTCTCCTGCGGCTTCGGCGCTGCCTCCAGCGCACGGACATACTGGCAGACTGTGGAATAGGCGATACGCGCACCTTCGTCCTGAAGACGTCTCCACATATCGAGCTTGCGCATCTGTTGCTTGTGCAGCCCGGCAGCGACGTTCTCACGGTTGCGGGCGATAAAACCGTCGATGCGGCGGCGTACCTCATCGGTCATCACACGTCTTACGCGGCCGCTGCTGTCATACTTTGGCTTGGTCAGCAGATAATCGTCTACCTCCCGGTCTGTCGGTGACGGGCCGGCCTCTCTCTCGAACTCGCGCAGATACTTGCGCACGGTCTTGCGGCTCATGCCGTTGCGGCGCGCTATCTCGCGGATGCTCATCCCCTCGCGGCGATGAGACAGAATAATGGATGTTTTTTCCTCCATGTGTAGCATTTTGTGGAATCGTTGATGTCGTTCTTTCTAATCAACGATATCCGGTTGAACTTACCCATGGGGTGGTCCCCTTTTCAAATGCTATCCGGGTCCCTTTTCAAAT
>SSTG01000030.1 GCA_004801635.1 Muribaculum caecicola | reverse complement strand
CGTCTAAACTGACGGGCTAATTCTTCGTATCCTTTGTTCTCGCTGAATAGTTACTTCTCGAATATTAAACGTTAATTAGCTTAAACCTAATGAAAAAAGAGAACTCTAAAATTGATGGAGTTATTCTTTATTCCTATTTTTGAGAAGAGTTTCATTATAAAAAGAAAGGTTTATGCGCATTAAAAATTACTTCACTATTATCTTGTTGCTCTGTTTCTTTTTACAAGCTAAAGCTACAGGACTGTCGGGTGATATTATATCATTCAATGGAGATAGTTGGGTCTTTATGGCTAAACCAATAAATATGGATTCCACTTTATATAAACGCTTGATGGATTTCATACCTGACAACCATTGTGTTTCAACAGGAAATTGGGAAGGATATACAGCCTTTTGGGAGATACAGAACGATTACCTTTGCTTGCAACGCATAGAAGTATGCGTATATGATGAAACAAGCCGAAAAGATTCTACGTTAATATACCATGCAGAAGCATTACAAGCACCATTTTTACCTTATTATTATGAGAATGGAAGCGTTGAAGCTCGTTGGCTAAACGGCGAATTTCGAGCCGGAAAAGGTGATTTGGTAAGATCTGTACACTCCGGATTCGACCGTAATATGGAAACAGAGTGCGTATTGCGTATTAAGAATGGAAAGGTGATAAATACAACTACCTATCATAACTATAAAAAGCCCGGCTTGAAGATAATAGATGTACAGGATGAGATTATTCGCAAATTTCCATGGAATCGTTTTCCCAAATATAAAAACCAGCGGATAACTTTCGTCATACGAAATTTCCAACTAACCAACGATGGACACTTTAAAGATTGCGACATACGTTTTATCCTCTTGCGACCTATACGGGAAACAATAGAGGATGGCAATCATCCGTTAGCAATAGCCTTCAAAGAGACGCTGAAATCTATATACCCATGGGAAGTTTTATTCATCAATGGGAAATATACAATTGAATATACAGATTTCACAATGCCTATTTGGAGAAAATACTTGACCGCCCATACCACAGAGCCTTATTTGGAAGTGGGTGTTCCGGTCTGTTATCTGAATGAACGGGGTGATACCATTGTACCATACGGCAAGTACAGATACTGCCAGACAGACACTATCAAAGAATTAGGTTTTGTTTATGAGAACAAGCCAAAGGACGCTCGAATAATCTGCATCAATAATGCGGGCAAAGAACTTTTCTATGTATTCAAATATGATAATGGTCCCGACTACATACAAGAAGGGCTTTTCCGTATAATGAACGAGGATGGATTGGTAGGTTTTGCCGATTCATTGGGTAATGTGGTCATAAAGCCTCAATTTAAATTTGCTAACCCATTCGAGAACGGCAAAGCAAAGGTTACTTTCTCCGGTGAAAACAAAGAAGTTCCCGATTCCAAAGGCGAAAAGCATTACTGGGATAGCTCTAATTGGTATTATATAAATAAGAATGATAAAATAATTAACAAGTAGATATGTATGAAAAATCTGATTTACTTATCTGTCCTTTTGTCCGTTTGGTCGCTGAAATTGAATGCACAGAACATTGATTTTCCTCTTTCACAGTCGGAAATAGAGAAGTACGAAAGTCGTGTACATATCCAACGGCTTCCCAATGTTTCCGTTACGCATCTGGACGCTTACAAAATTCGTACTCAACAACCCGTTTACTCGTCCTCAACCAAACGAATTACGTTGGATGTAATCAATGTAGATGCTCCTACCGCCGAACCGGAATTACATTGGATGAAGTACTGGAAAGGCGGGGAGTGGAAAGAGTTTCCTTTCATTGACAATCTTGCCTTTGCTGGCGTGGGCAGAGATTTGTCTAAAGGCGATACGTTGCCCGAACACATTCATATGTCCGAGTTTAAATATCCGTTGAAACCGAACAAATACCAAGTCCACTTTTACGTCTTCTCCAATATCTACACGTATTGCAACCTAACAGACATGGGGATTCAGCCCGTGAAAGGAACAGAGATGCAGGGGGCTTTTAGTTTTAGGGTATTGGAATCCGATAACGATTCTATCCGCATACAGTTTGAAAACCATACCAACCTTTCGGTACAACCCCTGTTTTTTCCGAGCGTAGGAACGGATGAATTGTATATGGTACATCCACTTGCCCGTTCTGGTTCGAGAGATGAATCTGATTACATGAGGAATTGCGCACGTTTGGAAGCAGGAGAAGCAATATTGTTTTCCATTCCTGTATCATGGAATGTCAGTCGCATTACCGACCCTAATTACAAGAAACGATTCAATTCCGGGAAATTATCTCCCGACAAATACAAGATAGGATTGCAATTGGAAATATACATGAATACAGAGTTTGAAGTAAAATAATCTCACTATGAAAGCTGGAAGTATCATTCTAATCATTGTGTTTTGTGCATTTATTGTGAGTTGTTCAAATAAACATAAGCGCTTCCAACCGAAAGCGACCGATGACAATACAGTAGCTATTATCGATAGCTCCGACGATTCTACAAACATCGTAATTGAAGAGAACAATAAAACAGATAAAGATACTGTAATATTAGAATCACCTAAATTTAATTTATGGTACACTAAAGAATTACCAGATAAGTATAAAAATCAAGGATTTCAGATGTGGACAGAAAGTGAAGTATATTGGGAAAATGTGGCAGTTATCAATGTGTTTGTAACCAACCCTACCAATGAAAAATTTTGGATTGGACGAGATTGGAGTTTACGTATTTGGAATGGGGTACAATGGCGTATACCCCAAGAGAAATTTGAGCTAAATGTTAAGGCTGACGTATTCTGTAAAAAGGAAGCTCCTTTATTATATTGTTTTCGATTTCCTATTGGTGAATATTACCATCTTCCCAAAGGGAAGTATCGTATAAGTAAGTCATTCTTACTTAAAGAAAAAGATGAAATCAACTTATATGCTGAATTTGAAATCAAATAAATACTCAACTATCATGAAACTAAAATTATTTTTATCCGCTATTGTCTTCTTTATGGTTCTAACTGCGCAAGCGCAAGATGTTAATGAACGATATGTCGAAGTGACAGGTACATCGGAAATAGAAATCGTACCGGACAAAATTCACTACATCATTGAAATCCGTGAATACTTCAAGGAAGAATTTGACGGAAAGTCTAAGCCCGAAGAATATCACACCAAAGTACCATTGTCACAAATAGAACAAGGGTTGCGAAAGAATCTTGCCGAAGCAGGTATTACGCAGGATGCAATCCGTACACAAGAGATTGGCGATTATTGGCGAAAGCAAGGGCAAGACTTTTTAGTGTCCAAGCAATTTGACATTACACTGACCGACTTCAAACAGATAGATGAAATAATCAAGCACATAGACACGAAAGGTATTAATACGATGCGTATCGGTGAACTGGAAAACAAAGATATATTGGCATATCACCAAAGAGGAAAGATAGAAGCATTGAAAGCCGCACAGCGAAAAGCCGCTTATTTAGTTGAAACATTAGGTAAAAAACTGGGAAGTGTAATTCGTATTGTGGAAGGGAATAATACAAGCAGCATTTCATTTGCACAGAGTAATGTTATGTCCTCCAATGCTGCCTCGTTCGACAGCTTTCGCACTATCAAAAAGAATTATTCCATACTTGTACGTTTTGAAATTGTTGATTAGTACCCGTCATTTAATTTCGCAGTTTTTTTAACAAATCTCTCATTCTTTTACCAAAGAAATATATAATTTTGCGTATATGGAAACACCAGTCATAACATTATGAATAAAATATTAGAAAAAGAACATTTCTCTGAAAAGGTGGTGAAGCTAGTTGTCGAAGCCCCAGAAATTGCAAAATCGCGAAAAGCCGGCCATTTTGTCATTGTCAGGGCATGCGAATATGGCGAGCGAATTCCGCTTACAATTGCCGATGCAGACACCGAACTAGGAACTATAACACTTGTGGTTCAAAATGTAGGCACATCGTCAGGCAAAATTTGCGCACTAAACCCCGGCGAATACCTTACCGACGTAGTAGGCCCGTTGGGACAAGCTACCCACATTGAGAACTATGGAACAGTGGTATGTTGCGGAGGCGGTGTCGGAGTGGCTCCACTTCTGCCCATTATCAAAGCCATGAAAAAAGCCGGCAACCGTGTAATTACAGTACTTGCTGCACGCACAAAAGACCTCATAATACTTGAAAAGCAATGTGCCGAGTACTCCGACGAAGTAATTATCATGACCGACGACGGAAGCTACGGAAACAAAGGCCTAGTGACCGAAGGAGTAGAAAACGTTATTCTTAAGGAAAAAGTCAACCTTGTTGTCACCATAGGCCCTGCAATAATGATGAAATTTGTAGCCTTGACTACAAAAAAACATGAAATTCCGACAATGTGTTCATTAAACACAATAATGGTTGACGGAACCGGAATGTGTGGTGCCTGCCGGGTTTCTATTGACGGCAAGACACGCTTTGTATGCATAGACGGTCCGGAATTCGATGCCCATAAAGTTGACTTTGACGAAATGCTCATGCGCTTGCGCACATATAATTAAAATTATGTCAGAACTTAACAACCATAATACAACATCGCCTCGCAACGCGCAATGGCGCGAAGAACTTCGAGCAAAACATAGCGCAAAAGAACGTACGGCAATACCAAGGGTAAAAATGCCGGAACTGTCGCCACAATACAGGGTAACAACGTTTACAGAAGAAGTAAACAGCGGACTAAGTGCCGAGTCGGCTGTCCTGGAAGCGACAAGATGCATGGACTGCCCCGACCCTCAATGCGTAACAGGCTGCCCGGTAGGAATAAACATTCCCGGATTTATAAAAAACATTGAACGTGGCGAGTTCATAAAAGCAGCAGCCGTACTTAAAGAAACCAGTGCACTGCCTGCCGTATGCGGACGCGTATGCCCTCAGGAAAAACAATGCGAAAGCCGCTGTATATACCACAAAATGAAAAAAGAACCTGTTGCCATAGGTTATCTCGAGCGCTTTGCCGCCGACTACGAACGCCAGTCGGGCAAATCAGAACTTCCAGCCGTTAATGCTTGCAACAATATAGACATAGCGGTGGTAGGCTCCGGGCCTGCAGGGCTTTCTTTTGCCGGGGATATGGCTAAACGAGGTTATAAAGTAACAGTTTTCGAAGCACTTCATGAAATTGGTGGAGTTTTGAAATACGGAATTCCTGAATTCCGTCTGCCTAACTCTGTTGTCGATGCCGAAATAAAAACGCTGTCGGAAATTGGAGTTAAATTTGTAAAAAACTGTATAATAGGCAAAACATACAGTTACGACAACCTGCACCAAATGGGATTTAAAGGCATATTCGTAGCATCTGGAGCCGGACTTCCACGATTTATGGGAATTCCTGGCGAAAACTACATCGGTGTAATGTCATGTAATGAATACCTCACAAGAATCAACCTGATGGGAGCCGGACGCGAAGATGGCGACACCCCTGTTCTAAAGGGAAACAGAGTTGCAGTTATAGGTGGAGGCAATACAGCAATGGATGCGGTCAGAACAGCCCGACGCATGGGTGCAGAAACAGCCATAGTGGTATACCGCAGAAGCGAACAGGAAATGCCGGCACGTGTTGAAGAAGTAAAACACGCCAAGGAAGAAGGTGTCACGTTCCTTACCTTGCATAATCCGGTAGAATATCTTGCCGACGAAAAAGGTCGGGTAAGGGCTATGCGTGTCCAAAAAATGGAACTTGGAGAACCAGATGCATCGGGCCGACGTTCACCTGTACCTGTTGAAGGTGCTATTGAAGAAATTGCCGTCGACTTGGTTATAGTCAGCGTAGGCGTATCACCCAACCCTTTGGTTCCAAACGCAATTCCATCACTGGAAATGTCGAGGAGAGGAACAATAGTTGTAAATGAAAGCACCATGCAATCATCGCTTAGCGACATTTATGCTGGCGGCGATATTGTGCGCGGCGGTGCTACTGTCATACTGGCCATGGGCGACGGGCGACGGGCAGCGGCTGCCATGGACGATGCATTAAAAAACAATTAACAGGCATATTGCATTTATATAAAAAAGGGCAACAGAATTTTTTACTGTTGCCCTTTTTATATAAAACAACAGCAACCACACAACATAACACATTGAATATTCTCAATTATTTTGTTAATTTTGTTGACCGGATTAAAACAAACCGGCGTAACAACACATAATAAGCACAAACGGAATGACAATTTTAAGCGCAACCATGCCAATAGTAACAGACCCTGTACTTATTTTCTTCATAGTACTGGTAATTATACTGCTGGCACCAATTCTGCTAAACAGGTTAAAGATTCCGCACATTATAGGCATGATCGTGGCAGGTATTGCCATTGGCCCATACGGCATTGCGTTGCTTAACAGAGATGCCAGTTTTGAAATATTCGGACAAGTAGGTATTATTTATCTGATGTTTCTGGCAGGTATTGAAATTGACATGTTCCATCTTAAAAAGAACCTCCGCCGAGGACTTGGATTTGGCATATACACATTTGTAATACCAATGGTACTCGGCACGCTCACGTCGGTATGGCTGTTAGGATTCAACTGGCTAACATCCGTCCTGCTGGCTTCAATGTATGCAAGCCATACGCTTATAGCCTACCCTATTGTATCACGTTTCGGACTCACAAAGTCGCCAGCTGTTATTATAACAATAGCCGGGACTATTGTAACTGTACTAGGGGCCCTGATTGTTCTCGCCATAATAGTAGGCATATACCAAACCGGGACGTTTAACACAACAGAGGTTTTGTGGCTCTTGACACGACTTGTAATATATTGCATTATAGTGGTATATTCATATCCACGACTCACCAGATGGTTCTTTAAAAAATATAATGACAATATAACCCAGTTCATATACGTGCTGGCAATGGTTTTTCTGGCAAGCGTATCGGCCAAAATGATTGGTCTTGAAAGCGTGCTAGGTGCATTTTATGCCGGACTGGTATTAAACCGGTACATACCAAACACATCCGGTTTAATGAACAGAATAGAGTTTGTAGGCAATGCAATCTTTATTCCATACTTCCTCATAGGCGTTGGCATGCTTATAAATGTAAAAGTACTGTTTGCCAGCTGGACCACACTATATGTAGCCACTGTAATGTCGGTTGTTGCCACATTATGCAAATGGGTTGCAGCATGGATTACACAGCGTTTTTACAAAATGGACAAAATTGACAGGAGCATTATGTTCGGACTGTCGAATGCACAGGCTGCCGCCACACTGGCTGCTGTTATGATAGGCTTTAAACTTGGCATTTTTAACGAAGACGTGCTGAACGGTACTATAGTAATGATATTGTTTACATGCACAGTATCGTCAATAGTAACAGAACGGGCGGCACAGCGCATTAAATTAAACCTGCTGACTGAAACTGCCAACAGCGACAAAACAGGAATGTCAAAAATACCAATGCCTGGAAACTATAAAAAGAACCGTACACTTATAACTGTGTCGAATCCGGTCACAGCACCGGCACTGGTCGACTTTGCTGTATTAATGCAACTTCCGTTCAATAAAAAAGACAGCGAACTGTTTGCTTTACATGTCAGAAACGACAATTCTGCCGGTTCCAGAGCTATTGGCCGCAACTCTCTCGACGTTGCCATAAGCACGGCGGCAAGTGCCGATGTCAAAGTAACAGCCATAGAGCGATATGACCTAAACGTTGTTACCGGCCTGGTTAATACAATAGAGGAACGCGACATAACCGACGTTATAATGGGTATGCACCGGAAAACAAATGTAATCGACAGTTTCTTTGGTGCGAAAATAGAACAGCTTCTAAAAGCCACTAACAAGATGATTGTTATAAACAGGTGCTTTATACCAGTAAGCACCGTTACACGTATAGTGGTTTACGTTCCAGAGAAAGCCCAATTCGAAACAGGATTTGCCAGATGGGTATGTTCAATCGGGTCACTTGCCTCTCAAATAGGCTGCAGAGCCATATTCTGCTGCCACCCCGATACTTGGCCATATATACGTCAAATTTTACGCAACAACAAATTTGATATAAGGGCGGAAAAGCGTGAAATGAACGATTGGGACGACTTCTTATTACTGGCAAACCGGATACTTGACGACGATTTGTTTATAGTTGTCAGTGCAAGGCGTACATCTGTATCATTTAACTCGCAGATGGACGAGTTGCCCGGATTCCTGCAACGTTACTTTGCCAGAAACAACCTTGTTGTACTTTATCCCGGCCAATTCGGCAACGAAGTGCCAGTTACGTCGACTATCGACCCTCTATCAAACGATATAACCGCTCCGCCAAGCGAATTATGGATTAGAATTGCCTCTGTATACCGCAGAATTATACTGTTCCGCAAAAGGTTCACACAACGCAAACGTACAAAAAAAATTGATTTATAAAAACTATAAAATGAAAACTACCACCGAACTAATTGACGACTTGCTGACCCTGGCTTTTGCCGAAGATGTTGGCGACGGCGACCATACAACATTATCAACCATTCCGGAAAACGCCATAGGAAAACAACAGCTTATTATTAAAGAAAAAGGCATACTTGCCGGTGTTGAGATTGCCAAACGGGTGTTTGAAAGATTTGACCCGGAACTAGAAATGACCGTATACCTGAACGACGGTGCGCACGTAAATCCAGGCGATATTGCTTTTGTTGTCAAAGGACGAATCAGGTCATTGCTGCAAACAGAACGCGTAATGCTGAACATAATGCAACGTATGAGCGGAGTTGCCACAATGACAGCTCTTTATCAGGATCGTCTTTCAGGCCTAAAAACAAAAGTTCTCGATACTCGCAAAACTACGCCTGGAATGAGGTTGCTTGAAAAAGAAGCCGTTAAAATAGGCGGAGGTATGAACCACCGTATAGGCTTGTTCGATATGATACTGATTAAAGACAACCATATTGACTTTGCCGGCGGAATACCACAGGCAGTGGAATCAGCTAGAAATTATCTTAAAAGCAAAGGTAAAAATCTTAAAATTGAAGTAGAGGTACGCAATACAATTGAAATTGAGCAAGCAATTGCTGCCGGTGCTGACAGGATAATGCTGGATAATTTCACTCCAGAACGTACTCGCGAAGCGGTAAAACTAATCAACGGCCAAGCAGAAGTAGAATCATCTGGAGGAATAACAATTGAAACCCTGCGTGACTATGCAGAATGTGGTGTTGACTATATATCGGTTGGCGCACTAACACACTCTGTAAAAGGATTGGATATGAGCTTTAAAGCCTGCCAATAAAGAGTTGCCTGATAATTTATATATAAACTGCACCCCCAAATTTTGATATGAATCTGGGGGTGCAGTTTATAATTTTAAGACTTGCTTCACATATATTGTCTCACATAAAATCAATTATAGACATAGACTATGTACGTCAAATATTTTTTCTTATATCAAGGAGTTTTTGCACTGACAAGCTTCCGATGCTGTCAACTACACAATGTGCCTTACCATGAAGCATTTCAGCCGGAAGGGTGGTAGAAACCGCAATTACCGTTGCCCCGGCAGCCATACCGGCAGCTAAGCCCGATAATGAATCTTCAAACACAAAGCATTTGTCTATTGATATGCCTATTCGTTCTGCAGCCAATAAATACCCCTCAGGGTCGGGCTTGGAGCGTGATACATCCTTAGCTGTAATAATAGCGGCAAACCTCTTTATAAAATTAGGGTGCCTTTTATAGAGACAGTCCATTTTTGCATGGTCACTGCTCGTCACTATAGCAGCCGGAACATTGAACCGGTCAAGATCGTCCAATAAAGAGAGCACACCGGCATATATAGGATAAGCCATATTGGCTTCATGCTCATGCAACCGGCGGACTACATCTGTTTGAATTTCCTTATCTGGGAAATATTTGCTTAATATACTGTCAAGTGTGGTTCCCTTAATAACGTATGGAAATTTCTCAACACCTGTAGGGTAAATCCGGTCTAGCGATTCATAGAACCCGGTATAGGATGTCTCAGTGTCAACAAGAACACCGTCTAAATCAAATAACACACCTATTTCCTTGTTATACTGCATAAAGCTTATTTCTATTTATCGTTAGGCAACTCTTTTGTCTTCTTCAATTCAAAACCTGCCTCAAGCCCGTCATAACTTTGAAGAATTTTATTAAGGCCTTGCAATGACGAACTGCCCGAAACAGAAGCTACAGCATTGACAATTTTCATTAGTTTTGAAACATCAAATGTAAGTTGAAGCTTATTGCCCTGTAATTTAGAAACAGATGCATTCATCTTGCCTATATTTATCTTACCCAATGCCTTAAAACGGAACACCATTGTTCCATCTTCGCCAGACTCTATTTGTCCACTGAGTTTCCCCTTCTTAAACGACATTACAAACGTACTGTCTTTTTCTATGGTAAGCACAGTCTTATCTAACCCGGCACGTTTGTAATACGGCTCTATTTTATTTTTTATAGTAGTTCCGGCCGCAGCTCCTCCTGCCTGCATCAGCAAATTATCTGACTTAAACTTGACAGCCGGCCCGTTATACTCCCATACACCGGTTATATCTGTTGGCTTGAGCACATTAGATAGCTGACCAAGCAAATTCGACAATGCACCACCGGAATTCTTGGTTGAATCAGACGACGACACTTTATTCAATAACTTTTTTAAATCGAAATCCTGAGCTGACGCATCTGTTGTGACAAATGCAGCCATAACGGCTATAATAAATAATATTCGTTTCATAGTTTTGTATTTATTCCAATATAATTTCTTTAAACGATTCCTGACTGTTGAAATCAGGAGCAGTTGTAGATACGGGCTGCCAGCTCAAAAAGTGAGGCTGCTGTGTACCTGAAGCACATTTATAAAAGTTCCCTTTTACGGCAACAGGAAATGCCAAATCAGTCAGGCCTATAAGTTCCAAAGGTATTCCAACTAGTATATTCCATGAAAACAGTCCTTCCAACTCCCGAAACGGCTTTTTGCCACATGACGGATAAACCTTTATTGACTCAAGAACAGCAGGCTCGATAGGCTTTGGTTCACAACCAGGCTCAAAAACATATCCTGCACATGTACCTATACAATTAAATTCCAAGCCATAGAACTTAGGCAATGACAAATCTGTCTGAATAGACATTGCCACAGCCGAATCTTCACATACAGGAGCATTCGTTTCATAATTCATTGCACGCAGAAAGTTGCAGCGCACAAAAAAATCAATGTAAAGCCATTTATCAGTATGAGCCAGAGAAAATGTAGTCAACGGCTTATATGGGTATTCCGGCCAATTGGCCTGGTCAATATTGGCCCTTACTCCGGATTCTTCCAACAGACCTATCAAATCATCGTTGCTCGACTGGTCGACATAGCCTAAATTAGGAACCCTTAACGGGCTATATAATTCTTTTTTCATACTTATATTTCAATAAAAGATTTTATTCCCATTATTAATCCAATAATACCCATAAACAACAATATTGCCCCAATTATACGATTTATAAGCCACAACGACCTGACATTAAAATGCGAACGCACTTTACTGACAAAGTATGTAATAGCAAACCACCATAATAAAGCGCCACAAAATATAGCCAGATAACCGGAAACATAATGATAATAACGGAATTCGGGAAGCAAAAAGTTAAAACGGGCAAACAGGCCTATAATAAAAAATAATATTAACGGATTAGAAAATGTAAGCAAAAAACCACTACCAAAATCCGTCCAATACGTATTTGTACAATCTGAAGGGGTCTGTAACTGTCTGGTAGGATTTCGGCGGAACAAATAAACAGCAAACGCCCCGAGTACCAAAGATCCTATTATTTGTAATATCAAACGGTTTGTGTCGACAAAATCCGTTACAAACGACATACACAAACCTGTCAACAAACAATAAATCAAATCACTGAAAGCGGCACCCAGCCCAGTGAAAAAAGCTGGCCATCTGCCTTTATTCAATGTCCGTTGAATACATAACATCCCTATCGGACCCATAGGGGCCGATATCAAAATCCCGATAGCCAAGCCCCGGAACATTATATATACAAATGACTCCATTATATTATTCTAAGTTCAAAGTTACATTAAATGGACGGAAAATCAAATTGCTTAATTATAAAAAAGGCCAGAATATCGTGCAATCCACATTTAATAACTCAAATGTTCCCTACGCGAAGCATCAAGACGGAGCAAAATAAACAGTAGAAATGTAAAGCCCCACAACGAAGAACCGCCATAACTGAAAAACGGCAAAGGAATACCGATAACCGGGCATAAGCCAATAACCATTCCTACATTTACCGAAACATGGAATATGAAATATGATGCCACACAATAACCGTAGACACGGGCAAAAGTTGTAGGCTGGCGCTCTGCAATAGCAAGCACCCTGAATATTAGTATTAAAAACAATATCAGCACTGCTGCAGAACCTATAAACCCTTTTTCTTCTCCTATTGTACAAAAAATAAAGTCTGTATGCTGTTCAGGAACATACTTTAGTTTTGTCTGTGTTCCATTGAGAAAACCTTTTCCTGAAAAACCTCCGGAACCGATGGCAATCTTCGACTGGTTAACATTGTATCCGGCACCTCTTAAATCCTCTTCTATTCCCAATGACACTTTTATACGCTGCTGCTGGTGAGGCTGTAGCACATCTGTAAACACTTTATTTACAGAAAACAAAAATGCAACAGATAGCAATGCCGCACCTATTGTTATAAGCAAACTCCGGTTACGGTATCTGGCCATGTAAACAATGGCCAGATATAATAATGCTATACAAAGAATTACGCCAAACAAAATCTGTCCCGACACCAACACACCGGCAACAGAAAGAAGCGTAACAACAATATCAGCGGCAAGAAACCATAATAACAAATTACGCGCCACTAGAATTAATTTGCAATAAATAGCCGTCATTACAACAACACCTGCCTGAATCATTGCAAATACAACCAGTTCCCCTGTCGACAAGTCGAGCATAACTTCATCAACATATTTAACCGTAGTAACAAAAAATACCACAGCACACAAAGCAGCAGTAAGCACCAGACCACTCATACCTTCCCTATAAAGCACAAAAAACAAAGCCATATAAGCCAATGCCGACCCGGTTTCTTTTTGCGCTAATATTAATGCTATAGGTAAAAATATAATGAACAATGCCTTTACATAGTTCATCGGATGCAGGTTAAGCCGAAAATTATATGATGAAAAAAGTTTTGCCAATGCCAATGCAGTTGCAAATTTAGAAAATTCGGCAGGCTGAAGACTCATCGGGCCAAGAACAAGCCAAGAACGCGACCCGTTAATATCCGGTGCTACAAATATCGTTATAACCAACAATATTATCAACAATCCGTATATCGGGTATGCATAAGCTTCATATATATGAAAATCGGTGAGCAGGATAACAAAACTTGCAAGCAAAGCAAGCCCTATCCATCGCAATTGTTTTCCCGAAAATTCTTCAAAAGCGAAAATTGAAGCATGGTCAAAATCATAGCTTGCGGCATAAATAGACACAGCGCCCAAAAAGACCAGCAATACATAAATAGTAACTGTAACCCAGTCCAGATAACGAAAAACCGAGGTTGTATTAGTGCTTCTTAACTCCACTGCTTATTATGGTATTAGACTGCAACATTCGTTCCTCCAAATAACGGCGGTCTGGTGCAATGCTGTCATTTAAATATTTTTCTATCATAAGCGAGCCGATCGGCACTCCATAGGTTGCACCAAACCCGGCATTTTCAACATATACGCATATAGCAATCTTAGGATCGTTATAAGGGGCAAAACCAATAAATGCAGAATGGTCCTTTCCATGCGGATTCTGCGCCGTACCTGTTTTGCCACACACCTCTATGCCCGGCAAATTGGCTAAACGGCATGTACCTCCGGTAACAGCCATACGCATTCCTTCAGCTACATCAACAAAGTGTTCTCGCTCGATAGTAGGATACCGGCGGTCACGGTATAATGCCGGAATAACCGTGTCTTGAATCTCCTTAACCACATGTGGGGTAATAAACCATCCGCGATTGGCAATGGTAGCACATAAGTTGGCTATTTGCAATGGTGTTGCTAGAATCTCGCCCTGACCTATAGATATCGAAATAATAGTATTTGCACTCCAGCGCCCCTCGCCGTATATTTTATTATAAAATGCGGCATTGGGTATAAATCCACGACTTTCATTAGGCAAATCAACACCAAGTCTATAACCATATCCCAACGACACCAAATGACGTTTCCAAACTTCAAATGCTTCTGCTGTCGAGCCATATTTACTTCTGTGAGAGTCTAGCATTGATTTAAGCCCCCAACAAAAATAAGCATTGCACGACGTCTGAAGCGCAGGCTTCAATGCTATTGGCGATCCGTGAGAGTGACACCCGACACGCAATCCGCCATTGATAAACCCATGATAACAAGGATATGCAGTTGTTAGGGATATTATATTCTCCTGTCTCAAAATAAGTCCTTGCGAGGGCTTAAATGTTGAACCTGGAGGATAGGCACCCTTGAGGGCCCGGTCGAAAAGCGGCTTATAAAAATCAGACATTAATTCGTTATAGTTCTTACCTCGCTCACGTCCCACAAGTTTCTTGGGGTCGTATGTCGGACTGCTTACCATAGCTAAGATTTCGCCTGTGGCAGGTTCAATAGCAACTATGGCACCAATTTTATTTGCCATAAGCCGCTCGCCATATTCCTGCAAATCAATATCAAGACTTAACTTTATGTCTTTTCCTGACAACGGGGGCAAGTCGTGGGCTCCGTCGTCATATTTACCCTTTATACGCCCATAGGCATCGCGTATAAGTATTTCAACACCTTTCTGCCCTCGAAGATACTCCTCATAGCTCTTTTCAACCCCCAAATCGCCAGTGTAATCGCCCGATGCATAATAACTGTCACGTTCAATATCCCTAGCCGAAACCTCCCTGATATTGCCTAAAACATTTGCAGCTGTCGAACGCGTATATTGCCGCAAAATACGTTGCTGTATAAAAATGCCTGGAAACCTATACAACTTCTCCTGCAATCGGCCGTAATCCTGAGCAGAAATATGTGTTATAAGTCTTTGAGGAGTATAGGCAGAATAGCCGGGATTAAGCCTGCGGTCCTTCATATCTGCAAATCTCTTTTCCAACTGCTCCTTAGTGATACTCAATGTCTGGCAAAAATCGAGCGTGTCAAACATTTGCACATCTCTGGGAATAATCATCACATCATATGCAGGCTGATTATATACAACTAGTTTATCATTGCGGTCACGCATCATTCCTCGCGACGGATAAAGCGTTTTCCGCATAAAGGCATTAGAATCAGCAAATGCTTTATAGCGGGTATCAATTACCTGCAACGAAAACAAGCGTATAATATAAATAATGACGATTATCAAAAAGAAACCGCCAATTACATATTTTCTTTTTTCAAGACGATAGTCTTTACGCATTTTAAGAGGGTAATAGAAAATTAATCGTACTGCGAAATCAGTATATCAAGCCCAAGTAAAAGCAAAAATGATAAAAGTGTGCTACACACTACGCGCAAAACCAGCAAAACGGGCATAAAAAACGAACATGACTCTATGGCAAATATCAATAAGCAATATAATAGAGTAAGGGTTAGCAAATAACGCACATATACAAACAGCCCCAACGAACGCACCGACGGCTCCGGATTAGAAATTTCGTCTTCTCTGGGAAAATAAAGATGAAGAATGCCGCGTCGTGAAATTGCAAGCAACGTACACGCCAACGCATTCATTCCCTGCGTATTTGAAAAAACATCAACAGTCAGCCCAAGTAAAAAAGACAATGTAAGCACCCAGTTGGCGTTAAGCGTTATGGGCAATCTAATTATAAAATAAATAAAGACAAAGGGCACTGCAACATTGAACAGGCATATGTTATTAAAAACAATAGCCTGTGCCAAAACCAATACTATAAACAGTATGGCAAATTGGATTACTGTCTTTGTCATTTGTCTAAATTATTAAACTTACAGTCTATTCGTCCTCCTCACCAGCGCTGATTTCACTAAGTTCAGAACCAAGTTTGTTTCGTAAAACACGTACAGTGCTCAATGTTGTGAAATCTGTAAACAATTTTATTCTAAGTGTATAGAAGTTATTATTGTGGGCATTTTCATAACTTAATATAGTTCCTACAGGAATACCCTCAGGAAATACGGCAGAATATCCGCTAGTAACTATTGTATCGCCGGGCTGAAACCTTTCATGGCGAGGCATTTCTTCTAACAGGGCTTCATGAGGATTTTTGCAGTCCCATACCAACGAACCAAAATCTGAGCGGCCTTTTACTTTACATGACAAACGCATTTTCGGGTTCAATAAAGAAATTACCCTAGCCGAATTACGTCCTACAACATTTACTATCCCGACAACACCGTTTTGGTCTACAACCCCCATTTCAGGCTCTATAGAATCAAGCGAGCCTTTTTCTATTGTAATATAGTTATGAGTCCGTGATACACTGTTAGAAATCACATGAGCCAGTTGAAAATCAAATTGCGGCGCTATTGAATCAGACCTTAAAGACTCCTCCTTCAAGTCCTCTCTCAACCGGCGCAACTGTCGGCGTAACTGTGTAACTTCCATTTCAAGTGATGCATTTCGAAGCTGCAAATCCTCATTAATGTCATGAAGATGGAAGTATGATGTAACATTTGCACTAAAGCTTAAACATTCCGCACTTACCCGGTTGGCCGATGTCAAAAACACATAATGCTGATAAGGGTTTGTTTCAAACAGCAATATACAGCTGACCAGTACGTAAAACAGACAAACAAACCATTTGCTGTACTTAATCAAAAAGTCGATTAAACTCCGCATTGGCCAACTGTAATTTAAGCTTAATTATTATCGTATCAAAAATTTAAATTTACTGATATTTTTCAAGGCAACGCCGGTTCCCCTTGCCACAGCCAGCAACGGATCGTCTGCAATATGAAATTGAATTCCAATTTTATCATACAAACGTTTGTCAAGACCTCTAAGCAGAGCTCCGCCACCAGCAAGCCAAATACCGTTTCTTACAATATCGGCATAAAGTTCGGGTGGAGTCTGTTCCAAAGCACTTAACACCGCTGCCTCTATTTTTGATATAGATTTTTCAATACAGTGTGAAATTTCCTGATACGTAACGGCTACTTCCATCGGCAAAGCAGTCATTTGATTCGGGCCATGCACAATAAAATCTTCTGGGGCGTCTTCCAATTCGGTTAACGCACTTCCCACCTTCATCTTAATAAGTTCGGCAGTACGCTCGCCAACCTTTATATTGTGAGCACGACGCATATGCTCCTGAATATCATCAGTAAGGTCGTCGCCGGCAATCTGTATCGACTTGTTGCTTACAATACCGCCAAGCGAAATAACGGCAATTTCCGAAGATCCGCCGCCTATATCCACTATCATGTTTCCCTCCGGAGCCTGAACATCCAATCCGATTCCTAAAGCAGCTGCCATTGGTTCGTAAATCATATATACATCGCGTCCGTCGGCATGTTCCGATGAGTCACGTACGGCACGAATTTCTACGTCTGACGAGCCGGAAGGTATTCCGACAACCATTCGCAACGACGGTGAAAACCAACTGCTCTTGGTGCTTACCTTTTTAACAAGGCCGCGTATCATCAGTTCAGCTGCATTAAAATCGGCAATTACACCTTTTCTTAACGGCCGGACTGTGCGTATACCCTCTGGTTCACGACCTTGCATACGCTGGGCTTCCGTACCTACGGCAATAAGCTTTCCTGTTTTCGTATCTAACGCCACAATTGAAGGCTCGTCAATTACTATCTTATCATTATGGATAATTATAGTATTAGCAGTACCTAAATCTATAGCAATTTCCTTTGTAAAGGAGAAAAGTCCCATTTTAATTGATATTTAAATATAACTTAATGTTTAAAATGGCGGATTCCCGTAATGCCCATTGCAATATTATTAGCATTACAATATTCTGTAGTCTCCGCATCACGTATAGAGCCTCCAGGTTGGATAACTGCATCAATTCCGGCCTCGTGCGCAATCTCTACACAATCGGCAAACGGGAAAAATGCATCCGAAGCCATAACAGCGCCATTCAGATCAAAACCAAACGACTTAGCCTTTGCAATTGCCTGCTTAAGAGCATCCACACGCGAAGTCTGTCCAACACCGCTTGCCATCAACTGTTTTCCCTTAGCCAAAACTATGGCATTGCTCTTTGAATTCTTAACTATTTTATTGGCAAATAACAAATCATCAATTTGGCTCTCTGACAAACTTTTTGTAGTAGCCTGCTGTAAGTCCGACTTATCTTCAACTCTGACATCACGCTCCTGAACTAAAGCGCCATTCAAACACGAACGGAACTGCATCTTTGTATCCAAACGCGACTTCTGCACCAAAATTATCCTGTTTTTCTTTTGTTTCAGAATTTCCAGAGCCTTTTCGGTATAAGAGGGAGCTATAATCACCTCAAAAAATATCTTGTTGATTTCTTCCGCTGCTTCATCGTCAATTTCGGCATTAGTAACCAAAACTCCTCCGAATGCAGAAACCGGGTCGCCGGCCAAAGCATCACGCCAAGCCTTGGCTACAGTTTCTCTAGAAGCAAGACCACATGCATTATTGTGCTTTAATACGGCAAATGTCAAATCATCAAATTCACCAATCAATGAAACGGCAGCATCAATATCCAACAAGTTATTATAAGATATTTCTTTCCCGTGAAGCTGTGCAAACATTTTATCAAAATCGCCAAAGAAAAACCCTTTTTGATGCGGATTTTCACCATACCGCATAACTTTTGCTCCATCTATAGAAACCCTAAGCGCTGACGGTCTGGATTTTGAATCAAAATAATTAAATATAGCGCTATCATACCCGGAACTTACGGCAAAGGCCTCTTTAGCCAGCCAATAACGTTGCTCCAAAGTTGTAACTGCCCCCTGATTTTCCTTAAGCATTTCAAGCAACGGGACATACTGAGCTTTTGATGCAACAATTGCAACATCATTGAAATTCTTGGCAGCGGCACGTATCAGTGAGATTCCGCCTATATCTATTTTCTCTATTATTTCTGCTTGTGAAGCTCCTGATTCAACTGTTTGTGTAAATGGATAAAGATCCACTATAACCAAGTCTATTTCAGGTATTTCATACTGAGCAATCTGCTCACGGTCTGAATTATTGTCCCTACGATTCAATATACCGCCAAATACCTTAGGATGCAATGTTTTCACACGCCCCCCAAGAATAGAAGGATAACCGGTCAAATCTTCAACCAATTCACATTCATAACCAAGTTCCTCAATAAATTTTTGAGTACCTCCTGTCGAAAGAAATTTAACACCGTTTTTATTTAAAAAAGCTAGAATCTCATCCAGTCCGTCCTTATGGAACACTGAAACAAGGGCTGTTTTGATTGGTTTTGCGTTTGTCATATCATTAAAATCCAATTAAAGTACAAAGTTACTCAATTTTAAACAAACGCCATCATTGAATTAAGAAATTTCATTGACAAAGTAACCTATAGGTATAAAAAAAAAGGTCCCCGCGGAGGTTTCTCCGTGGGGACCGAGGGGGCGGCGACCTACTCTCCCGCTTTCGCAGTACCATCGGCGCGGCGAGGCTTA
>SSTG01000309.1 GCA_004801635.1 Muribaculum caecicola | reverse complement strand
CCGAACCCAAGGTCGAACGAGCCTACACGTTCGCCGCCATAATTAAGGTCGGTAAGGGAGGCAAATCCGTCGCCGGTAAGTGATTTTTGCTGTGGGTCCCATATTATGTTTATGTCAGCACCGGCAAGACCTGTTATGGGTGGGGCAAACGGCGAAAGCGAGAGCCAGTCGCCAAGCTGTATGTTTGCCGCATGTATATCAATGTCCTGAACCTTATCGTCACTGTGCCCTGTTCCAGAATGGTCGTGGTTGGTCTTGATTTGAAGATAGCTGTTGCCGCAGTTTGCTTGAAGGTCGGCTTCGAAATGCATGTGGTTGATGTCGTACGAAATATAGTTGTCCTTATTGACACTCCATTCTTTGTAGGCTATGACCGGATGTTCCGGAGTCAGACGCATATAAATTACCGAGTCGAGTATTTCAATGAATGTCCCGATTTTGTATCCGGTTTTGTTGCTTATATCTTTCTGGTTTACAGATGCGCGCAGTCCGGTTGGCGATAGGTCGCCGCTTAGTTTTACGTGAGCGAAGTCGTCCATTGTTCCCGGGCGGTTGTCCATGCGCATGGACCA
>SSTG01000308.1 GCA_004801635.1 Muribaculum caecicola | reverse complement strand
TTTGTCGTATATGAACATCGAAAGGCCGCGGCCGTCTTTTGTCCCTTCCTCACTTCGTGCAAGCACAAGGGCTATGTCGCCGTCGCCGTTGGTAATAAAGCGCTTAACGCCGTTCAGTCGCCAGCAGCCGTTGGCCTCGTCGGGGGTAGCTTTGAGCATAACCGCCTGTAGGTCGGAACCGGCATCTGGTTCTGTCAGGTCCATTGCCATGGTCTGGCCTGCGCATACACGGGGCAGGTAGCGCATGCGTTGGTCCTCGTCGGCAAATTCATAGATAGTTTCGGCACAGTCCTGCAGGCCCCATATGTTTACAAATCCGGCATCGGCACGGCTAACCATGTCTGCGGCCATAATATATGGAACCAACGAGAAGTTAAGGCCGTTATAACGGCGCGGAAGCGATATGCCCATCAGCCCGGCTTTTACAAGGGCATCCAGGTTCTTGGCCGTGCCTTCGGCATAAACCACCCTTCCGTCAACAACATGCGGGCCTTCGTGGTCAACACTTTCGGCATTTGGTGCAACTATATCGCCACTTATTTCACCTGCAATTTCAAGAACTTTTTCGTATGAGTCCATTGCATCGTCGAAAT
>SSTG01000307.1 GCA_004801635.1 Muribaculum caecicola | reverse complement strand
ATCAGCCCTTAGCCTCGCCGACGACGGTGACTCGTAGGTTCATTATGCAAAAGGCACGCCCTCACCACACAAAGTGGCTCGGACCGCTTGTAGGCACATGATTTCAGGGTCTTTTTCACTCCCCTGTTCGGGGTTCTTTTCACCTTTCCCTCACGGTACTGGTTCGCTGTCGGTCTGCCGGTAGTATTTAGCCTTGCGGGATGGTCCCCGCGGATTCGGGCAGGATTTCTCGTGTCCCGCCTTACTCAGGTAACGGCCTCGCCGCCCGGCAGACATTTCGCATACGGGGCTGTCACCCTCTCCGGCGCGCCTTTCCAGGCGCTTCCGCTATGCCTCCGGGCCGCTTCGGCGGCCGTCCCTACAACCCCGCGGCGGCATGATACCGTCGCGGTTTGGGCTCCTCCGCGTTCGCTCGCCACTACTTGCGGAATCACTTTTGTTTTCTTTTCCTCCGGGTAATGAGATGTTTCAGTTCCCCGGGTTGGCACCTGCGCCAGAGCGCAGGCGGCACGGTCGCCCGTGCCGGGTTGCCCCATTCGGAAATCCGCGGATCGGGGGATATTTGCTCCTCCCCGCGGCTTATCGCAGCTTGTCACGTCCTTC
>SSTG01000306.1 GCA_004801635.1 Muribaculum caecicola | reverse complement strand
ATAATTTCGCAATTTAGCAAACCATTATTCCTACAGGATTTATTTAACGTGAGTTCGATATAAGAATTCAGTTATTCAATAATAAAACAATCAGCCATTTAGTGCAAAACTAAGTGGCTGATTTTCTTGGTAGTCTCACGAAAAATTAGTAAATTTATAGTGTTCAATTACAACATTTACAGGTATTTACCGCTATGATTACCGAGGACAAAATTACTGAAATTTTCTGTCTTGCCGATGATTTCTGCAAGTATTTTTCATCTGAACTCAAAAAGCATCAGCTCTGTGATGGCAATAAGCATCGCAATAAGCCGGGACGGCTTTCCGATGCCGAGGTCATCACCATCCTGATTCTCTTTCACAGCAAGGGATTCAGATGCCTCAAACACTTTTACACGCAGTGTGTCTGCAAGCACCTTCTCCACCTGTTCCCTAAGACAGTGTCATACAACAGATTTGTCGAATTGCAAAAGTCCGTGCTGTTGTCACTCACGGTATTCATAAAGGAAGTGTTGCTTGGGGCTTGTACCGGCATTGCATATGTTGATTCGACTCCGTTGAGAGTCTGCAAACACCAGCGCATACTTATCCACAAGACTTTCAAAGGCAT
>SSTG01000305.1 GCA_004801635.1 Muribaculum caecicola | reverse complement strand
TTTCGACATCAGTCTTCCCTATCCCGATCCTTGGCTTTTTTCTTGTTTTTTGTAGATGATGTCTCGAGATCTTTCTCATCTGCCAGCTCTATATGATTCCTGTCCTTATCCAGCACCTTGTACTCCAGGTATGCCAGCGACTGGTCGGGCAAAATACGGAACCCTCCGCCAAGCGACACTTTCCACTTGCGGTATATAGACAACAGGCCTTTTTTAATATATGCATCTACATACGGATGCACATACATTACAAAATTCTTAACTTTCAATATTTTTATGAGATATTCCAGCTTCTCATAAAGTGTGTCCGTAAATAACAGCGACGGCTGAACCTCGCCCTTGCCGAAACACGACGGACATTTTTCGGCTGTAACAACGTCCATTGCCGGACGTACGCGCTGACGCGTTATCTGCATAAGGCCGAACTTGCTCAGGGGCAATATATTGTGGCGAGCCCTGTCGTTAGACATCACTTCGCGCATATGGTCGTAGAGCGCCTGACGGTGCTCCGCCTTATTCATGTCGATAAAGTCAATAACTATTATACCGCCCATGTCGCGCAAGCGCAACTGACGGGCAATTTCATCGGCAGCACGCAGATTCACCTCCAGG
>SSTG01000304.1 GCA_004801635.1 Muribaculum caecicola | reverse complement strand
AGGAGAAGCCGGCAAAGGCATATATCCGTCAGGACTATGAGCCTGGATTCCGTTGCGAGTTCGACTGGGGTGTGCTTACCCTGTGGATCGGTGGGGTCAGGAGGCGCCTTCACATGGCGGTATTCACCCTTGACCACAGCAATATGCGCAAGGCATATCTGTTTTCGCGCGAAGATACCCTGGCTCTGATGGAAGCCCACCGCAACTGCTTCCGGGAGTTGGGGGGCACCCCGCGCGTGATGGCCTATGACAACATGCGTACCGCCGTAAAGAAGTTCCTCGGGCGAGACCGCGAGCACACAGATGCGCTGCTGCGCATGGAGGTACACTACTGTTTCACACCCCATTTCTGCAACCCTCGCTCGGGCTGGGAAAAAGGCAAGGTGGAACGTTAGGTGGAGTATATCCGTCGGCGTGCATTCTCGTTCGAGGTCCGCTTTGACTCCCTGGAGTCCGCGCAGACGCATCTGGCGGCAGTCTGCGACAGGCTCAACACGGAGGCGTCGAACATGTCTGCCGAAGAAAAGCGCCTGCGCATACAGGCGGATCTGGCGGCGCTACGTCCGCTGGACCACGGTGACATCGGCTGCTTCGAGCAGCGGCTGTACCGCGTCGGAAAGTA
>SSTG01000303.1 GCA_004801635.1 Muribaculum caecicola | reverse complement strand
TACTTTCCGACGCGGTACAGCCGCTGCTCGAAGCAGCCGATGTCACCGTGGTCCAGCGGACGTAGCGCCGCCAGATCGGCCTGTATGCGCAGGCGCTTTTCTTCGGCAGACATGTTCGACGCCTCCGTGTTGAGCCTGTCGCAGCCTGTCGCCAGATGCGTCTGCGCGGACTCCAGGGAGTCAAAGCGGACCTCGAACGAGAATGCACGCCGACGGATATACTCCACCGAACGTTCCACCTTGCCTTTTTCCCAGCCCGAGCGAGGGTTGCAGAAATGGGGTGTGAAACAGTAGTGTACCTCCATGCGCAGCAGCGCATCTGTGTGCTCGCGGTCTCGCCCGAGGAACTTCTTTACGGCGGTACGCATGTTGTCATAGGCCATCACGCGCGGGGTGCCCCCCAACTCCCGGAAGCAGTTGCGGTGGGCTTCCATCAGAGCCAGGGTATCTTCGCGCGAAAACAGATATGCCTTGCGCATATTGCTGTGGTCAAGGGTGAATACCGCCATGTGAAGGCGCCTCCTGACCCCACCGATCCACAGGGTAAGCACACCCCAGTCGAACTCGCAACGGAATCCAGGCTCATAGTCCTGACGGATATATGCCTTTGCCGGCTTCTCCT
>SSTG01000302.1 GCA_004801635.1 Muribaculum caecicola | reverse complement strand
CATATAGACCATGTTGACGACCCTGACGCACTGGAATACGAAACAAGCATTATTGTTCCTCAAACAATATATTATGTAACACTGCGCATAGGGTTCCGTGTAGAGCCACAAGTCAGCGTATACCTCCGTCAAATAGTTGAAGACCTTGTAAACAGCGGAAATCTAGACCTGACCAGCAGCTACCCCTCGCTACGCGACAAAGGCATTCCCGGCGACTTCCGCTTCATAATCCTTCACCGCATATTCTCGCAATCGAGCAACTGCCCAAGGGCTACGGCACGGTTAATGCGCCTGCACGACCTGATACGGCACATCGGCATTTCCGACCGCAAAGCATTCGGCCTTGACACAAGCATAGTCACCGCCGAAACCGTCCCCCTGATAATCAACACCACCCCCGGCCGCCGCATATCCAAAATCCCCCACTAAAAAATGTCCGGATACCCCCACCGTTTCGATGCGGATATCCGGATTGCTCCTTATTGTCGGAATAAAAGTTTAAATAAAGCTATAACGCAAACCAATAATTATATGCCTGTTTATAATTAATTTCACGATTTCGGTCTTTTATTTTTCGTGCCGGATTTCCTCCAACAACAGTCCACGGTTCTACGCTCTTGGTA
>SSTG01000301.1 GCA_004801635.1 Muribaculum caecicola | reverse complement strand
GAATATATATTACCCTAACCAGACAACACAATGAAAGACGTACACTCTACCCTGCTCGACCGTCGCAGCATACGCCGATATGAACGCGAACCGATTTCCCAAGAAGACATCGATTATATATATGAGGCCATACGTAACACCCCTACAAGCTACAACGGCCAGCAATTTTCAGTAATAGACATTACTGACCGGCAAATAAAAGAAAAACTATATGACCTAACAGGCCAAAAACAAATAAAGACCTGTTCGCATTTCATGGTTTTCTGTGCCGATTATTACAAAATAAGCGAGCTTGCCGACCGCAAAGGCCTTGACATGCCGGAATTTACCCATACGGCCGACGGACTTATTGTTGGTGTTGTAGACGCAACCCTGGCTATGATGAGCGCGTTGGTTGCTGCCGAATCACTTGGACTGGGCACATGCCCCATAGGCTATGCAAGAACTGCAGCTCCCGAAGAAACATCAAAAATATTGGAACTTCCGGAAAAGGTATTCGTGGTTTGTGGACTGGCTATAGGCGTTCCAAGGGAAATGCCCGATATAAAGCCCAAACAGCAACGCGAACTTATGATATTCAGCAACAAATATAAAACCGAAAAACTTGTTTCTGAACTGGAGGCTTACGATGA
>SSTG01000300.1 GCA_004801635.1 Muribaculum caecicola | reverse complement strand
TGGAATCCTCATATATGAATGAAGTGAACACGGACATATCAAGGTTGGAGAAATCCACTTTCTCTCCATACTTTTTCTTTCTGCCGCGTCTTCGCGGGGCGGAGGAATCCGGTATGGCCAGATACCTCAGATATGAATTGGCACGTAATCTCCCGACAAACCGGAATCCCATGCCAATCACTTCATTTACAAATTCATATTTGGAGAAAAAGGCATCGGCAACCAGAATATCCGTCAGTGAGAGCAGCTCTGCCGCCTTTGACCTGACAAGTGCCACATACCAGTCAAGCATTGACATCTGTTTCTCAGATTCAAGAGTCCTGAAGTCCGGGGACTGGACAGCACCGAGCATCACACATGTATGTTTACTCAGGCTTATTGCCCCGATCGCCATTATCTCCAGACCGCGTTTTACACGTTGTGCCACCCCTGACCAGAAACGGCCTATGCCATACGTCAGTCTGCCTGCTTTTGAAATGAACGACGGATCGATTGCCACTGCCATGTCATCGGACGATCCAAAACAATCCTGCGCCATACCTATGTTGACTTTCATCCAGTCTACGGGTGTCTTGAAATTGGAGGCAAAGGTCTTGGCAGTACGACCGCCATAGCGCGACAGCCGGGTAAAATT
>SSTG01000002.1 GCA_004801635.1 Muribaculum caecicola | reverse complement strand
TGGAGGCAAAGGTCTTGGCAGTACGACCGCCATAGCGCGACAGCCGGGTAAAATTGACTTTGCCCGGAATCAACGCTACAGTGCGTATTGTTAAAATCAGCCAGTTGAGGAACCTTTTGCTCATTTTGGTTGTAGTATTTTCAAATACCGACTTACACCGAAAGGTGAAGTCTTTGAGAATCGCCAATACGTTCATACGCTAAGTTTTTTATAATGAACGCTTTGGCGATTCATTTGTATTTGATAATTCGTTATATTAACTTAAGTTTCAACTACTTCTGTAATTTTTACCGAATCATTGTAAAAACACAATTTTAAGATAAATAATCTACACACCACCCATGCTTTCACAAACAACATATACGAAAAAAAAGAACTCAAAAACGACAAATACGGCAAAACTTTTTACCGGTATTTTAAGGGCATCTTACGCCGTAATAATTCAAAATTTCGTTATCTTTGCCAAATATAAGTTGAATAAATTTATAAATATGATAAAGGAAGACAGGCACAAACTAATAATAGACACACTTATGAAGCACGAATCAATACAGGTTTCCGACCTGTCGTCTCTTTTAGGAGTGTCAACAGTTACGATACGAAAGGATCTGACCGAACTCGAAAAACAAAGCAAACTATACCGTAGCCACGGAAAAGCAATACTCATAAACCCATACATAAACAACCGTTCCGTTAACGAAAAGGAATTGCTGGCCACAGAACAGAAGCACCATATAGGAATGGCTGCAGCCGAATTGATAACCAAAGACGATTCAATTATAATAGCCTCCGGCACGACAGTGCAGGCTTTTGCCCGATGCATAAAGCCTATACACAAACTAACAGTGATATCGGCATCTTTAAAAGTTTCTCAAACGCTTGGCGATAACGAATACATAGATATAGTACAGCTTGGCGGAACATTGCGCCATAGCTCACTTTCCGTTGTGGGGCGTTATGCCGAGACGGCATTATCGGAGTTTTCTTGCAGCAAAATATTTCTTGGGGTTGACGGCATTGACATTGATTTTGGAATTACCACCACCGATATCCGCGAAGCAGAGCTAAACAAAGTTATGATGCACGCGGCACAAAAAACCATAGTATTGGCCGATTCCTCAAAATTCCACCGCAAAGGGTTCAGCAAAATTGCAAATGTTGACGAAATAGACCTTATAGTAACAGACTGCGGCATATCAGACAAGATAGCCCAGCACATTGAGGAACTAGGCATTGAACTGATTGTTGTCGATACGGCAAAATAGCCCGGAAACTATTGACACCTCTCTAATGTTTGCACTTAAAACAAGCCGGGCGCACTCCGTCGATATAACAAACTTTTATTGTAGGAATTCAAAAAACCGCCCCAATTGCCCATCTATTCCGCAGCTATTTACTAATTTTGCAAACAAAACAGAACCAGCTTAGCAAAAATGCCTCGCGCATACATAATAAAAATCATATTATTATTGACAGCCGTTGTTGCACACACAACCTTGGCCGCCACTACCGAATCGCATAAATTCACTCTCGTAATCGATGCCGGGCACGGCGGTCACGATTATGGTGCCGTAGCAGGAAAAATAAATGAAAAAAGTATAAACCTCGCCACTGCATTAGAATTCGGGCGATTGGTCGAGAGAAACATGCCTGATGTAAAAATAGTGTATACTCGCAAAGGCGACTACTTTAAAACACTTCAGGAACGAGCCAGCATTGCAAACAAAGCAAATGGCAACCTATTTGTATCAATACACACCAATTCCGTAGACAAACGGAACAAAAGACGGACAACAATCCACGGAGCGTCAACATACACTCTCGGACTTCACCGTTCAGAAGAAAACTTTGCCGTGGCCCAACGCGAAAATTCAGTAATGATGCTTGAAGACGACTATGAGACCAAATATCTAGGATTCGACCCGTCATCTACAGAATCATACATTATATTTGAGCTATCGCATGACAAAAACATAGACCAAAGCATTGATTTTGCGGCAAAAGTGCAAAAACAGCTTTCGTCAACAGCAGGCCGTGCCGACAAAGGAGTACGCCAAGCCGGATTTTGGGTACTCGCCAAAACAAGTATGCCAGCCGTACTTGTAGAACTAGACTTTATATGCAACCCCAACTGCGCGGCTTTTCTAAATTCGAAACAAGGCACGCAAAAAATGGGCAAGGCACTATACAATGCATTCTGCCAATACAGAAAAAGCTACCAGGCTGATTCGGTACAACCACCACTGACCACAAACACGGAACAGCCGGCCGACACCGCGTCAGCAACCGCACACGAACCCGAACAGGCAAACCAAAATACAGAAAGCGACGAGATTATATACAAAGTGCAGTTCCTGACTTCCCCTACAAAACTACACGAAAACTCGGAAAAACTCAAAGGCATAAAGCAGTTCGACTTCTATATAGACAACGGCACATATAAGTATACTACGGGCAACCACCCTACAATAAACCAGGCCAAAAGAAACCTGCGGAATATAAAGGACAAATTTCCTGACGCTTTTATTATAAAAACCAGCAACGGCAAACGCGTTAAATAAAAGCAACCGCCAAAACACTACAAACCCTAAAACAAGAAACAACAAGATGAAGCGTTTTTCAAAAGAATTCAAAATAGGACTATCAATATTAGTTGCTGCAATAGTATTGTTTTCCGGCATAAACTACCTAAAGGGTATTAATGTATTCAAAGCAGCAAATTATTATTATGTCTCGTACGAAAATGTAAACGGTCTGACCGTATCGTCGCCAGTTACATTAAACGGATACAAAATCGGGCAAGTGCGCGACATTGCGTATGAATATGACAACCCGGGGCATGTACTTGTCGAGCTGTCGTTAGATAAAAAGCTAAACGTGCCTGCAGGAAGCAAGGCCGTAATCAGCCAGGATATACTTGGAACGGCTTCTATTGTATTACATTTCAGCCAAAGCCAGTCAAACCATAATATCGGTGACAAGCTCATTGGCGAAACCGCGCCGTCGCTATTAGATGATGTAACAAAAAACATGCTTCCATCCGTAAACAACATTGTTGCCAAAGTAGACACTCTTTTAACAGGCGTAAACGCACTGATTACCGATTCCGCACTGATTAACTCAGTAAAGAGGCTCGACAAACTCACCGCAAATCTTGAAGCAACAACGGCACAATTAAACAAATCGCTCGCCTCGCTTCCGGCAACCATGTCAGGAGTAAACAGTACAGTTGCTAACCTGGACACAATCACAGCCGATTTAACAGCCGTAACCGGCCAGCTAAAACAGGTGCAACTGGCTTCTACCTTAAACAAAGTAGACACAATAGCCGCAAACCTGGCATGGGTAACAGGCCAAATGACAAGCAACGACAATTCCATAGGGTTACTTCTAAATAACCGGAAATTATACGACAACCTCGACAACGCCACAACGACAATCGATTCAATACTGGTTGACGTAAAGAAAAATCCGCGTAAATATATTCCGCCAATAAAGATTTTTTAATGAAAATAAAAGCAGAATATACATGCAACCGCACATCCGCCGGAAACGCCGTTAAAACAGCATTTCCGGCGGATATTTTAACAAAACGCCCGATATTTATTATTTGTATAAATTACAAATAGTCGATAACTTTTCCAGACAAATTGTTCCACAACGAATCAACGCCAAAACAACTTAAAAACACTGTTTCACAATAAAAGGAAATAGTTAACACTATATATGCAGAACAGCATGTCGCTAAATATCTGCAAATTACAAATTAACCGGCATAAAATAAACAGTATTTACATAATTACGTTATAAATATCTGTGACACAGAAACGTTGCACAACACTTATAAAATGCAAATTTTCCATTCATTTTTTTTTCAAAAAATAAATTAGAAATTTGCATTATCAGCGATGAGATTACGCAAGTCATTATGCAATGACAACTAACCCCTGAATCGCCCAATAAAACATGTAACAATGAATAAAACTCACATCGACATGTGGGACGAATGTTTGTCGATTATAAAAGACAACATTTCGCCCGAACAATACGACGCCTGGTTCAAGCCCATTACATCTGTAAGTTATAAAGACCACGTGTTGCGCCTTATGGTGCCTACACGCTTCTTTGCAGAACAGCTTGAAGAACGTTACATGAAAATATTGGCAGCTACACTATTTCGCATATATGGCCGCGACGTGCAGCTGTACTACGACTTCTTCCAGATTGGCTCAGACCCGGACACACTTATCACACAACAGGCTTCAAAAGAAAGCCCGGCCGTGAAACCTGGCAACAGGAATCCCTTTCAAAACAACATAGTAAGCGATTTCGATTCACAACTAAACCCCAAATACACATTTGAAAACTATTGCGGCAGCAACTGCAACAAAATAGCCCGTTCTATTTCGGAAGCTATCGCCACAGATTCGCACTGCAAGACATTCAATCCGCTTTTCCTGTTCGGAAATACAGGTGTAGGTAAAACACACCTAATCCAAGCCATAGGAATACGCATAAAAGAGCGCAACCCAAACGCCCGTGTACTATACGTTCCGGCCCGGCTGCTTGAAAGCCAATATGTGGCAGCTGTTGCAGCCAAACCAAGCCGCATTAACGAGTTCATAAACTTTTACCAGTCAATAGAAGTACTTATAATTGACGACATACAGGACCTGATGCACAAACCAGGAACACAAAATGCCTTTTTTCACATTTTCAACCACCTGCACCAGAACCAGCGTCAAATCATTCTCTCAAGCGACTGCGCTCCGGCCGACCTTAAAGAAATGCCAGAACGCCTGCTTTCCCGTTTCAAATGGGGCATGACATGCCAGCTTGAAGCTCCCGACTACGAACTTCGCCGCAGCGTGCTAGAACAAAGGGCTGCTCAAGACGGGCTTAAAATACCTACAGAAGTACTCGACTATATAGCAGCCAATATAACGTCCAGCATACGCGAACTAGAAGGCGTTGTCGTATCACTGCTTGCATATGCAACAGTACTTAACAGGGAAATAACAATCGACCTGGCCCAGTCCGTACTAGCAAATGCCGTGAAGGTTCAGAAAAAGAGCATAAATTTCGATATGATTGCGCAGCGTGTTTCTGAATTTTACGGCATCGAACTCGACCAGATATTCTCCAAATCGCGCAAACGTGAAATATCTGATGCAAGACAAATGGTTATGTTTATGGCAAAACGGCATGCCAAAATGCCTATAACGGCAATAGGCACGTGCCTTTCCAGAAAACATGCCACAGTGCATCATGCATGCCACTCCATTGAAGAAAGAATACCCATAGATTCCGCTCTGCGTGAAGATGTTGAAAAAATCGACGCTCTGATTAGAAACTAGGAATTAAATTAGTTGAAACAGAGCCCTTGCCAACAAAGCAAGGGCTTTTTTTATATCTTAACAAAATTGTGCCGTTTTATTGCCCATATGTGCCGGTATATTTGCATCATAAACAAATATAAATAAAGCGCAAATATGGGAACAATAACAACAACCGACATAGTATATGCCACGCTTACAAAAAACGGCCGACAAATTGCATCATACCGCATAAGCGGACTAACGTCCATGCCCGATATAATAAGCTACATACGCAGAATATCGGCACTAGCTCCCGGCATACTCAAATTACAGCTAAGAAACCGCTCGCAAGGCTGGAGCCATACACAGGCAATAAGTATAACCCCGTCATCAACCCCGATACAATTGGCCTTATTCTGACAATGAAGCCACCTTTTATATCATTCTACAATCCTTTTTCGATTATACATTCCCAAAAGCCCAAATTAATGTTAAAAACAAAACATTTTTCCACAATTATTTTGCGCAATAAATTTTATTAAATAACTTTGCAATAGTTTTTCATGGTATTAGATTTAAGGTAGAAAGATTATTCGTCGCGACGACGAGTAATTTTTTTTTGTTTATATAAAGTTTCCAAAAAAAATTCTACAATAAACCAATTGCAATTATAGAACGGACAAACGTTAAACAGCCTATTTTTCAGCCAATTGCAATGGCTAATTGCAATTTAGCCCTACGGTTATCGCATATACTCATTAAAATACAAACAGGTGCAACCGCTTGGTTACACCTGTTTGTCTAAAATTGTCGGGGTGAGAAGACTCGAACTTCCGACCTCCACGTCCCGAACGTGGCGCGCTGCCAACTGTGCTACACCCCGATTGGCTAAGCGACTGCAAAGATAAGCATTAATTTCTAATTTTCAAAAAAAAGAAGTCCAAACAGCAAAAAAATTATACTTGTCCTACCAGTCCATTGCAACCGCAGCCGAATGTAAACTGCTAGATTCTATAGGCGGAGTAAGTTTTGCTATGCGCAAATGGCCTCCTATTATTTGCGGAAACGAATTCCTCAGCTCATTCATGATACGCCATGCAACATTTTCAATCAACGAAGATGGCTTAGACATTACATTTTTAACCACGTTAACAATATCGGCATAGTTAATTGTTCCTTCAATTGAATCATCGGCCATTGCCTGGTCCATGATACGGCAACGTACATGAACAGTTACTACAAAATCGTTGCCAATAGTTCTTTCCTGCGGAAGAACCCCATGAAAGGCATATACTTTAAGCTCGTTAATTTCTATTGTAACTATCATTTTGTTACATTATCAATAATTTTCAACAACGCCGAACATTTTGCCTCTGTCTCATCCCATTCCTGCAATGGCTGCGAATGGGCAGTTATACCACCTCCGGCAAACAAGCAATAACGTTCGTTGCGTATATGCGCACACCGCAGGTTTACATAACAGTATAAATTGCCACGAACCACGTTGCCGATATATCCTCCATAGCAAATCCTGGGATAATCCTCTACTTCCGCTATTTGCAAAAGCGCATCATCAAGCGGATACCCGGCTAGTGCCGGTGTAGGGCTCAAACGGCCAAGAATACCAAACACCGATTCCGGCAATACGCCGCTAACGCTTATACGGTGGCATAAATGTTCTATCGCGCCATAACGCAGGTTCTCGCTGTCACCTACTTCCGGGCTAAGCCCATAGGAGCGCAGACACGACAAAATATAATCTGTAACATACTCATGTTCTTTTATATTTTTATAGTCCCACGGTTCTTGGCAAATGCTATATTTCCTTGTACCGGCTAATGACATTGTGTCAACCCTTCCAGCAAATCCGTCATATGCCAGCAATGTTTCCGGAGTGGCTCCAAGCCAGGCACCGGTTTGCGGTGTATAATACAAAAATCGATATGCATCATCAAACTGCTGGAATAATTTTTTGGCCACATCAATCCAATCAATATTTACAGAGCTTCCGCAAACGACACGCGATATTACTGTTTTCCCTCCAGTTTCAGACAACAGCGAAATCAGCGCCGAAACACGCTTTATGTATTCATTTTTATCGGTAGAACCCTCCCACGTAGTTACATACGGGGCCACGCCAGAGGCGCACATACCGTTAGAACTTATAATACGTTCCGGTGCCAGCTCATTTTTAATTAACAACGGGGATTTTATTTCTGAAGCAAACGTGTTTAAAATAAAACCGTCTTTGCAATCCGACAAAGAAGAAACCCTCTGCGGCAATGATTCCGAAGCAGCAAAAAGCGGCTTTGAACTTCCAGGCAAAAATGTAAGTGCAAACGAAATATCCCTTTCCAGACAAATTTTAGCAGCCTCAAAACATATATCTGCACACTCACAGCCAGCATATGACCGAATCATAGTACAACGCCTTTAAACAATTTCTGCAATCAGTTCAAAAGGAAATGCCTGCACCACACGCACGTTACAGAATTCTCCGCGCTGTAACTTCCGTGTTTTCTTAACCAATACTTCAGGATCTACTTCGGGCGAGTCCCACTCTGTACGGCCCACATAGTAATCATCTTCCTCCCGGTCAATCAGCACTTTGAGCGTATTTCCTATTTTTTCTTCTTGTTTCTCAAGTGAAATCTGTTCCTGCAGGGCCATCAGCCGCGACAACCTGTCCTGCTTAACCCTGTCTGGAATAGAATCTGCCAGATTCTGCGCAGCGAAAGTATCATCTTCTTCACAATAAGCAAACGCCCCCATGCGCTCAAAGCGTTGTTCCTTTACGAAATCAATCAGTTCGTCAAACTCAGTTTCGCCTTCGCCAGGAAAACCAACCATAAGCGTTGTACGGATATGAATTCCCGGTACGCGTTTTCGCAATTCCGCCAGCAATGCCCTGGTTCCAGCCGCATCGATATGCCTTCGCATAGCCTTAAGTACGGGGTCTGATATATGCTGTAACGCTATGTCGATATACTTGCACACATTAGGCCGGCGAGCCATTACATCGGCAATTTCCATTGGGAACTGCGCCGGATAAGCATAATGCAGGCGAATCCATTCAACCCCTTTTATTCCGGCCATACGGTCGATAAGCTCAGGCAAGGCCATACGCCCGTATATGTCAATACCATACGACGACAAATCCTGGGCTATGACGTTGAATTCTTTAACTCCACGAGCCACAAGAGCCTCTATCTCGGCCAAAATATCATCTATAGTCCGAGACTTATACCGGCCGGTTATCAACGGAATGGCACAAAACGCGCAATACCTGTTACAGCCTTCCGAAATTTTAATATACGCATGATGCGACGGAGTGGTTATAACCCTTTCAAACGAAGTTGAGCCAGGACTGGCATTCTTCACCATGCGGTCAACAATACCATGCCAGTTGAATTTGCCATACCATCCGTCAACTTCCGGTATTTCTACCGGAAGTTCTTCCGAATATCTTTGAGAAAGGCAGCCCATAACATACAGTTCCTTTATTTTGCCGTCGTTCTTTGCCTGGGCATATTGCAGAATGGTATTTACCGATTCTTCCTTAGCGTCGCCAATAAAACCGCATGTATTAATAACTACTGTTGGCGAAGGTCTCTGTTCCTCATCCGGATCATGCCTTACAGCAATTCCGTTCGCGGCAAAAAGCCCGATCAAGCGTTCGCTGTCAACCAGGTTTTTAGAGCAGCCAAGCGTTATTATGTCAACCTTTCGTTGTGCCATTAATTTACAACTATAATAATTATTTTAACATGAAAAGACCTTCAATACACGAAACATGATGCTCTTTAATTCCTATTTCGTCCATCCAGCGACGTGTCTCAGCAGTTTTAAGCGTCCCTGTGCCTGGACCTGCACCAAAATCGTTTGTCCACACCCATGTTCCCGTAGGCCACAAACAAGCTTTGAACTTCACTGTTTTATAAAACTTTTCGCTACATCCGGCCTGTCCATGGTGTGACACCTGCAGATAGTCGCAATCAAGATCCGGGCGGAATTCCGACTCAAGAACCTTGTCGCCGCATTCGGCTCCGGCATCACCAAGAAATACAATTGACTTGTCCTTGTCCCAAACCCGTACAATCATTGAAGAATTATTATACGGATTAGTACGAAATTCCTCATTGGTAACGCCAAGCACCTTAAAATTCATACCGTCAATCTTTCCTGTAAAACCAGGCTCTGTAAGGTTCTCCACCTGTAGCTGTCCTAGTTTTTCAACAGAATCGACTGCCGCATAAAAACGGCGCGCATAATCATTGTACGGTTTTTCACAGTCAATAAGGCTTTCCGAAAAACGTGAATGGTACAATTTCTTTATTTTAAGCCCTTTCGGGTTTTCCAATATTTTTGTCAGGGCACCCATATGGTCGTCGTGCGGATGCGACACAAACCAGGCCTCAACCTCGTTACCAAGTGCGGCGAGAAACCCTCTCAGATAAAAATCTTCCTGATAACGGCCGCCGTCCATTACAACCACCTTGCCCTTGTCGGTTAAAAAAACATACGAATTACCAATGTTGTCTTCCATTGCAGGAAGCTGCCACATAGTGAACCCACTTTTGGCATTTATAAAAGACGGAAGCGCTACAACCAACGCTGAAAATAGTGCAATAATTGTTTTTTTCATGTTACTCCTGTATATTAAAAAAGTCATTAAACATCACCAAAGAGCGATTCAACAAACTGACGTTTGCGGAACACCTGCAAATGATCAATCCCCTCGCCTAACCCAATATAGCGCACAGGTATTTTAAACTGGTCGCTTATACCGATAACAACACCCCCCTTTGCCGTTCCGTCAAGCTTGGTAATGGCCAAGCCGTTAACTTGTGTAGCGGCAACAAACTGCCTTGCCTGCTCAAAAGCATTCTGGCCAGTACTGCCGTCCAGAACCAGCAGAACCTCGTGTGGAGCATCGGGAACCACTTTCTGCATCACATTACGTATTTTTGACAACTCGTCCATAAGCCCTTTTTTATTATGTAAACGGCCTGCCGTGTCAATTATAACCACGTCGAACCCCTGGGCTTTTGCCGATTGCAACGTATCGTAAGCCACCGATGCCGGATCTGAACCTATTTTTTGCTTTATTACCGGCACTCCGGCCCTTTCGCCCCACACCACAAGCTGTTCTATGGCTGCGGCACGAAACGTATCGGCAGCTCCAAGCATAACTTTGTTTCCCGCCTTTTTAAACTGATAGGCAAGCTTGCCTATTGTTGTGGTCTTCCCTGCCCCATTTACACCAACAACCATTATTACATATGGCCTGCCTACTGATTCAGGAAGCGTAAAATCGTCAACCGACGGATCGGCCGCTGCCGGATTCTCAGCCAGCATGTCTGATATCTCATCGCACAGCAACGAATTAAGCTCTGATGAATTTATATATTTGTCGCGTGCCACGCGTTCTTCCAGACGCTGTATTATTTTAAGTGTCGTTTCTACGCCTACATCGGAAGTGACAAATACTTCTTCCAGACGGTCGAGTATTTCATCGTCAACTTTCGACTTACCGGCTATAGCACGTTGAAGTTTGGCAAAAACGCCTTGTTTTGTTTTTTCAAGGCCTTTGTCGAGAGTTTCTTTTTTCTCTTTTGAAAAAAAATTAAACAGTCCCATATTGTAATTTATATCTTTAACAAATTCATTTTAACGTCCGAAGCATGGACAATAACTGCAAATTTAATAATTTTCCGGCAGCAATACATGATGCCGGTCTGTTTTGTAAGGTTATTCGCGATAATAAACGCGCTTTACTCGTTGCGACACCGAAGTCAACACCTCGTATGGAATAGTGTCCAGCAGCCCGGCAACCTCGTCGGCAGTAATATTCCTGCCAAATATTTCCACAGCATCGCCAACCTCGCATTCACAACCGGTTACGTCAACCATACAGACATCCATGCATATGCTTCCTACAATAGGACAACGGCACCCGTTTATAAATACGGCACCGCGGCCACAGCCCAAATGCCTGTTCAAGCCGTCGGCATATCCTATAGGCAAGGTGGCAATTCGCGATTCCTTGGCTACAACTCCGCGTCGGCCATATCCTATGGTAGTGCCGTCGTTCCACGTCTTTATTGAAATTATAACCGTCCGCAGCGTACTCACCGGCTTCAGGCCGGCCAATTGCGGCAGCTCCAACGGGGATATACCGTACAGGCATATGCCAAGGCGAACCATATCGAACTGATGGTCAGGAAATCGTGCTATACCTACAGAGTTAAGTATATGCCGCATTATATGATGTCCGAATCCTGCTTGAAGCTGTTTGCAACAACTATCGAAATAATCAAACTGCAAAGCTGTATAACTGTCCATATCGGGACAATCAGCCGCTGCAAGATGCGAAAAAACGGAACAAGGCGACACCGCCTTGTGTTTCTGTAAAGTTGACACAAGACGAGGCATATCCTCTAACAGAAAGCCTAGCCTGTGCATTCCTGAATCTATTTTTATATGTATCGGAAAACCGTTCATTCCCTGACGCTCGGCCTGACATATTATCTGGTCAAGAATATCAAACGAATAAATTTCCGGCTCCAGTCCATAACGGAACAACGTGCGATAGTTGGTAACCTTGGGGTTTAAAACCATTATAGGCATTGTTATGCCGCGATTACGGAGTTCTACACCTTCATCGGCCACAGCTACAGCCAGATAAGATGCGCCTTGTGCCTGCAATGTCTTGGCCAGCTCATAACTGCCGGCACCATAGCCGCCGGCTTTTACCATGGCTACCACTCCGGTGGTAGGTTTCACCAGCGAACGCATCAAATTAAAATTCCCGACAAGTGCGTCAAGATTTACCTCCAGAACAGTTTCATGCCGTCTTGCCTCCAACATTTCCAATACCGACTCCGCACACAGACTGTCGCTGCTTTCTATCAGAATCAATTCATGGTCGAAATCCGATTGCGAAACTTCTGCCAGCATCTGCTGTAAAGAAACGTACTGTTCAACCTTAAGCTCTGGAAAACCGTCACCGCAAACCGGTTCTGAAGGCCTATCCCCGGTTATTATAAGACGGCTCACTCCACGCCGTACAAGTATTTTCTTTAAATTAGAATCAATAACAATTTCGGGATTGACCAGTATTACTGTCAAAGTAACATCAGGTGTCTTCCGCCGGCACATGAAATCCAACGATGTCGACATCCATACCGAATCGGCAACAGGACCTACGTCTGTTATTATCATACAGCTATTGACTCCTTCTATAACACTTAGCCTTGTGTCAATTTGCGGAAGCGTCGACATGCGTCGGGCAATAATGTCATGCTCAATGCCAAGTACAAGCGAAGCCGCAAGCACATGACAGGCATTTTCAATATCTTCCTTACGTGTATATTTAATTGTCACGCTACGGCACACGCCTTCATACTCATAACGGATAGTAGTTTCTCCGGGCTGTAAATGTTCTACTGACAACTGAAGCCACGCCGAGCTATTGCCGTTTATAGTCCAACTCTTTATTACCCCCTTTTCAACACTGTCAACGGCAATACCGGAAATCAGCGTGTTGTCGGCACAATAAACCAAATCCTCACATTCCTGAAACAATAGCATTTTTTCCCTGCATTTCTGTTCAATGCTGTCAAACCCGGCATCATGCTCGTCGCCGATATTGGTAAATATGCCTATCTGTGGACATATAATTTCCTGAAGAGTGCCCATTTCGCCAAATTTAGATATTCCAGCCTCAAAAACAGCAACCTGGCATTCGTTATCCAGATTCCATAACGAAAGCGGAACTCCTATCTGGCTATTAAAACTACGTGGGCTCCGAACTACATTTAGCTGCGGCATCATAACATAACCGAGCCACTCTTTTACAATTGTCTTTCCGCGCGAACCAGTAATTCCAACAACAGGCTTCTTAAAACGCCTCCTGTGCATAGAGGCCAATTTCTGAAGGGAATCAAGCGTATTGCCAACAGTAAAAATCACGGCTTCGCTCATTTTAGACAATATATCGCCATTCAGCTCCTTGTCAACAACAAAAGCCCTTACTCCTGATTTATACAACCCCTCAACAAACCGGTGCCCATCGTTTTGAGGTGTACGCAAAGCAAAAAAAAGGGTTTCTGACGGATTGGTCAACGAACGGGAATCAGTCAATAGCACTGAAATATGCCTTTCAGGCGCATCTGGGGCAGCGACACCCAGCATTGCGGCAATTTCAGAAAGCGTATATGTCATTTTTTTAGTGAGTTTGGATTTTAACCACAAAATTACAATAATTTACCGACAACGCCAATGTATTACTTATGCCATCGTTTAACAACAAAACGAGTCCGGGCAATTACATAAATATCCGCCATAATTTAAGCCAAAATATCATATCACGCAAAACACTATTAATCAATGCATTAAATACAAATAGGGGGGGGTATTTATGTGCTTTTATATATTATTTTTTTTGGGAATAGTGTGCATATTGCCTATTTTTGTAATAGAATTATGAAAAATAAGGCAGACACAACAATTTCTAAAAGATTTGCCCTTATAGGGCTGGCCGGATATATTGCCCCACGGCATTTAAAAGCTATTCAGGAGCTTGATCACAACCTTGTGGCCGCTCATGACATATTCGACAGTGTTGGAATAATAGACCGCTACTTTCCACAAGCACTTTTTACAACCGACAAAAATACTTTTTTGTCATATATAAACGGGAACATAGACTATCTGAGTATCTGCACCCCGAACTGCTTCCATTGCGAACACTCAATCATAGGTCTAAATTCCGGAGCCGACGTTATATGCGAAAAGCCTCTGGCCCTGTCTGTTTCAGAAATACAACGTATGGCTGACAGCCAACAAGCCTCAGGGCACAAAGTCTGGACAATATTGCAACTGCGGCACCACCCGGAAATTATGCAGTTGAAAAAATCAGTTGACAATAGCGAAAAAGACATTATATACGATGTTGACCTTACCTACATAACACCTCGCGGACATTGGTATTCGGCTTCATGGAAAAGCGACTTTAATAAAAGCGGTGGTGTTGCAGCCAATATAGGCATACATTTTATTGACATGCTGCACTGGATATTCGGGAAGCTTGAAAAAATTACAATACACCATTCATCGCCCGACTGCATAACCGGATTCATGACACTTAAAAAAGCAAGAGTCAGATTTTTTCTAAGCATAAATTCCCAGCATAATCCGGATACGTCAAACGCCATGACTCCTTATAGGAATATTACGGTAAATGGAAAAAGCATAGATTTTGCAAAAACATTCACAGACCTTCACACAGTTAGCTACAAACATATTATTGAAGGCAACGGTTTTTCAATTCACGACGCGGCTCCTGCCATAGAAGCATTATCAGCGATACGCAATTCCGAAGTTGTCGGTATTACCGGCGACTATCACCCATTAGCCGTAAAAGTTGCAAAACATTAAACCGCACAGAGCCATGACTGTAAAAATGGTAGATTTATACAAGCAGTACCAAACTATCAGCAATGATATAGACAAGGCAATAGCCGATGTTATTGCCGATTCTGCATTTGTCAGAGGCCGCGCAATAACCGATCTGGAAAACGACATATCAAACTTTTTAGGGACAAAACATTGCATTAGCTGCGGAAGCGGCACGGATGCAATAACACTTGCCCTTATGGCAATAGGTTTGTCGAAAGGCGACGAAGTTATTCTGCCGGCATTTACATTTGCCGCCGCCGCCGAAGCCGTAGCACTTCTGGGCGGAACCCCGGTATTTGCCGATGTTGACAAAACTACGTTTAATATAGACACCGACAGTGTAGAACGACTAATATCGAAGCAGACAAAAGCAATTATACCCGTGCATCTTTTCGGCCAGCCGTGCGACAACATGAACCGGCTGATGGATATTGCCACAGACCGCAATATCTTTGTAATAGAAGACAATGCACAGGCTTTTGGCGCTGAATGCCATTTACACAACGGCACGACAGCATATGCCGGAACAATAGGCCATATAGGCTGCACATCTTTTTTTCCCACAAAAGTATTAGGCTGTTTTGGCGACGGCGGCGCGCTGTTTACAAACAACGATATTCTGGCTGAAAAAATAAGGTCACTGGCAAATCATGGACAGACAGCCCGTTACCAATACCGATACATAGGGCTTAACTCCAGACTCGACACAATTCAAGCTGCCGTGCTCAAAGTTAAACTGCCCCACCTGAAAAAATGGATAGACGCTCGCCGTAAAGCCGCCCACTACTATTCTGAAGCTTTGAAAAACATACCGTTTATTAAAGTTCCGCATGAATCGGCCAAAGGCAGCCACGTCTATCACCAATACACAATAAAAGTTACGCCTCAGTATCGCGACCGTTTAAGGTCGGCACTCGATACGGCCGGAATTCCTTCAATGATATATTATCCAGTGCCGCTATATATGCAGCCGGCATATTCCGATATATGCATATACGACAGGCAGTCAGATAATTCCCTGGCACTTTCGGAATGCGTATTGTCACTACCTATCCACAGCGAGCTAACACATAGCCAGCAAGACTTGGTAATAGACACAATAAAGAGTTTTTTTGAAAAAACAAAATCAGATAATCATTGCTATGACTGATATATTTTTTCATCCGTCAGCCGTAATTGACGAAGGTGCCATAATAGGACCGGGCTGCAAAATATGGCACTTTACCCACATAATGTCCGGAGCTGAAATTGGTGCGGATTGCAACATTGGTCAAAATGTAATGATTGCCACTGGAGTAAAACTCGGACATAATGTAAAAATCCAAAACAACGTGTCAATTTACACCGGCGTGGTTTGCGAAGACAACGTTTTCCTGGGTCCGTCATGCGTTTTTACAAACATAAAGAATCCGAGAAGCGAGATATCTCGCCGTGACCAATATATTTCCACAATAGTTCGCCAAGGTGCAACCATAGGGGCCAATGCAACAATTGTTTGCGGAATTGAAATAGGCAAATACGCACTTGTCGGTGCCGGAGCCGTAGTAACAAAGTCAATTCCTGATTATGCAATAGTCATGGGAGTTCCTGCACGAATAACCGGCTGGATAAGCCGCCATGGTTACAAGCTTGAATTTGACAAAGACGGCATAGCCGTTTGTAAAGAATCAGGCACAAAGTATAAAATTTCTGGAAACCACGTACATGCAATTGAATAATTCGAAAATATATAACAGGCTTAAATCGCGCCAGACATCATTGGCAGTTGTCGGGTTGGGATATGTAGGGCTCCCAGTATTAATGGAGTTTTCCAGACATTTCAACGTAATTGGATACGACATTGACCATTGCCGCATAAATTATCTGCGCAATAGCCTGAAATGCCCCGACAGCAGCATTAAGTTAACTGAGTGCGAAAAAGACCTCTCTGAGGCTTCTTTTTATATAGTAACGGTACAGACTCCCATCGACAGCAACCGGAACCCAGACCTGTCAAAACTTATAGCTGCAACTGAAACCATAGGAAAACACCTGCAACCAGGCAGTTATGTTATATTCGAATCGTCAGTGCATCCAGGGTGCACTGAAAATATATGCATACCCTTATTGGAGCAAACATCCGGACTTTCTGCCGGCATTGATTTCAAGGTGGGCTACTCGCCAGAACGAATCAACCCCAACGATGATTCTCACACTTTTTCAAATACGGTAAAAATAGTATCGGCAACCGACTCCGAAGCGTTAGAAGAAATATCGGCAGTATACCAACTGGTAATCAAGGCCGGCATACACAAAGCCCCCGATATAAAAACTGCGGAAGCAGCAAAAATGCTTGAAAACACACAGCGGAATGTCAACATTGCGCTTATAAACGAACTGTCAAAACTATATTCCAGTATAGGAATAGACACATACAGCGTAATAGAAGCAGCTGCTACAAAATGGAATTTTGCAAACTATTATCCTGGGCTTGTTGGCGGACACTGCATTCCTGTCGACCCATTCTACCTTGTTTCCCAAGCAGAAAACGCCGGCATCGACGTTCCGTTAATAAAAACAGCATGCAGCGTCAATGAAAATATGGGGTTTTACATTATCAGGCAGGCGTATCAGATGCTGACCCGGCAATCAGAAACAAATAAACAGCTGAAAGCCTTGGTTATGGGTGTCACTTACAAAGAAAATATCGACGACATACGCAACACGCCGGCAATAACAATGATAAAGCAACTCGAGCAAATGTCGGTAAGCGTAGATGCCGTAGACCCGTTAGCCAATCCAGACAAAGTAATGGACACATACGGAATAACGCTTAGCAAAAGTTTGCAACCGCCTTACGACCTTATCATTACAACCGTAGGGCACGACGAATATAAAAACCTTGACGACAGCTTTTTCCGTTCAATAGCCAAATCAGAAAACTCTTTACTGGTTGACATACGGGCCATATATCGTGGAAAAATAAAATCACTCAGATACATGACCTTGTAGCCTGATGCCAACAAACAACACAACCCCGACATCAAGCAGAACCGTACAGGCATCGTGGCTGGCATTAGCCGATTTACTGTCATTAAGCATAGGGTTAATAACAGCGGCTATACTAAGCCGGTATATGACCACGGCCGAATATGGCACATACCGACAAATTATTTATGTCTACACCACCCTGCTTCTAGTGTTTTCATTAGGCATGCCTAATGCTTATTCTTATTTTCTGGCAAAAGCACCAATAGAAGAAGGCCGCGACATAGTACGGCGCCTTACCATGATATTCATGTGCCTGGCAATAATATTCTCATCCGTCCTATTCTTCGGAGCCGACATTATTGCCTCTATTTTAGACAACAGGCTTCTTACGGTGAATCTTAAATATTTTGCCATAACACCTATTCTGCTAATGCCTGTAATAGGTGTAAAAAATATACTGATTGTATATGGCATGTCTAAAACAATCATTATATATGCCATTTCGGGTAATTTATTTACCATTGTATGCACGGTGATTCCTGTAGTTATATTTTCATATGGCACTACAGGCGCTGTTATCGGGTTTGTGGCATCGTCATTTGCAACATGCATTATAGGGCTGTACATATCGGTATTGCCGTTTAAAAATATAAATTCCAGAAATAGCAACCTGGCCACAAAAGATATATTTAATTTCTCACTGCCGATATTTACATCAAACATGTACGGGCTTATAATCACTTCGGCAAGCCCGTTTTTTGTGAGCAGGTATTTTGGCGTAGATGATTTTGCCACATACGCTAACGGCTATCGCGAACTGCCTTTTGCCAGCATGGTAATACTTCCTACAGCCAGAATACTTCTTCCTGAATTTTCCAGAATGTCGAAATCCGGAATAATCACGAAAGAATTAGTCATATTATGGAAAAACGTAATATTTAAATCGGCCGCGATAATATACCCTCTAACCATATTCAGCTGTTTGTTCGCCACTGAAATTATGAGTTCCATATATGGCGACAAATACAGTGATGCCGCCCCTCTTTTTATCATAGCAACACTTGTAAACTTTATACGTATAGTGCCTTATATGCCTATAATGCTTGCTCTTGGAAAAGGCCGTCAATTTGCAAACTCCCACCTTTTTACAGCAATACTGCTTGTTGGCCTTGACATACTTTCAATAGCATTATTCCCTACATTAACATCCATAGCCGTATGTACGACATTAAGTAGAATTATATGTTTTATCATACTAATAACGCTTATTTCCAAGGTTTTGAATACCAAAGCTAAAGATATTTTTCCATGGGGCGATATTACAAAATTCTTATGGTCGTCGGTTGCAGCATGCATAGTAGCCCGTATAATAGTGTGCCATTTAGTGCATATAAATGTTTTTGCCACATTAATACTTGGCTTTATAATATCCGGCATTTTATATTTTGTTATCCAGCATTATCTTGGCGTTAGTTACTCAACAATACTAAAACCATTGTTGTCTGCATTGAAAAAGCAAAAAAATTCAAAATAACCAACCTGGGACAACACCAGTAAAAAGCCTCCGAAAGCAATAACTGGATTTGCTTTCGGAGACTATAATTTATATTACAAGCAAGGGCTATCCGCAATGGAAATAACGGGTCACAAGGTCGTCCATAAAGTCTGGCATCTGCACAGCGCGCTTTAAAAAGTCTTTATCGTCATACGAGCGCAATTTCGCTATGGCACCGTCAATCATTGCCGGTGAAAACACGTTGTATTTCTGATATATTTCGCGCTGCCGTTCCAATTCGCCAGCCGATTGTACACAGTTTTCCGGCAACTGACGCAAAGAAGCAAGGCGCGCGGCATTTTCCGGTTGGTGAATATTCACGTCGACATATGTTTTTTCGGCAATATCAAGAGCATTCTCCATTTCAAAACCATAACGACAGGCAACCGCCAATGCGGCAAGTAATGAATATATGTCGGCAGAACCGTCGGGCGAACGCATTTCAACGGTCTGTTTCATGGATGTATCCTGTATTGTACATCCAGAATCGTATCCGTTGGCCAAAGAGCTCATATCACAACCCGATGTCCAGCCTAGCGGAACCCTGACAAGCACCGAACGGTTACGGTCGCCCCAACAAATATTGGTAGGGGCTTCCTGATGAGGAACCAGGCGGAAATACGATGTAGGATTAGTATTTCCGAAAGCCGTTATAGACGGGGCCAGTTCCATCATTCCAGCAATAGCACGCCTGGCTGTGTCGGAAAGTTTTTTATCGTCGTTCAACATCATATTCTTTCCATCACGCAGAATACGCATGTGTACATGCAGCCCAGAGCCGGCTTTTCCTGATGTGATTTTAGGCGAAAAAGTAACATTCAGCCCCTCGTGTGCAGCCAGGTTTCGGATAATCCACTTGGCAACCATCAGCTGGTCGGCAGCCTGCAAGGCATTTACCGGCAGAAACTCTATTTCGTTTTGCTCATAAATTTTGCCATCGGACGTAAAGTTGCCAACCTCAGAATGGCCATACTTTATCTGGCCTCCGGCCTGGGCTATAAGACTCATACACCGTGTGCGGAAGTCTCCATTTTTGGCAAAAGGAGCAGACTCATGGTAGCCGCGCTGATCGGTAGCCTGATAAGTTTCATTATCAGGCGATATAACGTAAAACTCAAGTTCGCCCATTGCCTGAAATTCCATACCTGTAACCTCGGTAAATGCTTTACAGGCTTTTCGCAACGTCTGTTCAGGCGACGACGACAGAGGGTTTCCATCCTTGTCAAAAAACGAACACAGCATTGTAACAGTTGGCAACGGGGCAAAAGGGTCAAGAAATGCCGTGCTGAAACGCGGCAATACATAAAGATCGCTGTTACCGGCCTCTATAAACGGAAACAGGCTGGAACCGTCAACCCTTTCACCTGTTTTAAGTATCGATTCAAGATAAGACATTGAATTTATTACAAAATTCAATGTTTTCAACCTGCAATCTGCAGCCGGATACATAAAGTTCACCATCTTTATACCCTGGCCCTTTATATAGCCGATAATATCCTCGGCGGTAAACTCATTTGGCTGTTTACCTAAAACAGAAACAATGTGGTTCTGATTCAATTCTAAATCTTTATTCATGGTATATTATTGATATTATTAGACTTGTCAATCAAAAACGTCTGCATCGGCATCAATTTGCGAACCGGCGGCTATGGCATTAAGAGGCCTCATCACATTACATAAAATCTGCCCCCAGTATGAACGGAAATCCTCCTTTACAGCCGTAAGCATTGCCATAGTAACATCGGCCGGCATATCGCGCACAGAATCAAGAAAGTTATACAATACCTGATAAATATCGGCAAGCCCCTCGGCTACAGACTGCGCTATAGGAGTGTCGGAATATTTCATATCCTGATGAAATACCTCCAGATATGTATCGTCGGGGCCAAGCAGATTTTCTATATTGCGGCGCACCGAGTCATAATAGTCTTCGTCAAGACGATTGTCAATGTATGCCTCCTCAAGCAATGCTTCCGGAACATAAATGTCGGAAGCAGATATGTAGATGCGTGGCAGAATACGCAGCATGGCATTGACAAATGCCAATTGCCCGTATTCGTCGCGAGCCTGTTCCAACGCCTGGCAATATTCATTCGCCAAAGCCATAAATGCCAAGGAGTTGTTATTGATTTGAACCTGTTCCATATTAATCTTTGTAAAGATCTTGTTCTTTAATATATTTATATACTCCGGGGGGTAAAAAAAAGTTCATGTCCCATCCTTTAGAAATACAGTTGCGTATCTTTGTCGACGATATGTCGGTCTGGGGAGCATTTACCACCACTACACCCCGAGGCAACTTATCTGGAAACGGATAACCCGGACGCGGATATACAATCAGTCCATAGCGCGACAATATTTCGTCAGCACTACGCCATTTGTGAAATATAGAAAGATTGTCGCTACCAACAATAGGTACAAAACAACATTCCGGATAACGCCGGTCTAGCTCTTTAAAGGTATCTATTGTATATGACGGACGCGGCAATTCCAACTCCAATGCAGAAACACTCAGAAGGTCGGACTGTTTCACTGCCAGCTCAAGCATGCGCATACGGTGATGATCGGATGCCATGCTGCAATCTGTCTTCAACGGGTTGAGAGGCGACAACATAAGCCATACACTGTCCACCACTCCACATTGCGCAATCCATGAAGCCAGCATCAGGTGCCCGGTATGCACCGGATTAAACGAACCGCCAAGTATTCCTATTTTCTTTGACATAACCGGCTACTGGCTATTATGTTAAAACATTAACCGGCAATAAATGCGGTTATGGCTTTCTGTGCCTGATCAACAGCTGTATCAAGGTCCTCGTTAACTATAACGGTTTCAAAACGCGAAGCGAACGATATTTCATACTCCGCCTTGCCAACTCGCTGGTCAATAACTTCGGGAGCATCTGTTGCACGCAGTTCCAACCGGCGGCGAAGCTCGTCGACCGATGGGGGCATTATAAAAAGCGTCATGGCGCAATCGCCATATATTTTCTTCACATTCATTGCCCCAGCCACGTCAATATCCATCACAACATTATGCCCGGCTCCGGTTATACGCTCTATTTCGCTTTTCAGCGTTCCATAGAACCGGCCCGGATAAACTTCCTCATATTCCACAAACAACCCCTTTTCAATGCGTCTGCGAAATTCGGAAGGGGTTAGAAAGTAATAGTGCTTCCCGTCGGTTTCGCCGCATCGCGGCTCGCGGCTAGTGGCCGATATGGAAAACTGCATATCCACCCCCCTGTTTATAAGGGCATTTATTATTGTCGACTTTCCACATCCCGACGGTGCGGAAATTATAATGATCTTCCCTGGCATGATACTTCGAATTATTAGGTTACATTACGTTGAGCACCTGCTCCTTGATTTGTTCCAGCTCGTCCTTCATACGCACTACCAGCCGCTGCATGTCGGCATTGTTCGACTTAGAGCCTAGCGTATTTATTTCGCGCCCCATTTCCTGAGCAATAAAACCGAGTTTCTTTCCTTGTCCGAAACCATTTGCCATTGTCTCCTTAAAATAGCTCAGATGCTGGGACAAACGTTGCTTTTCTTCGTTTATGTCAAGCTTCTCAATATAAAAAATCAGTTCTTGCTCCAATCGGTTTTTATCGAACGAAACAGTGTCTATTTTAGCCAGATTTTCTTCCAGACGGGCACGAATTTTTGCTACTCGTTCTTTTTCAAACGGGGCAACCTGTCCTAAAAGATCAGAAATACGGTTTACTCGTTCGGTGAAAAAAGCCTCAAGTTTCTGCCCCTCTTTCTGCCGGAACTGCATCAGCTGGTCTATTGCCTGCTCCGTTACCTGGCGCAGTGTCTGCCATTCTTCGTCCGACATTGTAGCCGGCACATCGCTTTTAACAGTCTCAGGAAAACGCAACAGCACGCTATACCAGTCGTCGGGCCATGCTATTCCCAACTGACGTGCCATTTCCTCTACCTGCTCCTTATAAGCAGCCATAAGCGGAATATTAAGCGACACGGTTGTCTCTATTCCGACCGACTCTGTATAAATAAGCAGTTCCACCTTGCCGCGAACTATTCGCTCGGCCAGTATGTTTCGCAATTCCAGTTCCTTTTCTCGAAAAGATGCGGGAACACGTGCCGACATGTCAAGCTGCTTACTGTTCAGCGACTTAATCTCAACGGTTATTTTTTTATTTGGAATGGCGGCCGTAGCCTTGCCAAAACCCGTCATTGATAGTATCATGCTAGTGATTATTTCAAATTACAAAAATACAAAATTTAACCCAATTTGCAAATATCATGTACAAAGCAACAGTTTTATTTTACAACCACATGCAACTGCCGGCAAAACCCTGTTTCCAGAAAAAATTTATATAATCTCTAACTTTCGGCACGGATTTTGCGTTAATAAAAGTGTGACAACTATTGATTACTATTCAACCTCTAAATATGAATTTCAATAATTTTACAATCAAATCGCAAGAAGCAGTTCAAAAGGCTATTGAAATTGCCAAAGGAAACGGGAACCAAGCCATTGAACCGGTACACCTTTTAAAGGGCATAATGACTGAGGGAGATTCGCTGATTCAATTCATATTCCAGAAAGTAGGTGCCAGCCTACAGTCTGTGACGGCATCGGTAGACCGTGCTGTTGCTTCAGAGCCAAAGGTACAGGGTGGCGAACCGTACCTTAGCCGCACATCGAACGAGGTGCTGCAAAAGGCTCTTGACATAGCAAAAAAACAGGGCGACCAATATGTGGCAGTCGAGGCACTGCTACTAGCTCTTTTTTCTGTAAAAAGCCCGGCTTCGCAAATATTGAAAGATGCCGGGCTGACAGAACACGAACTGTCATCAGCCATCGATGAGCTACGTAAAGGCCGTAAAGCCAACGACCAAAGTGCGGAGGACACATATAATGCATTGTCGAAATATGCCATAAACCTAAACGAACGTGCCCGTTCAGGCAAACTCGATCCGGTTATTGGCCGTGACGACGAAATTAGGCGCGTATTGCAAATTCTATCAAGACGCACCAAAAACAACCCAATGCTTATAGGCGAGCCTGGTACGGGGAAAACTGCAATTGCCGAAGGCCTTGCCCACAGAATAGTGCGTGGCGACGTTCCGGAAAATTTGAAAGACAAGCAAATATTCTCGCTCGATATGGGTGCACTTGTGGCTGGGGCAAAATACAAAGGCGAATTCGAGGAAAGGCTGAAAGCCATTGTTAACGAGGTAACGCAAGCCGACGGCGATATCATATTGTTTATAGACGAGATACACACCCTTGTAGGCGCAGGCAAAGGCGAAGGTGCAATGGATGCCGCCAACATACTCAAACCGGCCCTTGCACGAGGAGAGCTGCGCAGCATCGGAGCCACCACCCTCGACGAATATCAGAAATATTTTGAAAAAGACAAAGCACTTGAAAGGCGTTTCCAAAAGGTAATGGTTAACGAGCCCGACGAAATGAGTGCCATATCCATTCTGCGCGGACTTAAGGAAAGATACGAAAACCACCACCAGGTGCGCATACGCGACGAGGCAATTATCGCCGCCGTTCAACTGTCGGAACGCTATATCACCGACCGTTTCCTGCCAGACAAAGCCATCGACCTTATTGACGAAGCGGCATCCAAACTGCGTCTGGAACGCGACTCGGTTCCTCAAGCATTGGACGAGATCACGCGCAAGATAGCCCAGCTTGAAATTGAGCGCGAAGCAATAAAACGCGAAGGCGACAAAGAAAAAATAAAAGACCTGGAGCGCGAATTGGCCGACTTGCGCGACACTGAAAAAGATTTCCGTGCAAAATGGCAGTCGCAGAAAGAACTCATAAACCGCATTCAGCAGAATAAAATTGACATCGAGCAACTTAAGTTCGATGCAGAACGTGCCGAACGCGAGGGCGATTATGCCAAAGTGGCAGAAATCAGGTATTCAAAAATACAGGAAAAAGAAAAAGACAGTGCCGAAATTCAAGAGCAGCTAAAAGCAATGCAAGGCGAAAAGTCGCTTATAAAGGAAGAAGTTGATGCCGACGACATTGCCGACGTTGTATCGCGCTGGACCGGCATCCCGGTTAGCAAGATGGTGCAGAGTGAAAAAGAAAAACTGCTACACCTTGAAGCAGAACTGCACCAGCGTGTGGTGGGACAAAACGAAGCCATAGCCGCAATTGCCGATGCCGTAAGGCGGTCAAGGGCCGGACTGAACGATCCACGCCGTCCAATCGGATCATTCATATTCCTAGGCACTACCGGTGTTGGAAAAACAGAATTAGCCAAAGCTCTGGCAGAATACCTGTTTGACGACGAGAATATGATGACCCGTATAGACATGAGCGAATATCAGGAGAAGCACACCGTTTCACGGCTGGTAGGAGCACCTCCGGGATATGTAGGATACGACGAGGGCGGCCAACTGACTGAGGCCGTACGCAGAAAGCCATATTCGGTTGTACTGTTCGACGAAATAGAGAAAGCACACCCAGACGTATTCAATATACTGTTACAAGTGCTTGACGACGGCCGTCTTACCGACAACAAAGGCCGATTAGTGAATTTCAAGAACACCATAATAATAATGACATCAAACATGGGTTCGCAAGTGATTCGCGAAAATTTCGCGTCACTAACCGACGAAAACCGTTTTGAAGTTATTGAAAAAACCAAAACCGAGGTGCTTGACATGCTAAAACAAACCATACGACCGGAATTCCTTAACCGAATAGACGAAATCATAATGTTCACGCCCTTGAACGAACGCGAGATAGAGGAAATAGTCGGTATTCAGGTAAACGGCATAAAACGCATGCTGGCTAAAAACGGCGTGACATTGGAAGTTACTCCGGATGCCTTGAAGTTTCTGGCAAAAGAAGGATATAATCCGGAATTTGGAGCACGCCCGGTTAAGCGAGTCATACAACGGATGGTGCTTAACCAACTGTCAAAAGACATCCTTGCACAACGCGTCGACAGGGAAAAGCCAATTGTAATAGGCCTTGATGCCGAAGGCAGTCTGCAATTCCGAAACTAATATTATAATATCAATTATATAACACGGGCATAGTTTACAAAATAGTAAACTATGCCCGTGTTATATCTAAACCGTATAAGATTATCCGATAAGTTCGTCTAATTTTGCAGCAAGGGTTGCTTTGGGCTGCGAGCCGGCCAGACGGCCCACCATATTGCCGTCTTTAAACAGCAGCATTGTAGGAATGCTCATTATTCGGTATTCGCCAGCCAGATCCGATTCCTCGTCAACATTATACTTACCTACAACTGCACGCCCCTCATATTCAGCAGCCAGAGAGTCAATAATTGGTGTCATACTTACGCAAGGGCCGCACCATGGAGCCCAGCAGTCAACAAGGACAGGCTTTCCTGAAGCAATAACCTCCCTTACGTTTGAGTCTGTAAATTCAAATGCCATAACTTATTATGATTTAATTTGTTTATATAAATGATTGTCTTTAAGAACGTGACACTTCAAAGTCCATTTCCATTTCTTCCAGAGTCACTATCAAATTGCGGTCAACAGCCAACTTTACACCTGAAGCCAGCTTAAGGCTGCGGCCAAGTTGGGTGTCGCGTAATCGTATATACAACGGACATCGCCCGTCGCCATCCTCTGTAACAAAGTCGGCAGGCAGCGGCCGCGATATAAAGTCACGCAATATGGAATGGAAATTCTGGTTTGCCTGATCCGCGTCGACACTTATTGTCAAACCATCGATAAGTTTTCCACGCTGCTTTGCCAATAAGGAAATGGAAGTTATCTGGAACCGCACATCGGAATTGGCAAAACGCCGTCCATAATGTCCGCGAATAAGCACGGGCGTACCGTTTATTCCATATTTGCCATAATCAATAAAATCTTGGCCGAACAAGGTAAACTCCTGTGTTCCTGTATAGTCTTCTATTTTTAGTACTCCGAAACTTCCGCCACGCCTGCTCTGCTTAACCTGATAGTCAATAACCATTCCACCAAGCACAACCGGGCGGTTCTCATCCAGAGGTCCTTCGTCAACAAAGTCTTTTATCGTATGCGTGCATCCATAACGAAGCTCCACATAATACGGGTCAAGCGGATGACCCGACAAATACATTCCAACAAGGTCGCGCTCACGTTCAAGCTTCTCAATATCCGGCCATAGTGTTGCCGGTTTCAGCGGAGGCCGCCCAGCCGTATTAAGGTCGCTGTCGAAATCACCAAACAGAGAGTTTTCCATAGACCCCTTAGCGTTCTGATAACTCTGGGCATAACGCGATAATTGTTCGGCAAAAGTTTCACCTTTTATATTCGCTTCAAAAAAGTCTTCCCTCTTTATATCAGGCAATGAGTCGAACGCACCTGCAAGGGCCAGACCCTCTATATTCCGACGGTTTATATTAGAGCGGTCTACTCGCTCCACAAAGTCGTATATATTCTGGAACGGCCCACCCTCGTTTCGGGCCGATATTATTGCGTTTACAACATTTTGACCAATACCTTTTACTCCGGCCAGCCCGAAACGTATATCGCCATCCTTGTTCACACCAAATGCAGAAAACGACTCGTTAACATCCGGTCCCTTTACGGAAATATGCATTGCTTTGCATTCGTCCATAAAGTTGGTAAGTTTGGTTATATCGTTCAGGTTACGGCTCAGAACCGCAGCCATATATTCGGCCGGATAGTTAGCCTTCAGATATGCTGTCTGGAAAGCTACCCAGGAATAGCAGGTGGCATGACTCTTATTAAAGGCATACGACGCGAATTTCTCCCAGTCAGACCATATTTTTTCCAGTACTTCGGGGTCGTGATTGTTAGCCTGACCTCCTTTAAGGAACTTCTCTTTAAGGGCCATCATTTTATCAATCAACTTTTTACCCATTGCCTTACGCAGTGTGTCGCTCTCGCCTCGCGTAAAGTTAGCCAACAGACGCGACAAAAGCATGACCTGTTCCTGATATACCGTAACACCATATGTATCTTTAAGATACTGTTCCATAATGGGTATATCATAAATTATAGGGGCCTTGCCATGTTTTCTGGCAATAAAGTCGGGAATATACGACATAGGGCCAGGCCGGTACAGGGCATTCATGGCTATGAGATCCTCAAATACCGACGGCTGCAGTTCGCGAAGATATTTTTGCATGCCGGGCGACTCAAACTGGAATGTGCCAGTGGTGCGGCCTTCGCAATAAAGCTGGTATGTTGGTTTGTCGTCAATAGGAATATTGTCAATATCCACATCTACGCCTCGCGTAAGTTTTATATTTGCAATAGCTTCCTTTATTATTGACAAAGTTTTCAAGCCAAGGAAGTCCATCTTTATAAGGCCGGTTTCCTCAATCACACTACCTTCATACTGTGTAACCAGCAATTTGGAGCCATCCTTATCTGTAGCCGTACTAACAGGAACCCAATCAGTTATGTCGTCACGGCCAATAATTACACCGCAGGCGTGCACACCTGTACCCCTGACATTGCCTTCCAACTCCTTGGCATATTTCAAGGTTTCTTTTACCAGCTCGTTAGGGCCTGTTAATTCTGTTTTAAATTCCTGAACATGCTCATAACAGTTTTTAAGTGTCGGCTTTAGTTCCTTTCCGTTAACCTCCGGCATATGGCGCGGAATCAATTTTGTCAAACGGTTGCTCTCGGCCAACGGCAGCTGCTCTATTCTGGCAACATCCTTTATTGCCATTTTTGCAGCCATTGTTCCATAAGTTATAATATGGGCAACTTTTTCAGCGCCATATTTTTCTGTAACATATTTAAGCACGTCGGAACGTCCGTCGTCGTCAAAGTCAATGTCAATATCAGGTAACGATATACGGTCAGGGTTCAGGAAGCGCTCAAAAAGCAAATCATACTTTATTGGGTCAATCTGGGTTATTCCAAGACAGTAGGCCACAGCAGAACCGGCAGCAGAACCACGCCCCGGGCCTATTGAAACGCCCCGGTCGCGACCAGCCTGAATAAAATCCTGCACAATAAGGAAATAGCCCGGGAATCCCATATTTTTTATTGTGTCGAGCTCGAAATCTATTCGCTCGCACTGCTCTGGCGAAGGAGTTCCCCATCTGCGCTTTGCCCCTTCGTAAGTAAGGTATCGCAAATAGTCATCATTGTCAGTAAAACCGTCGGGCAGAGGGAAATTAGGCAGAATAGGCTTATGGTCAATAGTATACTCTCCAACCTTGTCCATAATTTCCAACGTGTTCGACAATGCTTCCGGTATGTCAGCAAAAATATCGTACATTTCCGCACGCGTCTTCATCCATTCCTGTTTGGTGTAACGCATACGGTTTTCGTCAGTCAGAAATCGGCCGGTACTCACACAAATCAAACGGTCATGCGCCTCGGCATCGGCCTCGTTGACAAAATGGACATCGTTAGTGGCTATAATTTTAATGCCATGTTTTCGTGCTATCCTTATTAGCTCAACGTTTACCGGTTCCTGTATTTCGTAAGTCTCCCTGTTGGCACCGGGTTTATCCGTCTGGTGCCTTTGGATCTCTATATAATAATCATCGCCAAATATTTCTTTCCACCACAGCACCTGGCGCTCGGCTTCTTCAATATCGCCCGACATTATCAACTTTGGAATCTCGCCACCAAGACATGCCGAACAAACAATAAGGCCTTCGCGGTGGGCGGCAATAGCCTCTTTATCTGTTCGCGGATGCGAATAAAAGCCCTCTGTCCAAGCCTGCGACACAATTTTCACCAAATTGTGATATCCCTGTTCGTTTTTTGCCAATACAATCAGGTGACGGCCAGTATCGCGCTTGTCAACATGCTCGTGCAGCGACTTTTGCGCCACATACATTTCGCAACCGAATATAGGCTTAAGCAAACGCGCCTTGTTACGGCCGACTTCTGCCTGCAACGACCCTATAGTTTCAACATCGGCCCCTTCCTCGCGTGCTTTTGACAAAGCAGCCTCAGCTTTTGCAATAGCATCCTTGGTTTTTGAGTTTACCTTTTTGGCATAATTAAAAAATTCCTTTATGCCAAACATATTTCCGTGGTCGGTTATTGCCAATGCCGGCTGGCCGTCGGCAATAGCCTTGTCAACCAATGCCGAAACAGAAGCCTGACCGTCGAGCACCGAATACTGGGTGTGTACATGAAGATGTATGAAAGGTTGTTGCATGTTTTCTATGAAGGGTTAGACAGGATTAAAGGCATTTATACTTTTTTGCGCGGCGTAGTGGCCTGAAACTCTTTCAGATAATTAGGAACAGAGTATGCCAGGTCAAGAAAGTCGCCATTCCTGTAGGCACGTTCCGATAACGCCATCATGTTTTGCGCCAACGGATATATTTCTGTTATAAAATTCGCATTTGGATGTCCTCCTAATACAGGCCTGGTTTTATCAGCCCCGTCACCGAAAAAAATAACCGGCCCTTGCTCCAGAAATTCATCATAACTGCCAGGTTCTACAATTACAGGGCGTCCCGGCATCAGCGGCTTTAAAGCATAATCATATACTGCTGAAAAAACCTCCATGCGCCTGGCATCAATCATAGGCACAAACAAGACTTCGGGGTCAAAAAAATCAGAAAACTGGACACCCACGGTCAATGTCTGAAGCGTATCAACCCCTATAAGGGGAACCTTCAGCGCATATGCAAGGCCCTTTGCCTCGCTAAGGCCTATACGCAGGCCGGTATAGCTGCCAGGGCCAATACCTACGGCAATAGCGTCTACGGGCATTTGCTTGTCTTTGGCTTCGGCCAAGGCATCCTGTATATAAAGACTTAGCACAGTGGCATGATTACGGCCCTGATAGTCCTCTCGGTGCATAACACAGTGCCCGTCGTTACACAAGGCAACAGAGCACACACTTGTAGAAGTATCTATGTTTAATATTACAGGCATATCAGTGAAGTGAATTTGCGGCAGAGTGGCAAATGCCGCAGTTAATATTACAAAGATACTAATAAGTCGAGCGCAAAGCCAAATTTATTTGAGCTTTGCCGAACGAAAGTATCTAAGACAGAGTCAAAGGTACGTAAAAATCCGGGAATTTTTACGTACCTTTGTAGTGAATATGGAATTCAAACTGCAAGCAACAGACAAACAGGGTAAAGCCCGAGCCGGCCTTATCACAACCGACCATGGCACCATAGCCACACCCATCTTTATGCCGGTAGGCACGGTGGGATCGGTTAAAGCCGTTCATTTTCACGAACTTGAAAATGACATAAAAGCCCAGATAATACTGGGTAATACATATCATCTGTATTTACGCCCTGGAATTGAAATACTCAAACAGGCCGGTGGGCTGCACAAATTCAATTCATGGACAAAGCCCATACTAACCGATAGCGGCGGCTTCCAGGTATTCTCCCTGTCTTCAAACAGAAAGCTCAAAGAAGACGGTGCGCACTTCCGCAGCCACATCGACGGCTCTAAACACGCGTTTACTCCAGAAGGGGTTGTCGACATACAGCGTGCCATTGGTGCCGACATAATGATGGCCCTTGACGAGTGTACCCCCGGTACAGCCGATTATGATTATGCAAAAAAATCGCTAGGCCTGACCACCCGGTGGCTACAACGAGGCTGGGAACGCTATAAGCAGACAGAGGGGCTGTACGGCTACCATCAGTCATTCTTTCCAATTGTTCAAGGGTGCACATATCCCGACCTGCGACGACAGGCAGCACAGATGGTAACAGACCTTGGTGCCGAAGGGAACGCAATAGGCGGCCTTGCCGTAGGCGAGCCGGCAGAGGTTATGTACGACATGATAGAGGTTGTAAACGAGATATTGCCAACCGACCGGCCACGCTACCTTATGGGTGTAGGCACACCGGCCAATATCCTAGAGGCTATTGACCGAGGAGTCGACATGATGGATTGCGTAATGCCAACCCGTAACGGACGCAACGGCATGCTGTTTACCCGTCACGGCATAATGAACATGCGAAACAAAAAATGGGAAAACGATTTTTCACCTCTGCAGGAGGACGGTCCAAGCTATGTTGACCGCACATATTCAAAGGCATACGTGCGCCATTTGTTTGTATCGCAGGAAATACTTGCCATGCAGATAGCATCTATCCACAATCTTGCTTTCTACCTGTGGCTTGTCAATGAAGCCCGTCGCCACATAATTGAAGGGGACTTCAAAACCTGGAAAACCGAAATGGTGGAGAACGTAACACGCCGGCTATAAAGGTATGTTTTAACCTATTATTAGATATGTTCAAGATTCTCGATGTTTATATAATACGCAAGTTTTTGGGAACATACTTCTTTGCCATATTGCTGATATTGGCAATTACCGTTATGTTCGATGTAAATGACAAGCTCGACTCGTTCTTGAAGGCTCCGCTAAAAGCCACCATATTCGATTACTTTGTAAACTTCCTACCCTATTTCGCCAACCAGTTCAGCCCCCTTTTCACATTCATAGCCTGTATTTTCTTTACATCAAAACTCGCCGACAATTCCGAGATAATAGCCATGCTGTCGTCAGGAGTAAGTTTCAGGCGGCTAATGCGGCCTTACATGATAAGCGCGGCTGTAATCGCCGCACTTACATGGGTTCTAAGCGCATATATTATTCCTCCGGCAAACATTAAACGAATAGAATACACAAACACTTATGTGAAAAACCGCAGGGTTGACTACGGGTCGAACATACAAATGATGGTGGCTCCGGGCCAGATAGCCTATATGAGCCGTTTTGACAATACTACACGCACCGGCTACAGATTCTCGCTCGACAAATTTGAAGGCAAAAAACTCGTGTCGCGCATGACAGCCGCTTCCATTCGCTGGGACTCGCTTTACCACTGGCAGGTGCGCGACTATATGATTCGCGACATCGAAGGCCTTAACGAGCATATTACCCGCGGCAACCGGCTTGACACCATAATACCTTTCGAGCCCCGCGACTTCCTCATTGCCAAAAACGACCATGAAACAATGACCACCCCACAGTTGCAAGACTACATAGAGCGTCAGAAAAAACGTGGAATGGCCAATATTGAAACATTTGAAATTGAGAACGAACGTCGCTATGCCATGTGTGCCGCCGCATTCATCCTAACCATCATAGGTATGTCGCTGTCGTCGAAAAAAGTAAAGGGCGGAATGGGTATAAACATTGGCATAGGCCTTGTACTGTCGTTCAGCTATATCCTGTTCATGACAGTAACGTCAACCTTCGCCATATCCGGATTCACATCGCCATTCGTCGCCATGTGGATACCTAATTTCATATACAGCCTTATAGCAATAGTTCTTTATTTCCGTGCATCAGCCGGCTAAAATTCGGCCAAACGCGTTGTTATACTGAACATCAGCGTTGTTGCCCCGGAATGCGGTTGTGCAAAAGCAACCCCCAAGCCAAAGCGCCGCACATTCAATCCGGCACTCAGACTGAAGCCCGACAGAAAGCTACGGGAATACGTACTCATATCGGTACGTGTTTTATAGTTGTAGCCCACACCTACATAAAACTTGTCGGAAGGCACAAATTCAGCAGCAAAAACAAGGTGGCGCATAAGGTTAGAGCCAAAAGAGTCTTTCTTTTTTTCTTCAGTTCCAGCCGACCCGTCACCAACTTCATAATAAGGCAAGTTCCATCGCGTCAGATTCCATGCCGTTACTGAAAGGCGCAAAGGCACATTGGCCAGCATCTTTGTCAAACCAAGGCGCAAATCAACAGGCAGCCTGTCGTAACTTTCATTAAACCGCTTTACCTGGCCGCCAAGATTTGCAACAACAAACGACAATGACAAATCTTTTTCAGGGTCAAAATAGTTAAGCCCCAAATCTGACGCAACGGCAAAAGCGGAGTATTCGTCATAAGCAGAATAAATACCCTTTATAGATATGCCGCCTCGAAGCCTGTCGGTAATGTCATGGCTGTAAGTACCGCCAAAACATATATCCTTAACCGAAAACGTGCCGGTTATATTTCCTGACACATCGGCCGATGTCATTTTTCCATAGTCGAAGTACTGTACGGAGACAGCCCATGCCGACCGTTCACCAGCCGCCATACCATATTTTACACCGGCAAAGTTCGATTCGCCGATATAGCGCATATAGCTAATGCCTAACTGCTTTTCTACTTCCGGACCCAAAAGTGCGGGATTTTGGTCGGTAACGTTTATATCATCGTCTATTAACGATATGTTAACGCCCCCCAAACCATATATATGGCTTGAAGTGCTGATGTTCAGAAAATTATAAGCCGTACTCCCATCACCGGAAGCTACAGCCGAGAGGCCCCACAAAAGGGAGGCGCATATTATGCTTGCGCGTTTCATATCAAAATTAACGAAAAAACAGAGTGCCTTATTGCACAAATCTAGCTAAATTTGCATCATAACTTAATTAGACGGAAAAAACATGCCAACTAATAAAATTATAATAGCCATCGACGGATTCTCGTCGTCAGGAAAGAGTACAATGGCGCGTGCCCTTGCCGCCGCAATAGGCTACAGATATATAGACTCTGGTGCCATGTACCGTGCGGTAACGCTTTGGGCAATAAGAAACGGCATGGTGTCTGACAACGGGACAATAGACACAGACCGCCTTGTAGCCGACCTGCCTAAAATAAACATTGACTTTGCTGCACCCGACACGCCAGGAGGCAAACAGGCCACCCTTTTGAACGGGGAAAATGTAGAAACCGAGATACGGCATATGGCCGTTTCCAACGCAGTAAGCCCTGTTGCAACAATACCACAAGTACGGTCAAGGCTGGTAGCGTTACAACAACAAATGGGCAAGGAAAAAGGAATAGTAATGGACGGGCGCGATATAGGCACAACCGTTTTCCCTGATGCGGAAATGAAGGTATTTGTAGGCGCATCCGCACAGACACGAGCCCAACGCCGTTTTTTGGAACTGGAGGAAAAAGGTTCGGCAGTAACTTATGAAGAAGTCCTGAACAATGTCGTACAACGCGACCATATTGACCAGACTCGTACAGAAAGCCCGTTACGCCAGGCCGACGACGCTATTGTTCTCGACAATTCGACAATGAGTGTCGAACAACAGGACAAATGGCTGCTCGACTTGTACCATAAAATTATTGAGAAGCAATGATTGTTGAAATCGACCGCGCATCTGGATTTTGCCACGGCGTTGTTTCGGCAATTCGAAAAGCAGAAGAAAGGCTCGATGAGGGCGGAACACTATATTGTCTTGGCGATATAGTGCATAACTCCAAGGAAGTTGAACGCCTGCAGCAACGCGGCCTTATAACCATCAGCCATCCCGACCTGGAAAATCTGTCGGGGCAGAAAGTGCTGCTGCGCGCACACGGCGAGCCTCCATCCACATACGAAACAGCAAAGCGCAAAGGCATAGAGATTATAGACGCGACATGTCCGGTAGTGCTTCAGTTGCAGCGCCGCATAAAGGCCGCCTACAACACCCGTACACCCGGACTACAAATTGTCATATACGGCAAAATGGGTCATGCCGAAGTTAACGGGCTCGTAGGCCAGACAAACGGCGAAGCCATTGTTGTGGAAAATATAGACGGGCTTGACCAAATTGATTTCACAAAGCCTATAGCCCTATATTCGCAAACAACAAAAAGCATTGACGGACTACGGCTTATAGTAGCCGAAATTGAACGCAGGCGCAACCCGGATGTTCCTTTTTCATATTACGACACCATTTGCCGGCAAGTATCAAACCGCGTCTCCCAGTTGCGTGCCTTTGCCGCATCGCACGAAATTATACTTTTTGTAAGCGGTAAAAAAAGCTCTAACGGAAAAATTCTTTTCAACGAGTGCCTAAGTGTAAATTCGCGCACACACCTTATTGCCGGCCCTCAAGAAATTGACCGACAATGGCTAGAAGGAGTAAACTCTACCGGTATTTGTGGCGCAACATCCACCCCTCGCTGGCTTATGGAAGATGTCAGGGAGGCGGTATTGGAAATGTGCCGATAAACCCAACTAACACGTATCAACTAAGTTATGTTTAGCATTAACATAAGGACAGCCGCCCTGTCTGTTCTGACAGCATGTTTCGCTGCCGCATGTTCAGGAAAAGACCAGCAGACAAAACAAATCTCGCAACAAGGCATCAACGATGCCATGCGGCTGGTGGAAATAGCCCCGTCGCTAAGCTCCACAGCCATAGAAAAAGAACTTCTGGAAATAAGGGCCCGGGAATATGAATACCGTACACAAATCGGAGACACCCAGGCCGATGCCTATATTAAAGCTTTCGAATCAGGCATAAATCAAGCTGACGATTCACTTGCAAGGCTAATTTTTGAACCCGAACAATCTAACACCGAAGAATATGCTTACTGAACAACAATATCGAGAATTGATTAATGAAGCAATAACCGCCATAAATTATCCGGCAGAGCCTTCCGGACTGTACCAGCCAATAAGCTACACACTTGCCGGCGGAGGCAAGCGTTTGCGCCCTATACTGCTGCTTGCTGCGGCACACAGTTGCGGAACGGCTCCGGACAAAGCCATGAAACAGGCTCTTGGCATTGAAATGTTCCATAATTTCACGCTGCTACACGACGATGTAATGGACAATGCCGACATGCGTCACGGACGGCCAACCGTTCACAAACACTGGAACAACCCAACGGCAATTCTGTCTGGCGACGCAATGCTGACAATGGCAACATCCATGATTTCCGACTGCCGGCCCGATAAATTACGCAACGTCCTCGACCTGTTTAATAAAACCGCAATGGAAATATACCAGGGACAGCAATACGACATGGATTTCGAACAAATGCCCGGATTAGTAAGCGTTAATCAATATATGCACATGATCAGGCTAAAAACATCCGTATTACTTGGCTGTGCCTGCCAAATGGGCGCATTGGTAGCCGGAGCAGAAGAATCGACACAAAAAGCGCTTTACCGCTTTGGCGAAAACCTGGGCCTTGCCTTCCAGCTACAAGACGACTGGCTTGACACATTTGGCAACCCTGATATTTTCGGAAAAAACATAGGCGGCGACATCCTTAACGACAAACAGACATTCCTGCTCATATCTACAATAAACAAGGCTTCCGAAAAACAACGGCAGCGTCTTGCCAGTATGGCCGGACAACGTTCTGTGGAAAAGATTGAATATTATACACACCTTTACCGTGAACTCGGAGCAGAACAGGAATGCAGGCAAATGATTAACCATTATGGCAGCGAATCGATAAAGGCCCTGAACCAGTCTGGCATTCCGGCCGATGCCATAAATTTTTTCACCAACCTGGCCCAGGCTTCGCTGACACGCACCCATTAAGAGCGCTATTATAATGTTTGTAGACACACATACACATCCATATCTTCCCGATTTCGAAAATCCCGAATCAATAATTCAAAATGCCGTCGGCAATGGTGTCGGGCATATGATATTACCGGCAGTCGACATGTCGAGCATTGAGCCGATGCTAAAACTTCACGCCAAATTCCCCGAACATACGTCGTTGGCTTTCGGCCTGCACCCTACAGAGGTGGGCAATAACCATGCAGAAGTTATCGAGCACATGAAAAACCTCTCTAGGCAGCATAATATTATTGCCGTTGGCGAAATAGGGATAGACCTCTACTGGGACAAGTCGAACCTGAAAGCACAGCGAGAAGCCTTTAAGCAACAAATAGAATGGGCTCTTGAATACGATTTGCCTGTAATAATACACTGCCGCGACGGATTAACAGACACTCTCGACGTTCTGCAGCACTGTCCGGCAATTCCGCGCGGAGTAATGCACAGTTTTAGCGGAACGCCCGACGATGTGGAACTAATACGCCAAACCGGCGATTTCTATTTTGGCATAAACGGCATTGTCACATTCAAGAACTCACATCTGCGCGACTCCCTACAGGCAATAGGCCTTGACCGTATACTGCTTGAAACCGACGCGCCATACCTGGCCCCGGTACCGGTTCGCGGCAAGCGTTGCGAACCGGCATACCTTGTACACACGGCCAACCACATTGCCCGTCATATGAACATAACCGTTGAGAAACTGGCTGAAATAACAACATTAAACACTAATAAACTATTCCGTCAGAATATTGTCTGATTAAACAAATTGATTTAAATTTAATTAACGTACAAATATGATAAATATCATATTTGCTTGCGTTAAATGTGGCTAACTTTGCATCCGAAAACTGGTTAGTCACAATAAATCGGCGCCAACAATTTCAGTATTACAAGTATAGAAACAACAAAATAAGGTAAAATAAGACACGAAAGAAAAAAGTTCATTATGAAGTTTAAAGCAATCAAGCCTGTGGGCATGCTCGTTACAGCAGCCACAGCAATGAGCCTTGTATCGTGCGGCTCAAAACAGCAACAACAGATGCAAATGCCGGCTCCACAAATAGCCACTATCACAGTTGGCTATGGGACATCGGATGTTGAAAGCGGATACCCGGCCACACTAAAAGGGAAGACAGACATTGATATCCGGCCACAAGTTACCGGCTTTATAACAAAAGTGTGTGTTGACGAAGGACAACAGGTACATAAAGGACAGGTATTGTTTCAACTTGACCCTGTTCAATTCCAAGCCGCCGTAGAAAGTGCCGAAGCGCAGGTGCGTCTGGCAGAAACATCATTGGCTACAGCACAGCTCACCGCCGACAACAAACGCAAGCTTTTCGACAAAAATATAATCAGCGAATACGAATGGCAACTTGCAGCAAACTCGCTTGCCCAGGCTAAATCACAACTTTCTGCAGCAAAAGCCCAGCTTGTTTCTGCCAAAAAGAACCTGGCATATACAGTTGTTACAGCTCCAAGCAACGGTGTAATCGGCTCGATACCTAACCGCGAAGGCTCGCTGGCATCACCGTCGAGTGCACAGCCCCTTACAACGGTTAGCGACAACTCACAGATTTACGCATACTTTTCGCTTAATGAAAAGGACATTCTGAAACTGGCACAAAACGGGGCAAAAAGCCTGAATTCGTCAGTAAGCCAGATGCCGGAAGTATCGCTCCGTCTGGCAAACGGCGAAATTTACCCAGAAAAAGGCAAAGTAGCAACCGTGTCGGGCGTAATAGACAACACGACCGGTGCAGCAACCGTACGCGCACTTTTCGAAAACAAATCGGGAATGCTTCGCAGCGGAAGCACTGGCATGGTGCTGATTCCGCAGTCAACCGACTCAGTTCTCCTGATTCCGCAAAAAGCCACATTCGAGATGCAGGATCGCAAATTTGTTTATGTGGTAAATGATTCAAATATTGTTTCAACACAGCCAATAACCGTAAGCCCTGTTACCGACGGGAAAAACTTTGTTGTTCTCTCAGGCCTGCAGCCCGGACAGCGAATAGCGGTTGAAGGCATCGGAACCAAGGTCCGCGACGGCATCACAATTGTGCCAACCGATCCATCGGCAGCACAGCAACCGGCAGCACAGCCACAGAAATAGCTATCGCTGAAAACAAACCTAATCTCCTCATTACATTACAAATAACAATAAGCGTCATTAACCAAATAAATCAATGAAACTTGACACCTTTATTAACCGTCCAGTGCTCTCGACGGTTATCTCAATATTCATTGTGCTACTGGGTATAATCGGGTTGGCTTCGCTACCCGTAACGCAATACCCGGACATAGCCCCCCCCACAATCTCGGTGTCGACAACCTACACCGGTGCAAATGCCCAGGCTGTACTTAATTCCGTAATAGCCCCTCTAGAGGAATCTATAAACGGTGCCGAAGGCATGACATATATGAAATCTACGGCCGCAAACAACGGGTCGGCCTCAATCAGCGTATACTTCAAACAAGGATTCAACCCCGACATGGCCGCAGTTGACGTACAAAACCGTGTGTCAAAAGCCCAAGGCCTGCTGCCGTCTGAGGTAACCCAGGTAGGTGTTATCACACAAAAGCGCCAGACATCCATGCTGATGGGTATTACACTCTACTCCACCGACTCCACATTTGACGAAGCATTCCTGGAAAACTACGCTAAAATCAACATTGTACCTGCAGTACAGCGTATACAGGGTGTTGGAGACGTTATGGTGATGGGTGCCGACTATTCAATGCGAATATGGCTTAAGCCCGACGTAATGGCACAGTACAAACTGATGCCTGAAGACGTGTCTGCCGCCTTGGCCGAACAAAACATTGAAGCAGCACCCGGTGCATTCGGAGAACAGGGAAATCAAACCTTCCAGTATACAATGCGTTACAAAGGACGACTTGTTACTCCGGAAGAATTCGAAAATATTGTTGTGCGCGCCAACTCAAACGGCGATGTTCTCCGGCTTAAAGACGTTGCCGATGTCGAACTCGGCCGCGTAACATACGGATTCCACAACAAAATGAACGGATACCCTGCCGTTACCGCCATGGTGTTCCAGACTGCCGGATCAAATGCTACTGAAATTATCAACGACTGTATGGCATACGTGGAAACAATAAAAAAAGAGCTTCCAGCCGGCCTTGCAGTTGAAATTCCACTGAACCAGAACTCATTCCTCGATGCATCGATACACGAAGTAATAAAGACCCTCATAGAAGCTTTCGTTCTTGTGTTCTTTGTTGTTTACGTGTTCCTTCAAGACTTCCGCTCAACAATTATACCGGCCATCGCCATACCCGTTGCCCTTATCGGTACCTTCTTCATGATGAAGATGATCGGGTTCTCGATAAACCTTATAACACTGTCGGCCCTCGTATTGGCCATAGCCATTGTGGTGGACGATGCCATTGTGGTTGTTGAAGCCGTACACGCCAAACTCGACGTCGGGTACAAAAGCGCGCGCAAGGCTTCAATAGATGCCATGAGCGAGATAGGCTCGGCCATCATATCAATCACACTTGTTATGATGCTTGTGTTTATCCCGGTATCGTTCATGCCCGGAACTGCAGGTGTGTTCTACCAGCAGTTCGGTTTGACAATGGCCATAGCCATCGGTTTCTCTGCCTTGAACGCCTTGACACTCTCTCCTGCCCTGTGTGCCGTATTCCTTAAAGGACACGACCCAGAAGCATCGCTGAAGGACCGCATGGCAACAGCATACGGAGCCGCCGGCGAAGTTGCCAAAGAAAAAGCAAAACGGGTGTTCGGCCTCAACATGCCACCGATTATAACACTGGTGCTCCTGATTGCGACAATCACGTTCATGATTCTCGGATGGTTTAATTTCGAAAATGTGGCGCTGGGGCTGGTTTCCGTTGTGGTAGCCATATTCACCGTATTGGGCATTTTCGGAAAACGTTTCCATGCCGCATTCGAAAAATCGTATGACAAGCTTTTAAATTCCTACAAGCACGCTGTTTCTTTCTTCGCCGCACACAAACTTACCAGTTTCGGAATTGTAGGCGCTTCAATAGCTATACTTGTATGGCTTATGAGCATAACCCCTTCCGGAATGGTGCCAAACGAAGATACAGGAACAATATTCTGCATGATTGACATGCCGCCTGGAACTTCGCAGGAGCGCACCGGAGAGGTTCTTGACCAGGTTGACGACATAATAAGCCAGATTCCGGCTGTAGCTTCACGCACAATGATTCACGGTTACAGTTTCATAGCCGGCCAGGGACCAACATACGGTACATTCATACTCCGTCTAAAAGACTGGTCTGAACGCTCAAAATCAGAAAGTTCCGATGCCATAATACAGCAGCTTTACATGATGACCGGACAGCAGGTTAAAGACGGCCGTGTAATGATTTTTGCACCGCCAATGATTACCGGTTATTCAGTGACAAACGGTTTCGAGCTTGAAATGCAGGACAAAACAGGTGGCGACATAAACGAGTTCTTCAACATAGTACAACAGTTCCTCGGAGCACTGAACCAGTGTCCGGAGATACAGATGGCCTATACAACGTTTAACCCCTCGTTCCCACAATACCAGATAGACATTGACGCAGCCAAGGCAAAACAGGCCGGAATCAGCCCACGTTCAATTCTTTCTACCCTGCAGGGATACTACGGAGGTATGTACGTTTCTAACTTCAACCGTTTTGGTAAACTTTACCGCGTAATGATGCAGGCAACGCCAGAATCGCGCGTATCGCCCGAAACATTGAACAATATAAAGATTCGTAACGGCAATGAAATGGCATCGCTGTCAAACTTTGTTACATTGAAACGCATTTATGGCCCCGACCTTATGAACCGTTTCAACATGTTCACCTCCATATCGATATCAGGACAGCCCAACCCCGGATATTCATCAGGCCAGGCCATTGCCGCCATTGAGCGCACAGCCGCACAAATGCTGCCTCAGGGATACGGATATGAATATGCAGGTATGACGCGTGAAGAAGCCGGAACGTCGTCTAATGCCACCGCTATAATATTCGGCTTATGCCTGCTGTTCGTATACCTGCTTCTATCGGCGCAGTACGAAAGTTACATAATACCTTGGGCAGTTATTCTCTCAATACCGTTCGGTTTGATGGGGTCGTTTATTTTTGCCATGGCCCTAGGTGTTTCAAACAACATCTACCTGCAAATCGCGCTCATCATGCTTATTGGTCTGTTGGCTAAGAACGCAATTCTTATTGTAGAGTTCGCACTTGAACGCCGACGCACAGGTATGTCGATTGTAAATGCCGCAATTGCCGGAGCAGCAGCCCGCCTGCGACCCATATTAATGACCTCGCTTGCCCTGGTTATAGGTCTTCTGCCAATGATGTTCGCCCACTCTGTTGGTGCAAACGGAAACAAGGCACTAGGAACCGGTTCGGTAGGCGGTATGCTTATCGGTATGATTCTGCAGGTTCTAATTGTACCAGCCCTGTTTGTGGCATTCCAGATTATTCAGGAAAAGATTTCACCAATCAAGTGGCAGGATACCGACAATACCGGCCTACAATCGGAAATAGAACAATATGCCCGTTAAAATAACAACATTTTCAAAGAACCGTTGATACGGTTCTTTGAAAATGTAAAAAACGAACAAGATGAAAATACAAAACATAGCAACCGTGTCAATAGTTGCAGTTGGAATAGCTTCTCTGTCAAGCTGCCACATCTACAACAAATTCGACATGCCGACCGATACCCCACTGACATCGGAATATGTACAGGCCAAACAAGCCGGAATTGATTCCACATCATTAGGCAATATACACTGGCAGGACATATTCACCGATCCACAACTGGCATCGCTTATCAACCGTGCCCTGTCGCAGAACACCGACCTGCAAAATGCCAAACTGAACGTAGACATAGCCAACGCGCAACTGAACGGAGCCCGTCTTAGCTATCTGCCTTCACTTACACTGGCTGCATCAGGCAGCAAAGCCTACTTTGACTATGCAGGCATGCGCAACATGCCATGGACCTACCAGGTTCCGGTACAGGCCAGCTGGGAAATAGACATATTCGGAAAACTGCTCAATGCCAAACGCCGCGCAAAGGCGCAGCTACTCCAAAGCCAGGCCTACGAACAGGCAGTGCGCTCGCAGATAATAGGCGGCGTGGCTAACTGCTACTATTCAATAGCAATGATTGAAAAACAGCTTCAGATTTCACGCCAGACATCGGTATACTGGAAAGAAAGCGTGGAAATTATGAAGAATTTCAAACTTGCAGGCCGTGTAAACGAGACAGCAGTTGTTCAAAGCACAGCAAACTATTACAGCATACTGGCATCGATAACCGACCTCGAAGTTTCACTTCACCAGGCAAACAACACACTTGCACTTCTGCTCAACACCGACCAGAATGACTGGAACATATCGCCCGACGCACTGCTGACACTTCCGGCAGATATAAGCCAGGGCATACCGATGAGCCAGCTTGCCGCCCGGCCCGACGTAGCTGCGGCAGAACAGTCTGTAGCCATAGCATACTATGCAACAAACCAGGCTCGAGCCGCATTCTACCCCGGCATTACAATATCCGGAACCGGCGGCTTCACCAATTCACTTGCTACAGGGGTTGTAAACCCGGCTAACTGGTTTGCAAACCTGGCAGGCTCGCTTACCGCCCCGCTCTTTGCGCGCGGACAACTTATTTCCAACCTCAAAGCAGCAAAAGCCCAGCAGGAACAGTCTATGAACAACTTCCAGCACACGCTTCTAAATGCCAGCGCCGAAGTGTCAGAAGCCCTTGTACTTTACAACAAGAGCAACGAAAAACAGTTACTGCTTGACGAACAGGTAGGAAACCTCGAAAAAGCGGTTGAATACACACAGGAATTGCTAGCCCTTGACGGAACAAGCACATATCTGGAAGTTATCACCGCACAACAAAGCCTGCTTCAGGCACAGCTGGCACAGGCCGCCTGCCAAAACACAATGGCCCGGGCCGGTATATCGCTGTACCAGAGCCTTGGCGGAGGTCGCTAAATCAGTCTAACCAAAGAAAGCACAACTATGATAAGTCCATTAGCCCACGTTGACCCAGCCGCAAAAATAGGTCAGAACGTAACAATTCACCCGTTTGCATTTATTGATGCTAATGTTGAAATTGGTGACGATTGCGAAATTATGCCATATGCATCAATTATGCGTGGCACAACACTCGGACGGCACAACAAAATATATCAAGGTGCCATAATAGGTGCCGACCCTCAGGATTTCCGATGGAAAGGCGAACCTACCTATTGCAATATAGGCGACAACAACGTAATTCGCGAACACGTGATAATTAACCGAGGCATACGTGCCACCGGTGCCACAACCATAGGAAACGACTGTTTCATTATGGCTGACTCACACATTGGCCACGACTGTCTGATAAAGGGCAAAACCGTGCTTGGAAACGGCGTTACACTTGCCGGCGACTGTAAGGTTGGCATGTGCTCCATACTTTCGTCAAATGTAATTCTGCATGAACGCAGCGAGGTTGGCGACTGGGTGCTGGTTAAAGGCGGATGCCGTATAATGGGAAATGTGCCCCCTTATGTGATAATTGCCCACAACCCTGCTGCATACTACGGTATTAACGCCGTAATAATGCGCAAACAAGGCTTCACCAACGAACAGATTGACGATGTTGCCAAAAGCTACCGGCATATTTACCAGTCAGGAACATCCGTATTCAACGCACTCCAACGCGTAGAGGCCGATGTAGAGCCATCAGATATACGCTCTAATATAGTGGATTTTATAAACTCTCACCACCTAAAGATTGTAGCATTACCAACAGAGTTAGAATAATCCTAATTAAATTATAATTGGAAAATGCCGTTGCCAAATGAAACAACGGCATTTTTTTATTGTAAGAAATATAATTAATTTTGTTTTTCAATAAGTACCCCTACTTACTACATTCAATATAATAACCTTAAAATTCATGAAAAAAATATTATCATGCTTTATGGCCGTTATAGCAGGCCTACCAATCGTTAATGCAGCCGATTATTATGTATCACCACAAGGCAATGACAACAACCCCGGCAATATTGAAGCCCCGTTCAAAACATTGAAGAAAGCAATCGAATCAGCCAGAGCCGGAACTACGATTTACCTTCGCGAAGGCAAATATGTGCCAGAAAACAATGAAATAATGCGTGAAGGCGCAGAAGGGGCATACAGCTGCGTATACAACCTGTCGGCCAAAGGAACAGCCGAAAATCCGATAACTATAACCGGTTACGAGAATGAAAACGCTGTAATTGACCTGTCAAATGTAAAAGTAAGCGAACGCATTATCGGATTTTATGTAAAAGCAGACTACTGGCGGCTAAAAAAATTCGACATAATAGGTATACAGGTTACACAAACCGGACATACGCAAAGCATAAACGTAGGTTTATTCGGAGGAAACAACTGCATAATCGAGCGTGTGAACATGCACGACGGAATGGGCATAGGCGTATATGCCACACGCGGTTCGAACAACCTGGTTCTTAACTGCGACGCATACAACAACTACGATCCCGTGTCGGAAAACGGCAAGGGAGGCAACTGCGACGGATTCGGGTTCCACCTTAACAGAAACGACTATACCGGAAACATCATACGCGGCTGCCGTGCATGGCGTAACAGCGACGACGGATACGACCTTATAAACAACCATTCTCAAGTTATTATTGAAAACTGCTGGGCATGGGAAAACGGTTACGATGCCGACCGCGTGTCGCGCGGCGACGGTACCGGCTTTAAATCGGGCGGCTACGGTATGAGCTCATCTGTAAAAGAAGGCACAGTAGCACCACGCAACATTGTGCGCAACTGCATTTCGTGGTCGAACAAACAAGCAGGTTTCTATGCAAACCACCACCTTGGCGGCCTTGACTTTTACAACAATTCGTCATATCGGAACAAGCGCAATTTCAACATGGTAAACCGCAAGTCAATAGAAGAAGCCGTTGACGTTGACGGATACGGACACGACCTTTACGGAAACTTATCATACAGGCCTACCCTGTCAGATGCCGATTGTGTAAACATAAACACATCGCAGAGCACGTTAACCAACAACTCATTCCTCCCCTCAATGTCTCTTTCCGATACAGACTTCGAAAGCCTTGACGCATCACAACTGCTGTCGCCGCGAAAAGACGACGGGTCACTACCAGACATAACATTTCTGAAACTCAGGCCTGGAACCCAGCCATACGTAAACAAATTAGGATACCAGTTCGATAAAAATGAAACTTCCGGCATAGAATCGATATTTACAAATCCAGACAAAACCGCAGATGACATTTATTATAACCTGCAGGGCATGCCTGTAGCAAATCCAACTAAAGGACTATACATCCATGCTGGCAAAAAAATATACATACCATAATAAAACCATATCCAGTATTACAACAGAATCAACTTATAGACACAGGTATTTTACCTGCAATAATATTTGGTAAATAAGCAGGTTCCATGTGGAATCGAATTCTCGTTAAATAATTGCTATGAAAAACGGCAACATTATCCAAGCTGTTTTTGTAGCTAATCAACCAGGTTGTATGAGACGTACAGCCTGGTTAATTAACTACAAATATTTATTTATGTCAACGTTTTGCCATAATGGTAATTTATAATATCTTTGTGAAAGAATATTATAACAACATGGAAACTCCCATAGCCAACAACCGCCTTCTGCTGATAATAAACCCGATTTCCGGTGTAGGGGCAAAAGAAGCAATCGAACCGCTTGTACGCGAGCTTATGACTCCTGCAGGTTACACTGTCGACGTTGCTTACACCTGCGCCCGGGGTGATGCCACCCGTCTGGCATGCAAAGCAGCCGCAAACGGGTACAAAGCCGTTGTAGCAGCCGGCGGCGACGGCACTGTAAACGAAACAGCCAAAGCTCTGTGCGGTACAGGAATCAGGTTCGGCATTATCCCCTGCGGTTCCGGCAACGGGCTTGCCAGGCATCTGGGAATACCGATGGATTTGCGAAAAGCGACGAAACTGATGGCCAAAAACCATGTAATAGACATAGATTATGGTTCAGTGAACGGAATGCCTTTCTTTTGCACTTTCGGAATAGGTTTTGACGCAGCAGTATCCGGACATTTCGCCAAACAGCACCGCCGCGGCAAACTGTCGTACATAAAAAGCGCCATATCCGAATACATCAACTTCCACCCACAGGTATACACGCTAAGCGCCAACGGCAAAGTTTTAACCGAAAAAGCATTCCTTATTGCAGTATGCAACGCGTCACAATACGGCAACAACGCCTATATAGCGCCCCATGCAAGTATTACCGACGGACTGCTAGACATAACAATAATTCATGCCGGCAACCCCATTGACACGGCATTAGTAGGGGTAGACCTGTTTACAGGCTACATCAACTCCAACACAATGATAAACACCTTCCGTGCACCTGCAGCAATTATATACCGCAATCAAACAGGCCCGGCGCATTTGGATGGCGAACCGGTGACAATAAACGACACCATAGAAATAAAATGCCATCCCAACCAGTTGCGCGTATTCACCCCTGCCAAAGAAAAAACATTCCGCCCAATCATAACCCCTATAGAAAACATGGTGTCAGACATGGGAGCCGTGCTGTCAAAAATATTCATTACAAAATAACACCTTAAAATATATCTGCCCCCACGGCAGGCATCGAAAATACCCAAACCGGCATAATGTCCATGAAAACAAACTATAAGCATTCACTGCCGTCCAACCTTAAATCCTAAGCACCGTTAATGCAGTTACTTACACAACGCATTACATCATACAAATACAAAACTTTCAGTTAAAACATACCGCGTTAAGTATGTTTTACAACATTTTGGCACATTTATATTTGCAATTTTATATAATTTTACCTATTATTGCATTATTCTTTTTGTACCAATCTACATAGAACAACAATATAAGTCAACAACCTGAATACAAACTTAAATTCTAATATTTAATACCATATGAGTTATCTTAAATTTGATAAAAACCTAATGATTAATCTGGAGCAATCGTTGACAAAGGAAATGCTCCGCACTAATCAGGCTGGCGCTTATCACTGCTCAACAATAGTTGGCTGCAACACTAGAAAGCATCACGGGCTACTTGTTATTCCTATTCCGGAATTAGGTAATAAGTCATATGTATTATTGTCGTCGCTTGACGAAACGGTTATCCAGCACGGTGCGCCATTCAATCTAGGCATACACCGTTACAAAGGCGGGGTATACAGTCCAAACGGGCATAAATACATCCGTGAATACGATTGCGAGACCGTTCCCAGGACAACATACCGTGTAGGCGGAGTAATACTGACTAAAGAAATGATATTTTCTTCGCAGGAAAACAGAATCATGGTAAGGTACACGCTGGTAGATGCCCATTCAGCCACCACCCTGCGCTTTCGGCCGTTTCTGGCATTCCGCGAGGCCAACGAACTAGCCATACAAAACACCAGCCTCAACCCGGACTACATAGAGGCAAACAACGGTGTCGGTTTCTGTCCATACAAAGGATTCCCCACACTTTACATGCAATTGTCACGCAAGCCAACATGGGTTTCCGAACCGAACTGGTATAACAACATTGAATATTCAAAAGACCGCGACCGCGGCATTCCATACATTGAGGACCTATGGGTTCCGGGCTACTTTGAAATACCGATAAAAAAAGGAGAATCAATAATATTCTCAGCCGGCATATCAGAAATATCGCCACGTTCACTGTCAAAAATGTACGAAACTGAGCTTACATCACGCACCCGTCGCACAAGCTTTTACAACTGTCTTAAAAATTCGGCAAAACAATTCTACATAAAGGACAACGACAAGGAATTCATAATGTCTAGCTATCCGTGGGGCTCTGTACGCGCTCGCGACACATTCCTGGCCCTACCTGGAAGCACATTGTCCATAGACCATACCGAGGACTTTCACCAGATAATGGATACGGCCATAAAAGCCTACGAACATTACATGGAGACAGAGGAACTCGACCCTCGCATTCATGGCATAGACCTACCCGACATTCCTTTATGGGCGCTTTGGGCTATACAGCAATACGGCAGGTCGCAAGGATTCGACAAAGCCCGCAAACGCTATATGCCTGTGGTGTCAAAGCTTTTGAACTGGATACTGGCAGGCGGCCACCCAAACCTTCAGGTAGAAACAAGCGGACTTGTTTCTACAACAGGGACAAGCACACCGGCATCTTGGATGAACTCAACCCAGGCCGGCTGGCCACTGGTTCCTAGAACAGGGCTATTAGTAGAATTCAACGCCCTGTGGTACAACGGGCTAATGTTTGGATGCAACCTATCCGAAGGCATTCCGGAATACGAAAAGCACCGCGAAAGCTGGTTAACGGTAGCCAATCAGGCAAAAACGGCATTCATAACCACGTTCCTTAACGATTACGGCTATCTTTACGACTATGTAAACGGAAAATATTCCGACCCGGCAGTAAGGCCCAACATGGCAATCGCTATCGGGCTTGACTATTCGCCGCTCGAAAGACGCCAGCGCAAAAGCGTGCTAGACATTGTGACTCGCGAATTACTTACCCCCAAAGGGCTTCGAACCCTTTCGCCCAAAAGCTACGGGTATATGCCTTTCTACATAGGGCAGCCAGATGTTCGCGAGCGAGCTTACCATAACGGCCCGGCCCGGCCATGGCTTTTCGGTTTTTATGCCGATGCTTACATAAAAGTTTTCGGAATGAGCGGAGTAAGCTATATAGACCGGATGCTTATCGGGTTTGAAGACGAAATGAGCCAGAACTGCATAGCGTCAATATCACAACTTTACGACGGCAACCCGCCCTTCTCCGGACACGGCTCAATATCGCACGCCACCAACGTGGCCGAAGTACTCCGGACATTACGCAACTTAAAACGACTAAATCCTTAACACAAAGCCCATGAAAGCATTAATGTTTGGATGGGAGTTTCCCCCCCACATCCTTGGCGGCCTTGGAACCGCCAGCTACGGTCTCACAAAAGGTATGTGGGAATGTGGCAACATGGACATTACATTTGTAATACCGAAGCCATTTGGCGATGAGGACAAATCATTTGCAAAAATAATCGGAGCATCACAAGTTCCAATAGCCTGGCGCGACGTAACACGCCAGTATGTTGAAGAACGAATAGGCAACGTAATGAGTCCAGATGAATATTTCCGTCTACGCGACCACATTTACGCCGATTTTAACTATATGCACCTCAACGACCTTGGCTGCATAGAATTTTCCGGACGATACCCAGACAACCTTCTGGAGGAAATAAACAACTACTCAATTTGCGCAGGCGTGATTGCACGCACAGAGCAGTTCGACATCATACATTCGCACGACTGGCTTACATATCCTGCCGGCATACACGCAAAACAGGTAACAGGCAAACCGCTTGTAATCCATGTCCACGCAACCGATTTCGACCGTTCACGCGGAAATGTAAATCCAACTGTATACAATATTGAACGCGACGGCATGCTCCACGCCGACCATATTATTACAGTATCGAACCTTACGCGAAACACAGTAATAGAAAAATACCATATAGACCCGACCAAAGTCACAACGGTACACAACGCTGTAACGCCTCTTAGCGAAGACCTTCTAAACGTAGACCCACCAAGGGCAAAAGAAAAAGTTGTAACATTCCTCGGACGCATAACAATGCAGAAAGGTCCGGAATATTTTGTCGAAGCAGCCGCACGCGTATTACGCAACAACCATAATGTACGCTTCGTTATGGCCGGCAGTGGAGATATGATGGAAAAAATGATAATCCTGGCAGCAGAACGAGGTATTGCCGACCGGTTCCATTTTCCGGGATTTCAGAAAGGCAAACAAGTTTACGAAATGCTCAAAGCCTCTGATGTTTACATAATGCCGTCAGTATCAGAGCCGTTTGGCATATCACCTCTTGAGGCGATGCAAATGGGTGTCCCGTCAATAATTTCAAAACAATCAGGCTGTGCAGAGATATTGACAAATGTTATAAAAACCGACTATTGGGATATCGACTCTATGGCCGACGCTATAAACTCTATAGTCACCTACCCTGCCATGCATAAACAATTGCAGGAAGACGGGCTTAACGAGGTGAACCAGATTACATGGGACAAAGCCGGAGCAAAAGTTATAGACATATATAACAAAGCCCTCCACCGTAATTAACAGAATAAATCAACACAACAGATAAAAAACATCAAGCTTATGAAAGCCGTTTGTTTCTATTTTCAGATCCATCAGCCATTTCGTTTAAAACGCTATCGCTTTTTCGATATAGGCAACGACCATTATTATTACGACGACTATTCTAACGAAGAAATAATAACACGTGTCGCACACAAAAGCTATATTCCTGCAGCTGAAACGCTGTTACGAATGATTCAGGAGTCCAAAGGCGCGTTCCGTTGCGCACTTTCAATTTCAGGTACGGCCCTGGAACAGTGCGAACAATATGTTCCCGAATTTATTGACCTGTTGAAGAAGCTTGCCGAAACCGGGAAAGTGGAATTTCTGGCCGAAACATACGCACACTCTCTTTCATCGCTCACCGACCCAGAAGAATTCCGCGAACAAGTTAAATTACACGATGCAAAAATTTACGAACTGTTCGGACAGCGTCCGAAAATATTCCGGAACACCGAACTGGTATATTGCGACGACATTGCCCCTATGATTTACGACATGGGCTACAAAGGCTGTATAACAGAAGGCGCAAAACACATTTTAGGTTGGAAATCGCCTGACTATGTATACGCAGCCGCTGCTTGTCCCAAGCTAAAGCTACTGCTTAAAAACGACAAACTCAGCGACGACATATCATTCCGCTTCAGCAATCCATCGTGGGAGGCATATCCGTTAACCGCCGACAAATATATTGACTGGATAGCACAAACCCCGGCAGAGAACCAGATTGTAAACCTGTTCATGAGCCTTGAGACATTTGGAGAATTACAACCTCGCGAAAGCGGAATATTCCAATTTCTGGAAGCACTGCCCCGTTTTGCAGCAGAAAGAGGTATCGATTTCTGGACCCCGTCGGAAGTTGTGTCAAAATGCAAAGCCGTAGACACGCTTGAAGTGCTACATCCCATTTCCTGGGCAGACGAAGCTCGCGATATTTCGGCCTGGCTCGGTAACAAGCTACAGAATGAGGCTTTCCAGAAACTATACTCGGTTTCCGAACGCGTACGCCTGTGTTCCGACCGCCGTCTGAAACAAGACTGGCAGTATCTGCAAGGTTCCGACCATTTCTTCTACATGAGCACAAAGCATATGGCCGACGGTGCGGCACATGCCATGTTCAGCCCGTATGAAACACCTTTCGAAGCATTTACAAACTATATGAATGTCTTGGCTGACTTTATCGTACGAGTGGAAGAACAATACCCGTTATCAATTGAAAACGAAGAACTGAACTCCTTGCTCACAACAATACGAAACCAGGCCACAGAAATAGAGGCTCTGAACAAGGAAGTAACCTCTATGCGCAACAACCTTGAACACTATAACGAGGAACACGCCCTGCGCGAAGCCACCAAGGAAACACCAGAGCAGAAAACAGATGAAAAGAAAGTTGCAAAAAAGAAAACCACTGTAAAAAAAGCAACTAAAAAAGCCTCTAAAACTAAATAGCTACAGAATTAATACGCACTCCGGAACGCCGTTTTACATAAGACGGCTTCCGGAGTCTTTTACACAATCAAAACAACCCGTTATGATCAACTAACGTGAGTTAGTTAGCGAGCATTTACACATAGGCCATACGATTCTATACAGCAATAATTACATGGCATGCAAGCTATTAGCAAGCAGTAGAACGACATTTTATATATCAAACAACAGTTATTACAGACAAATATTATAAAACCATAAAGTCATTCTGGCTTCAGAACCGCTCTATGTGCAAAAAGTTATAAAACAGACGCTTCTTTGTCTAGTTTTAACACTTGGACATAGGTGTTTTTTACTTCTATTTATAATTTTTGTAATTAATCTTATCTCTTTCACCTGAGATAATACACTTAAATCAAGATACCTATAATATACAATTGGCTAAAGCGGTATTGATTCATATAAAAATCCACCATATAAACAATCAGCCAATTAGCATGAAGCTAATTGGCTGATTGTTTATATAATGAAATGAGAGATTCTTATTTCGAAATCACTTAATTTCAATAAACTATAACCAGCGGACAAAAGCAAAGTCCTGACGATGAGGCAAAGCAGAGTTTTTAGGATACAGACGGTAAGCATAGCGGAACACGCCCGATTCGCGAAGCTCTGTTTTCAACTCATAAGTAACAATGTCTCCGTCAACAGATTTTTCCTTAAACGGAAGAACCTCTGTAAGATCTTCCTGACCGTTTTCAGTACGGTAAATAACACATTCCAAACCTAAGTCAGAAGCCTTAAGCCCGTTTGTATTTACCTTGATTGTTATGTTGAACATATCGCCGGTCTTGGCATTATTATGAAGTGGTGTTTCATCTATTGACACAACTTTAACACCATCCCAATGTGCAGCCACATTCTCTTTCCATGCAACAATTTCGCGAGCCAGCTTGAAATTGTCAGCTTTAAGGAGTGCGGTACGTTTTGCTTCCTTAGAGTAGAAACGTTCAATATAGTCGTCAATCATGCGCTTCATTGTGAAGTTAGGGGCAATCTTGGCAACAGAATTCTTTATATATTCAATCCATTCTGGAGAATATCCCTTTGAATTTTTCGCAAAATAAAGTGGAATAATCTGGTTTTCAAGCATTGAATAAATAGTAGCGGCATCAAGTTTATCCTGCTGGGCCTGATCGGTGAATGTACGTTTGTCTGTTAGCGCCCAACCGGCTTTTTCACAGAACTTATATCCTTCATACCACCATCCGTCGAGCACGGAGAAGTTTAGCACACCGTTCATTTCGGCTTTCTCGCCAGAAGTACCAGAAGCTTCAAGAGGACGTGTGGGGGTATTAAGCCAAATATCCACGCCTGAAACCAAACGTTTTGCCACAATCATATCGTAGTTTTCAAGGAAGATTATCTTGCCAAGGAATTGGGGCATACGCGAAATTTCCGTGATACGCTTAATCAAACCCTGTCCGGCACCATCAGCAGGATGGGCTTTGCCCGAGAATATGAACTGAACCGGGAACTGCGGATTATTTACAATAGCGGCAAGACGGTCCAAATCAGAAAACAGCAGGTGCGCACGCTTGTAAGTTGCAAAACGACGTGCAAAACCAATAATAAGCGCATTTGGGTTAATTTTGTCGAGAATAGACATAATTCTCGAGGGGTCGCCCTGGTTTTTAAGCCACTTTTCACGGAAATCGCGACGAACAAAGTTTATAAACTTGTTCTTCATTGTCATTCGCAGATTCCAAATTTCTTCGTCAGGAACCGAATATATCTTGTTCCAATAATCTGTTTCGCTCTGATGCAGGAAAAATTCTTCACCAAAAGTTTTTTCGTAAAGAGCCTTCCATTCCGACGAAGCCCATGTCGGCATGTGTACACCGTTTGTAACATAACCTACATGCGATTCCTTCCAGTTGTATCCTTTCCAGATTCCTGAGAACATTTTCTTGGAAACCTCTCCGTGAAGCCAGCTTACACCGTTTGCTTCCTGACAAGTGTTCAATGCAAATACACTCATTGAAAAACGTTCGTCTGAATTTGGATTTTCACGTCCCATATTCATTAATTCAGCCCATGAAATGCCAAGTTTTTCAGGGAACTTACCCATGTATTTGCCAAACAAACCTTCGTCAAAATAATCATGACCGGCAGGTACGGGAGTATGGACTGTGTACAGCGACGATGCTCTAACAATTTCAAGCGCGGTCTGGAAATCCAGATTACGGTTTTGCACATAATCAACCAAACGCTGAAGATTTAGCAATGCGGCATGGCCTTCGTTGCAATGATACAAATCAGACTCTATGCCAAGTTTCTGCAACATAAGTATACCGCCTATACCGAGCATATACTCTTGCTTTATACGGTTTTCCCAATCGCCACCATATAGCTGGTGCGTAATCTGACGGTCGTATTCGGAGTTTTTGTCAAAATCCGTATCCATCAGATACAGTTTCATTCTACCAACGTTTACGCGCCATACATGCGAATAAACGACATGATTGGGGAAAGGGACTTCCAAAATCATCGGCTGGCCATTTTCATCGGTAACTTGTTCTATGGGAAGCTCGTTAAAATTCTGAGCCTCATAGTTGGCAATCTGTTGCCCGTCCATAGAAAGCGTTTGGGTAAAATAGCCATAACGATACAAAAAGCCAACAGCCGTCATGTCAACGCATGAATCAGAAGCTTCCTTTATATAGTCGCCAGCCAGCACTCCAAGGCCGCCTGAATATATTTTCAATGCATTACACAAACCATACTCCATCGAGAAATAGCTAACCGACGGAATATCCTTGCGCATTGGTTTGCTTATGTATTCCTGAAACTTTTCATAAACGCTGTTAATACGGGCCAACAGCGAGCTGTCGTTTATTATTTCCTGAACCCTATCAAAGCCAAGACGCTGCAAAAGCATTACAGGATTTTCGCCTACAGATCGCCATAAATCAGGATTAAGGTCGCGGAAAAGCGATTTTCCTTCGCTATTCCATACCCACCATAAGTTACGCGACATAATTTCAAGCGGTTTTAGCTGCGAAGGCAAGTCTGATTTAATTGTAATATCGCGCCAAACCGGTGTGTTTGTGTTACTTACTTGTAATTTCATAAGTTAGAATATATTGTAGTTTTTAAATCTTGTAAATATATACTTAATTTTTGGTTATTATTCCAATTCCATCCTCGATGCGGCATGTTCCAGCGCGCAACTAAAGGCTTTTTCATAATAGCAGATAAAATTTGCCCATTCGGCTTTAGATGCAGTTTTTTTGGCAGACTGACGTATTTTAAGCATGTTATCTGAAGACTCGTCTTGTAACCGCACTATCTGCTCTGCTATTTGCGTAGAAGCCTGGTCATAATTATAGTCTCCCCTATGCACAACATCTACGCCGGACTGTAAAAAACCATTTATTTTTTCTGACAGTATCCATTGTCCAAAGCCCGACAAAGTAGTTGTTATTGTCGGTACGCCGAATGCAACTGATTCCAAAGGAGTATACCCCCATGGTTCGTAATAAGAAGGAAATATAGTTGCGTCAACCCCAATCAGGACATCGTAATAGTCCATATTGAATATACCGTCTGCTCCGTTCAAATATGAGGGAACATATATAACGTTTACATTGTCATTCACGCCGTTAGAAAATGCTATCTGATGAATCCGTCCAATTATAGGGTCAGAATCCGGATTAAAAAGAGCATGAGTAATTACAGGGTCGGCCAACGAACCGCACCCACTTTCTCCAGACAAGCGCATAGACAGGTCGGCACGCGGCTCCTTGACCCAAGCCGGCACCATAACAAATGCCAGTATGTTTTTTTTCGGATTATAATCGCGCACTCTGGCAACGGCTTCCAGAAACATGTCAATACCCTTGTTTGTGTATTCGCAACGACCCGAAGTTATTAAAACAAACGTATCGTCATTGAAATTCTTTCCAGTAAGCGACGAAGCTACCGACAGTATTTTTTCTCTAGCAGCCGAACGTTTTTTTGTAAACTTTGCACCAACAGGCACAAAATTCGATTCGAAACCGTTTGGAGTCACCAGCGGACGGCGTTCAAGCAATTGCTCGCACTCCAAGGCTGTTATCTCGCTTACCGTAGTAAAGCAATCTGCAAAATGGGCAGCGGCCTTTTCCAACGAATGCTTCGACTCTACATTCAGTTCGCGAGCCATCTGGTCGCCATTATAACCCGGCAGATAGTCATACAACGGTTTGTGATTTCCGCATATGCTTCTGCCTATACAGGTAGCATGTGTTGTAAACACGGTGGCAACATGCGGAATTCTGTCGTTAACATACAGCAATCCCATACCTGTTGTCCATTCATTGAAATGGGCTATAACGTTTTTCTTATTTGAACCGAAATGATTACAAAGGCTTTCTATTACAACTCCGGCAGCATGCGAAAACGCACATGCTTCGTCATAATCGCCATATGCGTGAAGCGAGTCAACGCCATACAGCTGCCACATGCGTGAGTAAAATTCGTCCTTTACGCCATACATTCCTTGAAATCCCACAAGAATCACAATAGGCTTACCGGGAATATTCCAGCGTCCCACCCTGACTGTGATGCCATTAGGAAGCTCCAAATTCTTTTGCCAATCTTTTAACAGTGTGCGTGATTGTGTGAAATAAGGCGATGGTTTTTCGTCTGTCCACAAATCCGGGCCTAAAAATATCGTTTTATCCTTATAAAGAGTCTGAAGAGTTTTTGCCTTAGTAGACAGCACTGTATATATACC